>JACQHZ010000101.1 GCA_016198745.1 Verrucomicrobiota bacterium
GAACGCCTCTACGACAGGATTAAATTCCGGGTCGGGTTCGTAGGTCCAGTCACCCGTCGGGACCGGAGGAGCGGTTTCCGGAGGCCCCCGGCGCTCCTCCCAAAGGCCGCAAGGTTGGAGAATCCCCGCTTTCGCGAGGACAGGTTCTTGCGGATGACCTCTTCCTGCCGCCTCTCGATGAAGGCGATGATCCGCATGCGGCCGCCGCACTGGGGACAAATCAGCGGATCAATTTCATAGACCTGCTTGATGAGCGCCGCCCAACGCTGGCGGCATTGCCTGGCAAAGTGGCTGCCATCTTCCGGGGCGGGAATATCCACATTGCACCCTGCTTGCACGCTGGTGCGCATTCCGCGCTTCTTGTTGGAATACCAACCGTAGCAGGAATTAAGAAATCGTGGCCTGACACCTTAATTGAGCGCCTCGCGAAATTTGGTTTTGCCGTCCTTCGGATTGATGTTCCAACCGCTGAGGCGGTATTGGGGGTCCCTTTGAAGCGGGCAATTCATGTAGCTCTTTTCCCAACTGTTGGCGCCATGCAGGTCGTTCATCCGGATGCTGAGCCAGGGCGAAATTCCGCGACGACGGCAACCCTTTGCGATTTCGGCGATCCAATCCACGCCCGCTTCCGCCAGATCGAGGTAACGATTGAGGAACTTCACATCCGCGTCCAACCGCTTCTCCATCATGGCCGGCGTCCAGTCCTTGTCGAATGGCGGATAATGACCTCGGAAAAATTCGCGGTTCCCCCGTTTGTAACCGGTGAGCACGTTGGGAAGTTTTTTGCTTGGATACCAGGGGTGCTGTCCATTGGGGTTGATCAGGAAGGTGTCCACCCCGCTGTTGGCCAGCAGGTCCACATAACGATGCATCACCTCGGCGGTGTAAGGTCCGCCGTCGCGAGAATGATAAATATCGGCGTAAAAGAGAAAGGTGCAGTCGCCGTTGAAAAGATTGCGGTGCCGGGTCGGTTTCATGTCAAGGTCCCCCAATCTGCTGTTGGTAGGCGGTCCAGGTCGAATCCTGGGGAAGCGGATGCGCAGTGTACCATAGCGAAGCATTGGCGCCTTTATAGGGCGCCCACTCCAGATGGTTGTCCACAAAGAAAAAATAAGTGCCCGTGCCCCAGTAAGGTGAATTTTGCCAGGAGCTCGTTCCGTTAAAATCATTCTCAAAATGGACTGGAGTTCAGGTTGCCCATGCATCCGCGCCCTGGGCAAGGAGAAAGGTGGTTGAAGGGTTTCTTACATCTTCGATGGAATAAGCGGCTGCGTCGGTGGGGCCTCGCCCTCCCATGAGATTGATATTGCAAGCGGTAACCTCGGTGGGATTGCTGGGCAGGGGTGTGTAATAATAATCCGGGCATGGAGAACGGGCTTTAGTCCCGTAGATCAGGTTGCTTCCAATGTAGGGAACGAGAAGCCCCGTGCTGACACTCGGCCAGACTCCGTTATTCGGTGTGCGGCCATTATAGTCGTCCCGATACAAATTGACCGCCAATCCCATCTGCCGCAGATTATTCATTCCCCATGTTTTCCGGGCAGATCGTTTCGCGTTTTTCAGCGCGGGCAACAGCATGGCTGCAAGAAGGGAAATGATCGCCACCACGACCAGAAGTTCGATCAAGGTAAATGAGCGGTTTTTCACTGATTTGAGTTTCATGTTCGAAAAAAGGTTCGGTTGCGGTTGGCGCTTCATGCGAAGAGCGCTCGCAGCGAAGCCGGATCCGCGCCAGCGATCTCCAGACGGTCGAGGGTGCGCGTGCAGGCCGCGAAATAGTCCGTTTCGTTCATGACACCGCAGAGGTGGATGAGGGCATGGTGGGTCGGCATGGGCAGGGCGAGCCTTCGCCCGATGGAGTGCACCACCGTCAATCCAACGCCGGTGTCCTCGGTGTAATAACGGTACTTGATGTTGAATGGCCCTTTCGCCTCGCGCAAGACGGCCTTCGACTGCATATCGGCGACCCAGTCGCCCGTCCGCTGGCCCAGGTAGCCCGCCCGATGGAAAATCTCCGCCACCGACCAATCGCGATAGCCAAACGCCTTGCACGCTGCAACGCGCTCGTTATCGAGCGCGATCATCGCCTTCGCCGTCGAAGGCGTGATGCCGTCCACATAATGATAAAACTCGCCGCCCGAGCGTTCGACCGCGCTGATGCTGAGCACGGCGGGCGCGGAATGCACATAGGGGTTCAGGTTCAGCAGGCATGTTTCGAGCGTGTCGTTGGCGGCGACGCATTGCGAGAACAACTCCGCGAACGGCTTCAGGATTTTCGCGGTGTCGCCGGCGGGCAGCGCCGCAATGAACACCTCGGTCGCCCAATGCTTGATTCGCGCCTGGTTCGGCGCATTGGTCTTGCGGGTTGCGAACACGAGCGTATTCGACTCGGCGACCACCACCTTGGCCTTGCAATCGGCCTGCTTCAGATTCATCCGAAATTCCCACGCGCCGAAGCACGAGCCGGGCAACAGCAGAACGTGTTGGCCATCCCGCAAGTGCGGCGCGGCCTGCCGCGCGAGCAGGCCGTGCGCGTACGCCTGACAGCACGCGAGAATCAAATCGGCGTCGCGCACGGCCTCGGCGATGTTCGTGGTGACACGATGAATCTTCGCTCTGCCTTCCAGCGGCCCGTCCTGGCGGAGCAGTTCGATCTCGCCCGCTTGTTTCACAGGGGCGATGGAAGATTCGAATTCAGGGAAGTCACACAGCGTCACCCGCCTTCCCTTCAAGCTCATGCAAGCCGCGACCGCGAACGCCGCGTTGCCGCCGCCGAATACCGTCACATTTTCATAGCTCATACAGGATTACTCCTTGATTTTTTCTTCAGCCCGGTCGCGTTCGATCAACGCGGAATTTCGCTCGCGCGGATCGCCGTAACCGCCCCCGCCCGGGGTTTGCATCGAGATCACGTCGCCGCGCTTCATCCGGTAGTTGGAGAGTTTGCTCGGCATCACGCGGGCGGCGGGAGTGTCGGGGTTGAGCACGTAGCGGCCACGCGCGCCATCGCCGCCGCCAAGCAGGCCCTTGGGAGCAAACTTGCAGTGATCGCCAAGCAGGTTGAGCGAGACATCGTCCGTCAACACGCGAATATCTCGACGCAAACCCAGCCCCCCGCGAAACTTTCCCTTGCCGCCCGATTCGGGAACCAGCTCGTACCGCTCGACCCGCAACGGCGCGGCGGACTCAACCACCTCCACGGGCGTGTTGGCCAGGTTGTGAATGTGCGCGCTGAAGCCGTCGAGACCGTCCGCATTCGGCCGGCCGCCCCAACCGCCGACTTCGATCTCGAAATGCACCCACGGCCGGCCCGTTTTCGGATCATAGCTGCCGAGATTGCAGATGTTGCTGACGCCGTAGTAACCGGCCATCACATGATTGGGAATCACCTGCGCAAGCGCCTGCAGCATCACGTCCACCATGCGATGGCACGTGGTCACACGGCTTACCACCGGCGCGGGGAACTGCGCGTTTACGACGCTACGCGCGGGCGCGACGACCCGGACGGCGCGACGACAGCCATCGTTTTTGGGAATGCCCCGGCCGAGCGCAGCCATGATCGCGTAGTTCACCGTTGTTTCCGTCATCGCTAAGGTCGCATTCACGGGGCCGCGCGCTTGCGGAGAGGATCCGCCGAAATCGGTTGTAATCGAGTCGCCCTTGATGGTCAGCGCCAGCTCAATCCGAATCGGCTCGTCACGGATGCCGTCGTCATCCACAAAATCCACCGCGCGATAAGCGCCTTGGGCCAGTTCCTTGATGCGCGAACGCAGCAAGCGCTCTGAGCCATCCAGGATTTCAGCCATTCCAAGTTGCAGCGGTCCGACGCCATGGCGAACGGCCAATTCGCGCAACACCTGCCCGCCCACGGCGGTGCAGGCGATCATCGCGGTAAGATCGCCGATGGTTTTCTCCGGTTCGCGAACGTTGAGTCGGATGATGTCGAGCGCCTCTTCATTCCTTCGTCCCGCGCGAATAATCTTGATCGGCGGCAACCTCAGCCCCTCCTGAAAAATCTCCGTCGCCGTGGCGAGATAGCTGCCGGGCGCGCCGCCGCCCATGTCAATCATGTGGGCAATCGCTCCCGTGAAGCCGACCAGCCTGCGGTGTTGGAAGACGGGCCGAAAGGTCATCACGTCCGGCAGATGCTGGCCCGCGCAATCGTAAGGATCATTGAGGAGCACCACGTCGCCGGGTTGCCAGTCCAACCTCCGCGACTGCAAATGCTGCAGCGGCGCGGACATCGTCATCATTTGAAAGGGGAGTTGCGCCGATTGCGCGACCATGCGTCCACGGTCGTCAAAAATCGCGGTCGAATAATCGAGCACCTCGCGGATGACCGTGGAGTAGGAACTTTTCCAAAGCGACACGGCCATCTGCTGCGCGCCCGCTTCCAGACGGCAGCGGATCAACTCCAGCGTGACGGGGTCGGGCTTCCGCGGTTTCATTTCCCTCCTTTCCTCGTGAGAATAATGTCCCCTGTGCGCTCGACCACCGCCTGCACTCCCGGCGGCACCGTGATGGTCGTCTCCTCTTGAATGATCAAGGCCGGTCCCGCGATGCGGTCGCGGGCATAAAGATTCGAACGATGGTATACGGGCGATTGCGCGCGCTTGCCCAGCCAGACCATCTCCTGCGTCGCGCGCTTCCGTTGCGCCAACGGCTGGTCGGCGACCGGCAGCTTGCGCGGCGCGGGACGCGGCACGCGGGCGGTGACCGAAACACGCAGCGTGACCCACTCGACCGGCGAGGCCGTGTCGCTGTGTCCGTACAACCGCTGGTGAATCTCGTGGAAAGCGCGATTGATCTTGCCTGCCATTTCCGGAGTGAACGTTGGCGTCTCATGCAATTCCACGCCGACTTCGTACGCCTGACCCGCGTAGCGCGCGTCCACGGCGAGGCGGCTTTGCAGCGCGTTTGCGGTGAAACCCGCTTCGAGCAATTCTTCCGCTCCCTTCCTCGCCAGCGTCTGAAACAGGCGCTTCAGCGCGGACAAATCCACCTGATCAGCCCGGCGCAAAAACGCCTGACTGAGATCGCGTCGGCAGTCCGAAACCAACAATCCCCAGGCCGACTGGACTCCCGCCTCGGGTGGAATCACGACGCGCGGGCAACCGAGTTCCGCGGCGAGTTGGGCGGCGTGCATCGGACCTGCGCCGCCGAATGCCACCAGCGTCAATCCACGCGGATCGTAGCCGCGCTCGACCGAGACCAGTTGCAGCGCGCGGCCCATCTGCGCGTTGGCGAGGGTGATGATTCCTTCCGCTGCTTTCGTCAACTCCATCCCCAGCGGCCCGGCGACTTTTTCCTGAATCGCGCGGCGCGCCGCCTCAACAACGAGCGGAAACTGCCCGCCCGCGAAAGTATCCGCGCGCAATCGGCCCAGCACCGCGTGCGCATCGGTGATGGCCGGCTCTGTTCCGCCGCGACCATAGCAGGCCGGACCCGGTTCTGCGCCGGCGCTCTGCGGGCCGACATGCAGATGACCCGCGCCATCCACGAAGCAAATCGAGCCGCCTCCCGTGCCGATCTCAACGATATCCACGACAGGCGCGCGCAACGGGTAGCCCGTGCCAAAGCCGCCCTGAATTCCGCCCCCGACCTCGTAGTCGGTCTTGATTGCAATCTGACCGCCGCGCACGAGGCTGGCCTTCGTGGTGGTCCCGCCCATGTCGAAGGCGATGAAATCCCCAAAGCCAAGCCGTCTTCCGACTTCGACCGCCGAAATGACGCCTGCCGCCGGGCCCGATTCGACCATCGCCGCGGGCCGCTCCGCGACGCAGGCCGCCTTGGCGACGCCGCCGCTCGATTGCATGACGGAGAGTGGCGCGGCGATTCCCTTGGCCTTCAATCGCCGTTCGATGTTGCCCAGATACCCGTGGACCAACGGCATCACCGCCCCGTGCACGGCGGCGGTGCTGAACCGTTCGTACTCGCGATACTCGGCGCAGACCGCGTGACTCAGGATGACAGACAGATTGCAGCGTTTTCGAATCATCGCGCCGACCCGCAACTCGTGCTCGGGGCGAAGGTGACTGTGCAGGAAACAAACGAGGATGACCTCCACTTTTTCCGCCAGCAGTTTGGTGATGGCCGCGTCAACCCCTTGCTCGTCGAGCGGCGTGAGGATGACGCCATCGGCGGCGGTGCGTTCCTTCACTTCGATCCGGCGCTGGCGCGGCACGAGCACCGGAGGTTTCTCGAGGAAAAAATTGTAGAGATCGCGGCGAAAATGCCGCCCAATTTCCAGCACATCCTTGAACCCGGCCGTGGTGATCATCCCGAGGCGGGCGGTTTTTTGTTCCAGGATGGCGTTGGTTGCCACCGTGGTGGCGTGGACGATCTCCCGCGCGTTGCGGAAGTCGGGATCGGCGCCGAACGACTTTTCGAGGATATCCAGAAATCCGATGGAAGGATCGCGCGGGGTGGTCAGCAGTTTGGCGCTCCACGCTTTACCGCCTTTACTCAGCAGGTATAAATCGGTAAAAGTGCCGCCGATGTCGGTCCCGATCCGTGTCATGCGAGAATTGTACAAGGCGAAACCCTATGAACAATAGGGAGTGTATGCGATTTGTAGGGAGAATTTGACATGGCCCCAGCGCGTTATCCCTGGAAGTTGTTGCCGCGGCTGGCTTCGGCTATCGAACACGGCCAGCGCGAGCAGTCCCGACGCGATCTCGATGCGTTGCTGCAACTCATCGCCGAGAGCAGCGGGAACAACCTGACCTTGCGAAAACTGCGTTGCGCGCAACTGGTGAGCGCGTGTTTGCGCGGCGCGCACTCGGGCGGCGCGGCGAGCGAGGCGCTGCTCAAGGGACATCTTCAGTTTCTAAAAGTTCTGACCGGGTTGCGCACCTGGGCTGGGGTGGCGCGACGCATGCATGGTTTTGTGAGCCGATTGCTGCGGCGGGTTCGGCCCGCGAATCGCAGTCATATGGAGCGCGTGGTCGCGCAGGTGCGTCAGGAAATCCGCACCACCGCGGGCATAACGCGACCGCTGGCGCAACACGCAGCGGCATTTGAGGTGAGCGTGGGATATCTGTCGCGTTCGTTTGCGGCGATCGCGGGGCGGACATTTCGGGAAGAACTGCGGCGAGTTCGCATCGAGACCGCCGGCCGTTTGCTGCGAGAGACCGGATTGAAAATCAGCGCGATTGCCGGGCGAGTCGGCTTGCGCGATTCCTCTCAGTTCATCGCTGATTTTCGCGCCGAGACGGGGGTGACGCCGGGGGAATATCGAAAGCAGCATAAGGGCGCGGCATAACCCTCACCCCGCTCCGCTTCCACGCCATTTCGCTGAACGGGGACAGCACAAACTCGCGCCCGTGTTCAGCCAGATGATAGCGTTGTCGAGGACGATGAATGAGGGTTCATGTCCTGGTCAGGTTTTGTCCGTTGGTTCATTTCCCTTCAAGCTGTAATGCATTCAAGGTCCGGATTGCCTTTGAAATAGCGGAGGCGGCAAACCCCTTCGGCATGGAAACGCCCAATGGGTTCATTTCCATGAGATTGGCGGTTTCGTAAAAGTTGAATCCGTCAAAGCCCGCCTTGAAGGCATTCATGACATAAGCTTCGGCGGACTCAATCCCGCGATTGTCCATGCCTCCATCGAGGCAGCGGCTGATGACGTGAACGGGGACCCCGCGGCGACGCGCAAGCGGCAGGATGCGCTCGTGAATGAACGGATTCTCGCTCGTGAACCACTTGAGGCTGATTTCATCGAAGAGTTCCTCCTTGAACCACGTCTCATAATCGAGATGAAACTGCATGCGGGTGTCCAGATGGGGCGGGACCTCGATTCCGGATTCAATTTGAAAGGCGAACTTTCTTCGGAATCGCGATGCGAGCTTCCGCCCGTCGCGCAGGAACTGCGTGAAAAATTCGCCTCGAATCCGACGGTTGCGCTCGTAATCCTCCGTCGTGGTTCGCGGCGGTCTTCCATACCCGCTCTGGAACTCCTCCCGCACGTTCGGGGCGAAGGCGTATTTGAGATACGAAAAATGGCCATTGTGATGACACAGGGTGCGAAGACTGATCCCATCGGCTCCGGCGGCCAGCGTTCTTCGAATTCGCTCAAGCCAGATGCGGTGGGTTCCCCTGGAGGCCGGTTCCAGGAGGGAGGGCATGTTGGCGGCTTCGCGAAAGACGATGCCAAGATTCCGCCCGTTCCACGACCGCCGTTGCAAGACGGGTTCGGTGAGATTGACCCAGCTCGGCCACTCCTTCCAGAAGGTGAACCCGTCGGCGCGACTGCCTCCGGTTGCCACGGCGAACGGCGCTTCGGCTTTGGAGAAATCTTCCGCTTCGATCAGCATGAACGCGCGGTGCAGGAATTTTACATCGGAACTTTTGATTTCGATCGAAAGATAGGGGTGTTTGATCAACCACGCACCAGCGGTTGCCTGGTCGGAGAGAAAGGGTCCTGTTTGTTTTCACGTTTTCAATCAAAGTGGGGCTGTTTCCAGCCGATCCAAAGCGCATCGCGCCTTGCGAAGCGCCTCATCCACGAGACCCACCGGCATTGGATAACCCTCGGGATTCATCCGAAGAATATTGCTCGTTTGGTAAAGACTGAAACCTGAACAACCTGCAGCGCATGCTTCCATCACGTAACGCTCGCACACCTCCATCGCGCGCAGATCAAGGCCGCCCGCCAGACACCGACTGATGATGTGCATCGGCACCTTCATGCGCCGCGCCAGGGGAAGAATGTGACGATGAACGTAGGAATTTTGAGAGGCCCATCCGCGCAACGAAACTTCGTCCACGATCTTCTCTCCAATCCATGTTCTCCAATCCATGTCCATGGCCATGCGATTGTCAAGATGATGTGGAACCTCCACCCCCCACTCAAGATGTGCCGACAACTTCTTCCGATATCGGGTAGCCAGCGCTTTTGCCTCGCGCAGGAATTGCGTGTAGGCCTCCCCGCGAAGTTTTCTCACCCGCGTGTAATCCTCATGCGTAGGCTCCACGGGACGTCCATAGCGCTTACGGAAAGCTTCCCGCACCGGTTCCGCAAAGGCATGCGCCAAATGACTCATCGTGGTGCTGTGAAACCCAAGGGTGCGAATATCCACCCCATCCGCATCGCTTTCCAGAATGGCCCGGATTCGCTCCAGCCAGATTTTTCGCGCTCCCGCATAACTGGGTTCCAGCAGATTGGAAGGACCCTCCTCCTCCCGGAAAACCATGCCCAGCGGTCCGCTCTTCCAGGAATAAACATCCAGAATTGTCGCCGTGTGATTGGCCCAACTCCATACCCCCTTTCCCAAAATGAATCCCTTCTTGTGATCCCCTCCCGAGGACAGCGTGACAGGCGCCTCTTTTCCCTCGCTCCATGCTTCCGCGAAGGCAAACGCCCGGTGACTCACCGTGAAGTTTTGTCCTTCGATTTCCAGCGCAAGAAAAGGGGCGTCAAGGTTGAGATTCGAAATCTCGATCCGCCAGTTTACCACCCCGTGTGGGTGGTTTACCACCCCGTGTGGGTGGTTTGGGATGCTCTCGGATTCAGCTACTTTTCCTGCGGGCGTCCACCGGTAATGCGGTCGCCGGATCGCTCCCTGCGTCACGCGAAATGATTTCCGATATTTCGTGTAGTGAAGGTTGTCCCGGCTGGTCCAGAGACTCAACTTCGACGGGGTAAAAGAGGGTATCGGATTTTCGGAATAAAAAACCAGGCGGGTGATCGGAAAAACCTCGCGCCGGCGCCATTCGGGATGCCGACGCATGAGGAGTTCCGGATGAGCCGCCACTTCGGGCATCGCCGTGGTGTAGCGCTCCTCGATTTCGCGGACACAGGATTGCCCGTCATTTTCGACATAATAAGGGTTGATCCCCATGTCGAAGGGTTTGAAGACCCCGAAGAACTCCATGCCCTGCCTTTTTGCCCATCGCGCACCGGGAAGTATAAGGTTGTCACAATGTTTCCGGGTGAGCGCAACGTCATTCCGTCCGGAATTTTTTTTGGCCAGACCCGCAATGACCTGGTCCCACCAGGTTCCCCAACGGGAGAGGGGACCATATTCAATCCAATAAATTCGCTGGATTCCCCATTCTTTCCAACCTTCCATTTCCCGCCTCAAACGCTTAGGCGTGAGGTAACCGACCTCGCAAATATTGTCGGGGATGTCGTAGGTGACGGAAAACCGAAACTGCCTTGCCCAATCTCGAGATGTGAGATCGAATGAATAATCTTCCGGTTCGATGGAAACGCCCGTCCCAGCCGGACAAAGGCGATAACACCCCGGAATCCTTTTTCCGAGCGTCGCCAAAGCTCGGAAACGGCCTTCTTTCACCCTCGTCGTCATCGCCAATTTTTCCCCAATGGGGTTCACCAGTTCCAATCGGAAATTTCGCAGCCCCTTTGAAATCCTTCCCTCAGCAACCACCCGGTTTCCTTGCAGGTCGGCATGAACATCCCGCCATGATTCAGGAGCGCGATTGAGATACAGCTTCCCAAAACAGGTCGCATCCTGGGTTCCAACCGCGGACGTGTGGTTCCACGAACTGTATTCTTCGATGGGCGGATTGGAACGGGCCACATTGAATCCGCACCGTTCGCCGTTTCGAAAAACCTGCTTCAGGGGAAACCAGGCGAAAAGCCAGTAGAGCCGCAGGCCAACGCTCTTTGATTCATCTTCCCAACAGAATCGCCGGACTTTCAACCATGCCATCGATGTGGCGTGGGCTTCCGGGTAAGGAAGATGATTGAAGGTTTCCACGCGGCCATCGGGCTGAAAACAAAATTGAAACCAGCCCAATTCATCGTTCCATGGAGCGAAAAAAATCTCCACGGAATGGCGATTGGGCAGACGTTGGACGGGGCACATGCGCGTGGTGGGCGCCACCGAATCAAACACCGCAACCGCAACCAACAAATCCTTGCCATCCGTGTAGGCTTTGAAAAGGGTCTGGTCCCGCGCCGGCGCGGGAGTGCCCAACAAGGTGAACCGCTCGTTGATATTCTCATGGCGCAGGATTTCCCCGCGGATTGAGCTGAGGGAGAAACGGGCGCGTTTCTCGACCACGCACCAGCGGTTGCCCGGACGAATTTCAAGTTTCATGATCAATCTCTGTTTATTTTTCCTTGAACATGTCCGCCAGAACCTCCTCGTGAACCGGCGAGGGTTTGGACATCTGTCCCTTGGCATCCTGCCAGGCCACCCAATAATAGAGCTTCATGGCGGGCCTTAAGCCGTAGATGAGAGCGCCATTCTGAATTCCGCTCGGCGTCATGTTCGCCGCACCGCGACCATCCTTGTGCGCGCTCACCCAGATAAAGTAAGACTTGGCCCCTTCAACCTCCTTGAAGTGAACATGGATGCGGGTCCCGTCGGCCCCATGTTCGGGAGGTTGCAACCTGGTGATTTCAGTGGGCGCGCCCACGCCATCCTTGGTCAGGGCAACAATCGGATTCGGCAAATCCACTTCTCCCTGCGGCAATGGCATGCGCAGACGACTGAGGCGAACGGCTTCCTCCTTGGCGTCTTCCGGTGAATCATACTCCACGTGAAGCGTGCCCAACGAAACCGCGTCGGAAGCCACGGGCTGGATATCGTTCACATAGAGAATATGCGAACGCTGCTCGACAATGATCTCCTCCAGCTTCAAAGGCAGATCCACAATCTTGTCACCGCCATGGGATCCCCACCAAGTGGTCCCATGCCGCCGGAAATTATCCCAGCCGAGATGGCCCGGCAGCTCAAAGCGCAGATAGCGCCAGCCGTCAAAGTTGAAGCTGCTCCAGGAATGGACGTCGTCGGAATTGTAATCATCCTTTGTGCCGATGCTGGTCCAGCGTTCCCCTTTGTTGTCCCGCAAAATATAGATGACGCGGCCCCAGTCGCTGGCGCCTTTGACCCACAAACCGATGTGGAAAGGCGCTCCATCGAGGCGAATCGGGCGTTCGGGCTTGAGGACGTTGTACCAGGGCATGAGTTCGCGCACCTTCTCCTGCTTCTCCAGCTTCGAAACCAGCACACGCCCTTTCACGGGGTCGTCAGCCGTTGCGGCGCTGAATTTTCCGGCTGCGGGCGAAATGCCCCAGTGGTTTTTTTCATAAATTTCATCGCGCCGGGACGTGTACTTCCAGGAGCCGTCGCCGAGGTCCGCCACCCGTCTTGCGTCCTGGGCCGGGACCATGTCGGAATGGTCAGGTTCTCCTGCGGCGGCTGAAGCGATTTCGCCCGCGTTGGTGAGGTAGATCACGGACGGGTCGGTCGTTATTTCGACACTCCTGCTCTTACTCTTAATCTTAATCTCATTGTTCATCGAATCAGTGACACCGACTTCCGCATCGCTGGCAAGCGTCAGTGTCACGGGCCTTTTGCCCCGCAGCGTCCAAAGCGCGTAGATATTGCCGCGGGTCGCGTGTTTGAAGCGGAGGCAAAAGGTGGTGAGGGAACCGGTTTTGACCCAGCCGTCGAAGTCGGCGTCGTTGAGCTTGTCCGTCATGGTCGCATACGCGGCGTAGGCGGGCTTGGGATCGCAGTAGGGGATGCGCCGCTGGATGCCGCATCCGCCGTAATGCTCCGCGCCATAGTAGCTGCCGCAATCAAAGGCAAACCAAGCCGAATAAAAGCGTTTCACGCCGTGGGCCATGCTGATCAAGGCCCATCGCTGGTAGATGTCCATCTGCTCGCGCCACGAGACGGCGCCGGGTTCCGTGGGAACAAAGATGCCTTCGCAAAATTGAAGCTGCGGATTGGGAATGCCGGCTTTCGCAAATTCCGGTTTCATGAAGTAAAGACGATGAATGCTCTGTTCATGCAGTTGCCGCTCAGGAATGCGCTCGAATCCGGGGATGTCGATGCCCGATCCGTCGATCACCTCCTTCGTAAGACCCGCCCGCAGCAGCGGCCAGGAAAAACCCGGATCACCCCAGGGAATCAATATCTTGAGGCCGGGAAATTCCTTGCGGACGGCTTCCGCCGCGATTTTGGCGGTGTTGGAGAACAGTTTGATCCGTTGTTGCTCCTCGGCGGTGTACACGACGGGCTCGCCGGTGACGTATTCCTGCGCGTTGCCGGAGGTGA
>JACQHZ010000100.1 GCA_016198745.1 Verrucomicrobiota bacterium
AGACGCATGGAAATACCACCGACCATCTGCCTGATGCTTAAAACCCCGCGGCCGGGTTACGTCAAAACCCGGCTCGCGCGGGATGTCGGCCCCACAAAGGCGGCGCGAATCTATCGCCGGCTGGTCGAACACCAAATCAACAATCTGCCGCTGGGCTGGCCGATTCAAGTCCACTATGCGCCGTCGCGCGCGCGAAAGGAGATGCTGGCCTGGCTCGGCGATCGGTCCGCCTGCGTTCCGCAGACGGGCGGCGGTCTGGGCCGGCGTTTGGTTCATGCGATGAACCACGCCTTTCAAGGCGGGGCTGCCGCCGTGATTTTTCTGGGTGGCGATTGTCCTTACGTCACAACCGCCGTTTTGACAGAGGCGGCGCGTCTGTTGCGTCGGCAGGACCTGGTGGTGGGACCCGCGTGTGACGGCGGTTATTATCTCATCGGACTGCGGACGCCTCGACCGGGGATTTTTGAAGGCATTGATTGGGGCACGGATCGGGTCTTCAACCAAACGCGCGCACAAATTCGCGTGCTCAATTTGCGCGGTAAAATCCTGAATCCCTTGGAGGACGTGGACGATGCCGGTAGTTGGAACCGCGCCCGGCGTGCCTGGCGCAACCTCCGCCAGGACTCCTGATCGCGTGAAATCAACTCATGTTCGACCTGCACGATGGCGTCGCTTGTCTTGGCAGGGTGATTCTGATTTACTGGCGTCGTGTTACGCGCCCCGATCAAGTACCGAACCAAGAAACGCAACCCGTCTCGTGTGCGAGAGACGGAATCGGCGTTGGTGGAAGTTCAGCCCCAGGTGCGAAAAGTTCAGCCCCCGGCTGTGGCGGCTCTGCGCACCGGCAAGCTGATTCCCTTCGGTTGGTATGGCGGCAAGTTTTCGCACTTGGATTGGCTGTTGCCGCTATTGCCGCCCTGCCACCACTACTGCGAACCGTTTAGCGGATCAGCCGCCGTACTTTTGAATCGTCAGCCATCGCCTGTCGAGACGTACAACGATTTGGACGGCGAGGTGGCAAGCTTCTTCCGCGTCCTGCGCGATCAGAAAGATGCGCTGATCGAGGCCATCGGCCTGACGCCATTTTCACGCGAGGAATTTGCGCTGGCCTGCAAACTCGATCCCAAGGTGACCGCGTTGGAGCGGGCACGGCGGTTTTATGTCCGCGCCCGGCAGGTGCGCACCGGCTTGGCGCAGACGGCCAGCTTGGGCGGATGGGCCAACTGCAAGAATACAAGCCGTGCTGGTATGAGTGGTGTGGTCAGCCCGTGGCTCGGTGCCGTCGAATACCTGCCGGCAATCGCCGAACGATTGCTTCGCGTACAGATTGAGAATCGTCCCGCGATTGCCGCGATTCAGCTCTACGATTCGCCGCAAACCCTGTTTTATTGCGATCCGCCCTATCTTCACGAGACGCGCGTCGACTCCAACGCCTACGGTTACGAAATGACCAACGAGCAGCACACGGAGTTGGCGAAGGTTCTCAATCATGCTCAAGGCAAGGTGGCGCTCTCCAATTACCAGTGTGCCTTGATGGATCAGCTGTATCCTTCTCCCAAATGGCAAAAAACCTTGAGCGGCCCGAAAACCAATCACGCCACGAAGGGCACGCGCTTTGAGGTGCTTTGGACGAACTACGACCTCACCGAGATCAACGATGACCAACAACCAAGACTGAAGCGAAGGGTCGAAAATCACACGGCATGTTGGATGAAAAAGGCTGACTTCACCACCGCTTGCCGTTACCATGGTGGAGGCATGGAAGTCTTTGAAACAGACGGGCACGCAATCATCTGGGGCGACGCCATCGAGGCGTTGACCGGCAAGGTGCCGGACTTGTCTGTCGATCTGATTTTTGCAGATCCGCCCTACAACATCGGCAAAAGTTTCAACGGAAGAAGGGACAAATGGAACTCCGATGCCGAGTATTTGGAATGGTGCTATGGGTGGTTGGATCTTTGCGTCCGGAAATTGAAAAACACCGGCAGTCTCTACCTCATGGCGGCGACGCAGAACATGCCGCATCTCGACCTCCACCTCAGAAAGAGGCTGGAAATCGTCTCCCGTATCGTCTGGTGCTACGATAGCTCGTCGGTGCAAGCGCGCAGGTATTTCGGTTCCTTGTATGAGCCAGTACTGTTCGGCGTCAAGGACAGAGCCAGCTACACCTTCAATGCGGATGATATTCTAGTGGAGGCAAAGACCGGCGCAAAACGACGATTGATTGATTACAGGAAGACGGTCCCAACCGTTTACAACTCAAAGAAAGTTCCCGGCAATGTTTGGGAATTTCCGAGGGTGCGATACCGGATGGCCGAGTATGAAGACCATCCAACCCAAAAGCCCGTTGCCCTCCTCGAAAGGATTCTTCGGGCAAGCTCCAATCCCGGTGATCTTATCCTCGATCCGTTCTCAGGCACTTTCACAACCGCGTTCGTCGCGCAGAGACTGGGACGTAAGTCTATAAGCATTGAAGTTGAAGCGGAATACGTGAAAATCGGTCTGCGACGACTGACCATCGCCACACATTTCAAAGGCGAGCCGCTAAAACGCCCGTTGAAATCGTATGAGACACCGGAACCTGAGAGTCAACAAGCTCTCGCATTGTTTGAGCGGTAGATATGGAGCACGAATTCACCAGCCAGATCAGGGCGGTCTTGCGCAAACACTTTCGGGCTGTGGCTGACGACATCTTCAAACAAAGTCCTCTGTTGCAGTATCTCAACATCAAAACCCGCTCGGCAACTCGCGGTTCAAAAGCGCGAAGCAGCTTTGCAAACATCTACGCCCTCTACGTGCTCGGCGAGGATTACGTGAAGCACGGGTTCCACAAGGCACCGGGTTATTCCAAGTACGAAGGCGCAAAATTCTCAGACCTATTTCGCCGTCAGCGCAAACTCCCGTTTGGCGCGAAGCTCCAGAATCATGCTCTCAACCACCGGCTGAATGAGGAGTTCAAAAAGTATTTCAGCCAAGTGTCGCATACGCCGATTCTCCGGGACGTTGACACGAACCGGTATTGGCTCAACGAGAATCTGCTCAAGGTTCGGGTTGGCAAGACGGAATACAACTTGGCGGTTGCAATTGGGGAGATCATCGACGAGTACATCGACGCCAAGCGACATGCGTTCGACCGCTTCATTGAAGCCTGCCAACGCCTCAAATCGCTGCCCCGCCACGACAAGAAGGCGGTGGAGGAGTTCATTCTTGGCCTCTTGGCGCCAAACGTGGATGCGCGCATTTTCGAGATTGTCAGCTACGCCATTCTCAAGAGCTTCTACCATGACCAGCGGGTTTACTTTGGATTCGATCTCGACACAGTCAAACCGGAGAGCCTGAAACTCTACAAAACCGGCCGAACGAATGCCAACGATGGCGGTATTGATTTTGTCATGCGTCCACTCGGCCGGTTCTTTCAGGTGACCGAGACCCTCGACGTGAAGAAGTATTTTCTCGACATCGACAAGATCGAGCGATACCCGATCACATTCGTCATCAAATCGGACGCACCCGTTGAAAGTTTGAAGGCACGGCTTCAGGAAGCCGCCGAACAACAGTACTCGGTCGCGGCAATTGTAGCGAAGTACATGAAGTGCATCGAGGAAATCGTCAACATTCCCATCCTGAGGGAGCGCTTTACCCAAGCGGTCATCCCCGGCTACCTGCAGGACATCCTCGATGAAATCATCCTCCAGAGCAAAGTGGAGTTTAACTACGAGGAAGCAGACGAGGATGAGTTGTGACAGGGCGCAAGAGAGAGTTCGGCAATTTTGGTGAAATCCGCGTGGACTTCCTGAATCGGTACCAAGAACTGATTCTGAATGAACCGGAAAGCGGCGTCAACCAAGCCCTGAAAGAAGCGTTTTTAGCGCTACGCAAGGCCGCCGAGGCAATGGAGTAGGCGCATCAAGCCGTTGACTGCGGCGTGGATTGCTGTCACCACCCCATTCACCAGCGACCGCCAAGGCGTCGATGTGCATGTGTTCATTTTTGCCCAATGGTTGACGACCTGAGCGGATCCGTTCCGCAGGCGCAACGCAGCAGCACCCAGGCGTCGCTGCAGGTTGTCGCCACCGCACCCCGGCGATTGAAACGGCGGGCCGAGGAAAGGACAAACGGTTTGAGAGTGACCACGCGCCCCCGCCTGCACAGCCGCCGCGCGAAATCAAGGTCTTCGAGAAGGTCGATCTCACGGAATCCGCCGAGCGCGGCGAAAACGCTCCGACGGACAAACATCGCCTGATCCCCGAGGTGCCATCCGAAAAGCCGCCCGCGCATTTCCGCCAGCCAACAGGTGGCGCGCAAGAACCAGGAATTTGAATCGTAACGCCGCGCAAAAGCGCCGCCCACGATCTCGGGTTGCTGTACCGCGCCGTCGATTCTTTCAAGGGCGCTGTCCGATAGCAATGTGTCCGCATGGAGGAACAAGAGCGTGTCGCCTTGCGCATCGCTTGCGCCGAGATTCATCTGCGCCGCTCGTTGCGCGCGGGGACTGTCCATCACGCGCGCGCCGGCGGATTTGCCAATCTCAGCGGTCGCATCCATGCTCCCAGCATCCACCACAATTACTTCATGTTCCGTCCGGTTGGCATGGACTCGAGCGAGGGTCAACGGCAGATGCTTTTCCTCGTTGAGTGTGGGAATGATGATGGAGATCATGGACACAAGCATCCCATAGAAATGGGATAAAGGGATGGGGAGCGCACGCGTCTCGCGTGCAAAAATCGGCGTCCCGCCGATTTTCTCAGAGGGAAGCGACTTGGCGGGACGCCAAGTCGGAC
>JACQHZ010000103.1 GCA_016198745.1 Verrucomicrobiota bacterium
GTAGCGGCGGTCTATGACCGCCGTAGGGTTGGGGAGGCGACGGTCATAGACCGCCGCTACAGTCTGTCCGCGATTTTTGGTTGGTGTGAAATATGCGGGCTAGGCGTCGAACTTTTGCCAGGGTACCCATTCCACGTGGCCGTCCAAAAACGAGGCATTGAAACCGGAGGCGCCTGGTTTGGCAGCGGACCAGGCGCTCGCGGGACTTCCGCCATGCCGATAGGGCGATGTTAAAGGGAACCTCCGGAAACTCAATCATGGAGGGCCACGCTTTGTCGTGGCCGTGGGTTGAGGGGAAATTCCCCCTTGATCCCACGGACGTGACCTGTCTGCCGCTTTACAGGCAGGCGGAGCGAGTCCATCAAAATTGGTTGTCGAAGTCATTTTCCCTCATCAAGCGCCTCCTTGACAAAGGCGTTGAGTTTGGGGCGTGGACGCGGAGCGTTGGTGATGCGTTCCCAAGCAGCGTCGGAGTTCTCCCATCGCACGAACACGCCCTGGGCCTTGCCGCCATTGGTGTCGAGCGCGATGACCAGTCGGTTGACGCTCCCGCCACGGCGGGACGCGGTCACGTTCAGCACGGTTTGGTCTTTGATCGCGGGGTTGGCGCCCGGCCCCGCAAACGCCTGTGCGCCGTTCCACCAGACTTTCACGGGGCCGTCGTAGCCGAGATGGAGGCGGACAGTCCCGCCCGACGGGACGCCGGTGATCTTGATGTCGCGCACAATATAAACCAAACCGGGCTGGCGGTTGATGACATGGCTGATGTCCAGAAAATCAGGCGCCCGAATCGTGCCCGCCCTGGCCTTCCGAAACGCAAGCGAACGATCATTCGGTTCAGGGCAGGATGCCGCTTCCAGGTTGGCCGGCGGCGCGATTCGTTTCGAGACCAGAAATCCGTCGCGCAGGCAGGCCGCGTCGCACGTCACGTCGGCCAGGTAAATGTCGGGATGCGTCCATTGGTTGACCGTCGGATCGTTGGGCGCCACGGCGTCGCTGTAGAAACTGATGGCGAACCGGCGCGCGTTGTCCGGATGCCGCGCCGCCGCCATGTAGGAATGGTCCCAGCCGGGGCCGCTGGGCAACACACACTCGAGCTCGGCTTTTCCCTTGACCACTTTGAAAATGGCCGTGTGGGCCACGCCCCAGTCCTTCTTGACCGACCACCAGCGCCCGCCGATGTACACGTCGTCGTCCACCGTCCACAAGCACGGACCGGCGATCGAGATATTCGCGAGCTTTTGCATCCGCCACTTGCGGAAAGGATATTGGCTCGCGCAGAGGTACGGATGACGCGGACCGCCTTCGCAACGCATCAGCATCGTGGCCTTGCCGCTGCTGAGAATTTCCAGGTAACATTCATTGGGTTGCTCCGGACCCGAATGCAGACGGCGCGCTTTTTTCCAGCGCCGGCCGTCGCCACTCTCAAACCAGAACACCGCGGACTGCCCGGGTGAATAATCGTAGCCCGCGCAGTAATGTTTACCCGCAAAGAATTGGGGCCGCCACAGGATGTTGTCCGCCGTGCCTTCGTAGGGCGTCCATGTCGTCCAGCGATCGCCATCGGCGCTCCAAGCGCCGCCGGATCGGGCGCGCAACGCGCCATTCTTTTTCAGCGCGCAAAAACCGACGGCGTAAAGCCGCTCGCCATCCGTGTAGAGATGGCTATCGCGTGAGTCCGCCGGCCCGCGCAGCACGGCGACATGATCCCAGGACGCCCCGCGGTCGCGGCTGCGCAAGATGACGACCCTGCCGTGGTGGCAGACATGCGCGTCGCCCTGGCGGTAGGAAACGTAGAGATTGCCCTTGAACCAGCAGCAACCCGTGAAGGCGTTGTGACGGGCGTCGTTGGTGATGCGCCGAATGGAATGAACGATCATTGAGATCTTTTCTCGTGGATGGCGGGCAGGCGGTTCATATTGTGAAAATTGCCGCGTTTACGGATATTTCCAGTTCCAGATGTATTTTCCAGCAACGGTGTAATGCTGAACGGAGGCAATATGGCCGTCGAGATACAGCACATTGGCGCGCCCGCCCGGATGACGGAAGGCGTAGGCATAATACCTGGGCATGCCGGCAACAGGCGGCGCAGTCCAGCCAGCCAGGGTATCCGCTGCCCCGTCGAAAGTAGGGGCGCCCCACCCAAACGATATCACTGAGCTATCCATGAAGAAGCTCACTTCCGCCGCATTATCAACTCTTCGCGAACCACTAAAACTACTGCTCGTGCAGGTCCTCTCTCCAAATGGAACATTTCGTGTCCCACCCGCATCCCAATAGTGCATCGACCAATTCACCAGGTAGCTTGTCGGCGTCCAACCGAGTTGCCACATCTTGACGGGCCTGCCAACGGGCCAGTACGGGGCGGTGTTCACACCGACTATCGAATAATCGAAACCCTTTTCGCCCGGGCACTGAAGGATCGGGTAATAGGTGACCCAGCCAGTCGAGGCGCTAAAACTGTTCCATTCTCTTTTACCCGGTCCGAGATACGGGCCCAAGTTGCTCCAGTAGTACGCGTTATAATACCATGCGGAAGGGTAGTCAACGGCCAACCCATTGTAGTCGTTCGCATAGACGGCGCAGGCCGAGTAAAGTTGCTTCAAATTGTGCATGCAGGCGGCCGCCTTGGCGGATTCGCGCGCGTTTTTTAGCGATGGCAAGAGGAGCGCCGCCAGGATCGCGATGATGGCGATGACCACCAACAGCTCGATGAGGGTGAAGGCGTGGAATGATGGAATATTGGAATGATGGAGTGGTGGGGGACGATGATTGTGCCGTCCTTCGTAACCGCGCAGGTAGTTCACCACGACGAATCCGTCCTGTAGCGGATCAGGTTCATCTGTTTGCCGGGCCGGCACAGACAGGCGCATTGCGGGAATAGCAGGGAAATCCCGGTTGCGCCTCGGTCTTCGATATTCTTCATTCTTCATTTTTCGTTCTTCATTTCTGCCCATGCACGCCACGCTTCACTCACCAAGATCGGGACGACCCCAGGAGTAAGGGCGACGCGATGGAGAACCGGCCACGCGCCAGGCGTCGAATTTTTGCCAGGGCACCCATTCCACATGGCCATCGCAAAATGAGGCGTTGAACCCCGATGCGCCCGGTTTAGCGGCAGACCAAGTGCTCACGGGGCGGCCGCCATGCCGGTATGGTGAAACCATGTAATAGTCCCAGAGACTAAAAAATGTATAAACGCCATCAGCAGCCCAGAAAACTTCGGCAGGCGAGACAAGCTGCTGCAGTTTTCGAACGCCATAGTTATTGGGAACGTACCACCCCGGCTCCCCGAGGTGGTAGCTGTAGGTGTAACACAAGCGCCAGGTCCCGTAACCATACGCGCCGCCGAGGTTGCCGGGCTCATAAGGAGAACCGCTGGGGACAATCGGTTTGCCGATTGCACTTGGACAGTAAAAGATGTGTTGCGTGCCGTT
This sequence comes from Verrucomicrobiota bacterium, assembly GCA_016198745.1. Lineage (GTDB taxonomy): Bacteria > Verrucomicrobiota > Verrucomicrobiia > JABWAM01 > JABWAM01 > JACQHZ01. Next base: position 3,438 of record JACQHZ010000103.1, read on the forward strand.
CAAGCTGTCAGAGGTACTTGGGTTTTTCAAGCCAAGGTACGAGTAGATGGCGGCGGGCGTGCCGCCCGACACAACAAAATGAGGGAAAGCGCCGTCGTTATCATCCAAGTACATGGATGTCGCCATCGCGATCTGACGCAGATTGCCCGCGCACCGGCTCTTCCGCGCGGACTCGCGTGCGTTCCCTAGAGCGGGCAGCAGCAGCGCCGCCAGGATCGCGATGATCGCGATGACCACCAGCAGCTCGATGAGGGTGAAGGCCTTCCGAAAGGCTGAAGGCTGAAGGCTGAAGGGCAAATGCCGAATGCCGAATGCCGAGTGTCGAGAGCCGAGGTCTGAGGGGTTCTGTTTCGACTTAATTTGTGCGACTCGACGCAAAAGCGCGGGTAATGTGAGAATGTCCATTGGTTCGTTTGTCGTCCTTGCTTTTTCGACGCTGTGCATTAAAGTTTACGTGTGAATGTCACCCTGCAAATTCCGTCGGATATTGCCCAAAGCGTCCGCGTTCCGCCTCAAGAACTGGAGCAACGGTTGCGGTTGGAACTGGCGCTCGCGTTGTACAATCAAAACCTGCTTTCGTCGGGCAAGGCCTGCGCGCTGGCCGGCCTGACGCGCTTGGAGTGGGAAGAACTGCTGGACAAACGAAAAATGACGCGACATTATTCTGAAACGGATTTGGTCGAGGACATGAATCATGCCCGGAGTTGTCAGTGATTCTTCCGTCCTGATTCATCTGATGGAAACTGGTTTTCATCTTGCGCCGGCGATTGTCGCGAATGCCCTCCGGCAAGCGGGAGAAAGGTAGTCTCTGTTTCCATCGTTTCATGCGTGTCAATCCGTAGTTCATTTCAACTCGTTCCTGGTTTCGGTTACGCCGGGTTAGGGGTTGGAAGAGTCTCCGTACGACCATGGGTTTCCCACCGTCCCCCAAAGCCCAGACACCCAGGTACGGTATTTTTGCCAGGGAACCCATTCGACATGGCCGTCCACGAATGAAGAATTGAACCCGGCCGCGCCTGGTTGGTTGCCGTCGGGAAAACCCGGATACCTTCCGCCATGTCGATAGCCGGGCATACGACTCCAGTCCCAAACATCGAAATTGACCCAATATCCGTCAGCCGCCCAGAAAGTTGCGGCAGGTTTGGGGACTGCAGCGAAAGTTCGATAACCCCGGCCGGTGTACCACAAAGATTCGCTTGGAGGAGTCGGACCGGTAATCGCGTCCTGAAGATGCCGATTGTAGGTGTAACTTTTGAAACCGTTCACTCCATCGTAAGTGGCGCTTGCATTATAGGCGCCTCCCTGATACCCACTGTCATTGGGTTTTCCATCACAAGCAGGGCAATAAAACACCGTTGCCTTCACGCCGGACGCAATTTCGTTGCCGGCGCGCGCGTTGCCGGTGTACGGCAGGAGCGATCCGGTCATGGCGTAAAGACGGGGCGGTCGGCCCTCGTTGTCGTCGGCGTACATGAAAGTGGCAAACGTGATCTGTTTCAGGTTGCTCATGCACTTGATCTTCTTGGCGCTTTCCTTCGCATTCTTGAGCGCGGGCAGAAGAAGCGCCGCCAGGATCGAAATGATCGCGATGACCACGAGCAGTTCGATGAGGGTAAAAGCGAATGCTGAATGCCGAGTGCCGAATGCCGAATGCCAAGTGCCGAATGCCGAGTGTCGAGGGGCAAGGGCCGAGGGATTCTGTTTCGACTTGTTTTTCATCTGGGCGACCGTTTCATTCATGCCGAACGCACGCCTTCAAAAGGCCTGGCGCTTTCAAAGGGATGCGCGCGAGTCACGCCGCTTTGGGAGGGCGCTGCTCCGTCAGCGCCTTTTCTTTCATGGCGGCGACGGAGCGCCGCCCTCCGGGCGCAGCAAAGTTGCCTCGTTTGTGTACCGTTCATAATGAAAAAGCGTTTTCTGGGACTTGATTTCGCAGCGCCGCGCCGCATGAATGACGAACAATCACTTTCCCGGGCATTTTGACGATCATCTCGCTTTCCGATCCCGCCACGGTGGGGTCTCCACGGATCCGTTTCATCAAAATTTCGACCGCGCAGCGCGCCATTTCCTCCACCGGCTGCTCCACCGTGGTCAGCGGCACCGCGCCGTAGCCGCTGGCGAGCGTGTTGTCGAAACCCGTCACCGCGATGTCCTCGGGCACGCGCACTCCGGCTTCGGCGCACGCCGCCAAGGCGCCGGCCGCCCACTCGTCGTTCGAGCAAAGCACCGCTTCGGGACGGCCTGTCCCGCCGTGGCGGTGATCACTCTCTGCCAGGAGTTTGCTCATGGAAATCTTGCCGGTCTGGTAAGGCCCGACATGCTCCTCATAATATTCCTCGAAAACAACGGCCGCATCGGGTTCGCTCAGACCGGCTTCAACCGCCGCTTGTCGGAACCCAGCGATTCGTTCCGTGACATAATAACAATGCGGCGCACTCCGTTTGCCCATGGGCCATTGCGTCAGCAGCGCCAATCGCCGGTAACCGAGGCCGAGCAGATGCCGCGTCAGGTCGTACATGCCTTGGCGCGTATCCGCGCGCACCTGTGGAACGCCCGGCAGCGGCGTGCCGCTGAAGCAAACCACCGGCACGCCCGCGCGCCGAATGAGGTCAAAGGGGTAGGTCGGCGAGACCAGCACCACGCCTTCGACGCCGGCATCGAGCATCACTTCGCAAGCGGTTTTGTCGCGGTCCGCGAACCAGAAAGCATCGCTCGTCAGCAGTTGATAGCCGTGGCGATGGACCTCGTGCGCGGCGCATTGCGCGCGTTTCCAGATGAGTTGCATGTAGCCTGCGCATTGGATCATGCCGATGAACCCGCTGCGGCCTTTGCGCAGAATGCGCGCGTAACGATGCGGACGGTAGCCAAGACGCGATGCCTCGGCAACCACGCGTTTGCGGGTTTCCACATTGAACCGCGGATTGCCGGCCAAAGCGCCGGCGACGGTGGATTGCGACAAACTCAACCGCCGGGCAATTTCATGCTGATTGATGGAAACCATGATTTTTAGCTTGTTTTGGAGTTTAATACGTAACATATTCGTTGTCAATACGTATGAATTCATTTTTTATTGGGTTTTTAACGATCGGGATTTTGGCTCTGCCGCTGCACGCCGGGCTACCCGTGCTCGTGGAAGATGGCGCGGGCAAGGCGGCCATCGTCGTCGCGGCCAATGAAGCTCAAGCGCAAAGAGCCGCCGAGGAGATTCGTGCGCACCTTGAAAAAATGAGCGGCGCCAAGCTCCCCATCGTGGTCGAAGGGCAGCCAGCCGCGACGGACACCAAGATTCGCCTGCTCGTCGGTCACACCACTGCCGCTCGAAACTTGGGCGTGAACATTCCCGCGGGTTTCGATCCCACGATCCGCCCGGAGGCGTTTGAAGAAGAGGGCTATGTCCTGAAAACTTTGGGAAGCGACGTCGTGATTGGCGGCAATTCAGATGGGACCTACCAAGGGACGTTGTACGCGGCGTATGCCTTTCTGGAGCAGCTTGGCTGCCGGTGGTATTTTCCGGGGAAGTGGGGCGAGGTCGTGCCGCAGCGCAAAACCATTCCGCTCCCCGCGCTGGACGTGCGCTCGCGGCCGGATTTTCCGATCCGCATGATCTGGCTTTCGGGTTGGGTTGAACCCACGGCTGCGGAATGCAAACTTTACGAAGAATGGTGCGCGCGAATCGGATTCAGCGGCTGGCATCCGAACCTTGGTCTCAAGTATCCCTTGGTTGGCGACGGTTTCCTCGGCCATCTGCTGCCGCCGGCCGAATATTTCGAAAAGAACCCCGCGCTCTACGCGGTCGGCAAGGGCGGAATCCGAAAAATCACCAAGGACACCGATGTTTATCACACGATGCTTTGCCTCTCAAATCCCGAGGTGCTGGTCGAGAGCGTGAAGAGCCTGAAAGCCGCCTTTGCGGGCCAAAAGAAGCTGGTGAACGTCAGCGCCAACGGCGTGGGCATCAGTCCGCCGGACGGCGCGCCGTACTGCTATTGCACGAACTGCCTGGCACAAAGCCAGAATTTCAATTACCCGACTTACATGCCGGAACGGATGCAGAGCGAGGAATTTTTCGGGTTCGCCGCCAAGCTGGCGCAGGAGTTTCCCGACAAATGGGTTTCCACCATGGCGTATGCGTTGCGGGATATGCCCCCGCAAGGCGTGAAGCTGCCGCCCAACGTGGCCGTCATGTGCGCGCCGATCACCTGCGACGTGCTGCATGCCAATAACGATCCGCGTTCCTGGCGGCGGCGGGAGTTTGTCAGCATGCTCAAGCAATGGCGGCGACTGACTCCGCATGTGGATATCCGGGATTACAATCCGGGCTTGCTGGCCGGCTGTTTCCTTCCCGAACGCGACGTGGCCAACATGGCGATCAACGTGCCGCTGTACAAGGAAATCGGCATCAAAGGAATGGGCCGCGAGGGACGCAAAGCGTTTATGCAAACGTGGATCAGTTACTACGTCACCGCCAAACTCCTTTGGGATTCGAAAGCGGACGTGGCCGCGATCAAGCGGGATTTTTATGACACTTTTTTCGGGCCGGAGGCGGGGCGGCACGTTCAGGCGTGGTGGGACGCTTGCGAAGAAGCGCTGGGGCGGGCCACGATTCAGGCGCACGAAGATTGGCTGTTGAATCATATTTACACGGTCGAGTTCACGGGCCGGATTCACAAGCACGTCGAGGCGGCGCGCAAATCCAAAATGACCGAGGACCAGCGGCAGCGCGCGGAAGCCTTCGCGCTCATCGCGGATCATCTCGAAGCCAATGCCGAGATGGAGGAAGCGGATAAAAACATGGATTATCCCAGGGCCGTGGCCGCCGCGGGGCGAATGATGGCGGATCAGAAAAAGCTGCATGAAATTGACCCGTTTCTGATCGGTCCGACCAGGCCCAAACCGTTCTTTGCGGATGGACGCAAGAAAAAGTATGAGGAACTGGCCGCCACATCGGGCGGCGATAAGGGCGTAATGATCGCCCCGCTGCCGCTGGAAATGCGGTTCGCGCGCGACCGTTTCAACGAGGGCGTCGTTGCCGAATGGTATGCCGCCGATTTCAACGACCGGGACTGGAAAAACAAAAACACCTTTTTCCTCTGGGACCAGCAGGACCCGCCGGAGGACGCGGCGGGCCATGATTATGACGGCTACGGCTGGTATCGCGGCACGGTGGAGATTCCGGCGGAATTCACCGGCAAACCGGTCCACTTTTGGTGCGGCGGCGCAATGAACGAAGCCTGGGTCTGGATCAACGGCGAGTATGCGGGGCATCGTGAACACCGCATCTGGTGGCGCGGGCCCCATGATTTCGATCTCGACGTGACCAAGCTGGCAAAACCGGGGAAAAACGTCATCGTCATCCGGGTTGGGAACGACGCGGAATTCGGCGGCCTTTTCCGCCGCGGCTTCTTCTGGTCGCCAAAGTTGATTGGAGGGAATTGAAACGGTGATTTTTTATAACTACTCAGGTTATCCGTTTTTTCATCGTCATTCCCGCGAAAGCGGGTGCATGTGGTCGAAGACTCATCCAGTTCGTTTGACGCGGCACCGCGCAGGCATGGATTCCCGCTTTCGCGGGAATGACAGCAAACCAAGAGACGAGCTGAACCATTACGAATTTTGACCTGCTAACTTCTCGCTTCTAACTTCTAACGTCTGACTCCCCATCCCATGCATCCCGACCTGCAACCCGGCAAGTACTTGATGTTCGACAACACGGCGGTTGCCGACGCGTTTCGTTTGCGGCGACGCATCCACCAACCCAAACGCGATCCGCAGTCGCCCGTCCTGACGCCCGATAAGCCTTGGGAAGGGAAATGCACGCAACCGATGCGCGTTGTCTTCGATGCAACCGAGAAGCGTTATCGGATGTGGTATTACGTCCATGATCCGAAGGCCGAGGACGAGCGGAAATCGCGCCAGACCGGCCTGGCGGGCAACGTTGGGGCGCCGCAGCCGCTCTACGTCTGCTATGCGGAGAGCAACGATGGCATCGATTGGCAACGCCCCCCGCTTGGCATCTTTGACGACCACCGCCAAAGCGCGGCAGGCGCCAACATCTGTTTCAAGGGCCATAGCGGCGCGCACGGAACGATTTTGGAGCGATGCAACGCGCCCGCGGACGAACGTTACGTGATGGCCACGTGCGACTGGTTCTCCACCGAGTTGGGCGGCGTGTGTCTTGCCTTCAGCCCGGACGGATTGCGCTGGCGGTACAAGAAAAATGAACCTGTCATTTTCGGTCACAGCGACACTTCCAATTGCCTTGTTTATAACGCCGAGCGCAAAGTCTATATGCTCTACATGCGCGGCTGGCACGCCGCCGCCGTCAACTGGCCTGCCCTTGGCAAAGGTAATCCGCGGCGGCGCGTAAGCTACTCGGAAAGCGCGGACCTTGAACACTGGAACGAGCCGCAAATCATCATCACCCCGGACGAACTGGATACCAACGATTTCTACGGCATCCACGTTTTCAAATACGAACATCTGTATCTGGGTCAGTTATGGGTCTATGATGACGACGACCGCGCCACGATTCATGTTGAACTGGCCTTCAGTCACGATGGTTTTCATTGGTCGCGTTTGCCGGAGCGACCGATATTTATTCCGCACGGCGATCCCGGCGATCCGGATGGCTACATGGTCTTCCCCGCACAAGCGCCCGTTATCGTGGGCGACGATATCTACGTGTATTACACCGGCGTTGGCGCGCCGCATAACCTGTGTCGGAACGCGCCGGTCATTGCGTATCGCGGTCGATTGCGAATGGACGGTTTTCTTTCGATCGGCGCCGACCATCGGCCAGGCGCGCTCATCACGCGCCCGTTTATCCTTCAAAACGACCGCGTTACGATCAACGCCGCCGCGCACCAGGGCGAAATTGTGGCCGAGTTATGCGAACCTTATTACCACGAGGCGGAAGGCAAACCCATCGAAGGCTTCGGCGCCAAAGACTTTGATGGGTTCCGAGGCGACAACATTCGACATCCATTGAGTTGGAAAGGCAACAGCCGTTTATCCTCGCTGAAAGGCAAACGCCTCATGCTCCGGATGCTGCTCACGCATGCGGAGATTTACAGCCTGACGATTTGACGCAATGCAAACTAATAGGCTGTTGAAAAACTGGGAAAATTGTAGCGGCGGTCTGCGACCGCCGAGGGAGGACGGCGCTCATAGAGCGCCACTACAGTGTTTTTCAACAGCCTGCTAACGTCATGCTCGTCCTTTGCAATGATCACCTGGAATTGTCCATGCAGGCGGACGGTACCGACGTGCTGCTGTGGGATGCGGCGCGAAATGTCGCCTGGCGATTGGATGAATCAACCCGTCTGACGGCGCGGGAGGTCGCGCGTCACGACACCGAGGCGTATGCCGAAAAATCCATCGCAAGTCCGGCGGCCAAGGTGAAGCCGCTCGGCCCCGGCTCGGCGCGGAAGCTGGGGGAAACCGTCATCGCCTGCCGTCATCGTTCCGCATCAGGAGAGGTGATCTTGCGCTGGGCGTTGGAACAGGACCAGATTCGTGTGACGGCGGAACCCAGCGACGGAGCGGGCGCAACGGCGCTGGCGTTGCCCGGCACGTTCCGTCCCGAGAATGAAAAGGGTTTTCTCTCGGCGATTCCCAATGGCCAGGGGATCTTGCACACTGGCAAAGGCCCGGCGTTTTATCGGCCTCTGAACGGGAAGGGGGGCGCCTGGGGGTTCACCCTGTCCATGTTCGGACAAATTGCGGAACGAGGCGCGCTGGTCAGCATGGTGGAAGACGACGCGGATGTGGTGTTGCACTGGGAAAAGACGAGAAACGGGTCCGTCCGTCTCATGTGGCTCCAGCATCCGAGCATGGGGGGACTTTCCTATCCGCGCGAAGTCATTCTTACAACCGCCGGGCCGGACCTGACCTCGGTTTGCAAACGGTTTCGGCGGCACGTTCGGGAAAAAGGGTGTTTCAAAAGCTGGGCTGAAAAGCTGCGGGAACGGCCTCAACTGGAAAAGCTCTTTGGTGCGGCGATCGTTTTTGTCGGGTATCATCATGACCCGGACCTGGATTACGCCGCCGGCTTTCGCCGTTTGAAACAGATGGGCATCGACCGGGCTTATGTCTTCCCCATCTTCATGGCGAGCACGCTGGACATGGGGACCGCCATGGGCGTTCGCCTCACCGATCTGCGTCAACACCTGCCGTTGCTCGACGAACTGGGTTATGCCGCCGGCAGTTTCCTTTACATCATGGATGGTCCGAAATTGGCGGGTCCCGATCCCTGCGCCGATCTGTTTCTCGACCGCGAGGGACATCCGATTTTGAAGTGGACAATCAAGGACCTGAACTGGTTCATGCTCTCGATTTCCAAACGGATGGAGTGGTCGCGCTATTATTTGGATCGCGATCACGCCGGGCTTTCGGGGGTTCATTACGACGTGCTGGCTACGACAGCGTTACGCGAGGATCATCATCCCGCGCGCCTCATGGACGCGCGCGCCGACCGGGAAAACCGGAAGGCACTGCTCCAGTCCGCATGTGACCGGGGTTTGATCGTTTCATCCGAGGGGTTCTGGGATCACATGACCCCCTCGTATGACCTGGGAAATTCCAAATATGCGCACGCCCTGGGCGGCGAGGAATACTGCGTGGTGCCCATGACCATGTTGGTCTATCATGATTCAGCCTTTCACGTCTGGTGGGAAGTGGATAATTACAACAACCCGGAACATCGCTCGCAGGGAGGACGGGGTTGGCAGCGGCGTTTCGCGATGGGGGGCGGATTTCCGCAACCACAGGCGGCCATGGACGCCCTCATGGGGACCCCGCCGGATATTTTTCCGTTTGGGATGCAATACAATTATGTTCCCCACAATCATCCGCAATTTTATCTCTACAAATTCCGCCTGGAAGACGCCGCCGTGCTCGAAGCCATTGAATGCGCAAAGCCGGTTATGGCCCTCCATCGCCGGATCGGGAAACTGGAAATGATCGCGCACAAACTGCACCGCCCCGATGGCGCTATTCAGGAAGCGATCTTCGCGGATGGCACGCGGGTAATCGCGAACTTTGCCAACGTTGCGCTCGAAGCGCCCGGAGCGGGTCGCATGGCGCCTGAAAGTTGGAAATGCCATCCCCCGCTCGAAAAGACTTCAAAATATGAAAAATGACATTTCACCAAAAGTCTGGGGGTTGGGCTTCGTGCTGGCGTTGGTTGCAACGGGTCCGGTCCAGGCTGAAAGCATTCTCGGCCAAGCGGACAAGAAGGCGGCTTGGAAGAAGGAGGTCACCACCCAGTTTGATTACATGAACAAGAACCCGCTCGAGCCTTGGCCCGACCTCGAACCGGGCCAGGTTGTGCAAGCGGCTGAGCCGCCAAAAGCAAAGTGGAAGGCCCAAAAGCCCACAGGCGAAATCGAGTACCCGGAAAAATCCCCCGATCCGGGCGGTTTTTCCAATGTCTGGTGCCGGGCCGGCAGTGGCGTCCAGATCCAAATCAACTATGTGGGCATGGGGACGGTGGACGGCACGCCCAAGGACACTTGGGCGCGCGTGTATTGGAATCCTAAGAACCGCACGTGGGGCATGGCGCACCCCAACGAGCTTGCCTTCAAGCAGGAGGATGCTTACGCGGAGGGGTTGTTGAGCCGGATGGAGGAGGCCGTGGATGCGGAGGCGGGGCGCAAGGCGCTCAGCCTCAGTTACGATGTGATGAATTACAGCCGCGGCACCGAAACGGAAAAGGCCGCGTTTGCCGCCAAACGGAAGCAATCCACGGAGGACCTTCAGCAGATCACGACCCGTCTGGGACAGACCGCGGGTGTGGGCGATCTTTTCTGGAAGATCCATGCCCTCGCCTTCAACATCGATGCGGCGACGAGCGCGCAGAAGGTATCCCTGGCCAAGGAGCGGCGCGCGCTCCTGCGCCAGGCGTTTGACCAGTTGGCGAAGTGAACTCCCAATTCCGAATGTAATTCAGGCCTTCCGTCTTTTACCGTATTTCCTGGTTGGTTCGAAAAGGCTCGCCTGAGCCAGCGGCGTTTCGGTCTCAATGAAGGGGAGCAGTTCGTCGTCTCGCGCTTTTCCTTCTTCGCGCAACCTTCGCAAGGCGACCTGGCAATACGTGGCGCTGTTTTCAATCAAAACACACCTTCGATTTACTGATAGCGCCGCAATTCCCGTTGTTCCCGATCCTGCAAAAGGGTCAACCACCAGCCCGATCTTCGGACAGAGCAATTTGATGAAAAAGAGAGGGAGGTCCGTTGGAAACACGGCGGGGTGTCCCTTGTTTTTCCCAACCAGCGCCACGCTGATAACATTCGAGGGCAGCACCGTTTGTTTGCCGACCCACTTGGAGATATTCCGGCCAAAACCGCTTTTATTTTCGGAATCATGCCTTTTCAAATCGGTATTGCCAAGGCGGGCAAGACGGGAATGAACCCAATCACCAATGGGTTTTCTGACGGCATCCGGATCGAAATGGGGCTTCCTGGATTTTGCCAGATGAAAACAATACTCCCATCCGTCGCGCAACCGATTTGGCCAAAAACCGGGCATCGGATTGGTCTTGTGCCAGATATAATCATCAATGCAATGCCAACCCCGGTCGCATAACGCTTCGATGGTTTTCCAGACGAACCGGTGGCGAATGCCGCCGACGACCTTGTCTTTGATGTTCAGAACAAAACTCCCCTGTGGCTTGAGGGCATTGTAGAATGATTCGTGAAAAGTCAAAAACCAATCCACAAACTTGTCGGGATGAACGCTATCGTAATGCTTGCGACGCGCATCCGCATAAGGGGGCGAGGTGACAATCAAATCAACTTCTCCCTTGAATGCAAGGAGTTCCTCACGGCTATCGCCGTGGATGATTCGACATTTCCCGATTTGTTCATTCATCATCTTCGTCCTCCTCGCTGGCGGCGGATTTTGAGCGGCTGATGAACTCCTGAAACCGTTGCGGATCAATCCTGCTGGTTGATGGGCTGACGACACCGAGCTCTTTCAATTCATCTGCGAGCAAAGCAGCGCATTCCGCCCGGTGGGTCAGGGTATTGAATGGAAGATATTGGCCGACCTGTTTCAGGGCTTCCCTATAAACATCGTTGGCTTCTCGGCCACAAACAAAAGGATAAATGAAACCTGGATACCAAACTTCGCAATTTGGCGAATAAGGAGAGCCGTCATCCTTGCAACGGACAATGCGGGACTCTTCATAGCCTTGGGTTAATCCCCTTGGCGGTGTCGCGACCACAACGACGCCCATGTAGGGTCTGTTCAAATTTTTATCCTGTTTGGCAAGTGTCTCCAGACGGGAAAAAACGCCGCCGATGTCCTGTCCGCCCACCGTATCGGAGGACTTCTTAACCGAAATATAAAGACGTAATCCTCGGGAAAATTTTGGCGTATCAATTTCCGCCTCCACGTCCCCTTCCCGCTTGCCGTCATAAACCTGGGTGAAGCGGGACTTCATGAGTTCAATGACCAGGAATTGATAAAAATTCCCAATTTTCATGCGATGCCTCTGCATCTCGTGCGCAATGGCATCCATTTCAAAAATCTCATCCAATTTTGCACTGGCTCAAAAAGGAGGGGCTGAGAATGGGATCGCTTCGTTCCTGCAGGTGTTTGAGACAGATTCCAACCAGCTTTGGGGGCGATAGATGGGGAGAAACTGATTTGCCCGCTTTTGTTTTCAAAGACCTTTCGAAGGCGGCTTTAATTGCTCTTTCCAACTTGCTGTTTTCCAAGGCGGGTGGACGTGGGAAAAGGGTGTCGGCTGCTACATAATTGCCAGAACGCCGCGGATAGGACTGAAGAGGAAACCTGATTTTGGGATTGGCCGCCACAACCCGCTTTTTGACACTGACACGATGCTGAGTCAATGGATTTACGTGTGATATGAAAAAGGATCTCACCCAGCGTGGCGTAGCCGCAACCAACGA
>JACQHZ010000097.1 GCA_016198745.1 Verrucomicrobiota bacterium
AGGGTGATTTTGCCCTGAACAAGGAATTGTTCAAGAACGAGACGCCTTTCGAGAAATATCCGTTGCCGCCCTGGTTCAACACCGCGGAGGGCGTTTCGGACAAGGTTCCGCCGCCGTTCACGCCGGTAAAGATCGGGGTTGAGGGTTCAGGGTTCAGGGTTCAGGGTTCAAAAGACGGAAGTCAGAAGCCATCCCCCGTCGCCAAGGCTATGGGGGACAGGGAAGTCGGAGGTCAGAAATCTCAGGATCACTCGTCACTCGCCACTCGTCACTCGTCCATTGTTTCAGTCTGGGGGCGGGAATATGTTTTCAAGGATCGGATGTTGCCGGTTCAGATCAAAACCCAGGGCATGGAGGTGTTGCGCGGCCCGGTCCGTCTCGTGGGAACCGTGGGAAGCGCCACCGGGAAGAATGCATTCGACACCTCGACTCTGCCGGCAAAAATCGAGTGGCGAACACAGGAACCAACCCGTCTGGAGGGCGGCGCGGAATGGCGCCAGGGGGCGACGAAGATCGTCAGCCATTCCTGGATCGAGTACGACGGTTTTCTTTGGACAAAAATCGCGATCTCCGCCTTCTCGCCTCTTTTTCTCGAACGATTCGCCGTCGAAATCCCATTTGCCAGGGCGTTTTCGGATGTGATCAACCCGTGCGATTACAGCCTTCGCACGACCGGCGCGTTGAAACCCGAAGGATACGCTTCCGGCGCGCACACGGTCTGGTTGGGCAACGCTTATGGCGGATTGCAATGGACTTGCGATTCGCGCGCGAACTGGCGCACTGAAAAACCTGCCGAGGAATTGCGCATCGAGACGGGACCGGAAGGCGCCACGATGCGGATCACGATGCTCGATGCGGCCACCAAACTCGACAAACCCCTCGTCTTTTCTTTTGGGCTGCAGGCCACGCCCGTCAAACCGCGTTACCCCGAATACCGCCGCTGGCTCTCGGGCGATCCCAGAATTCATTGGGAATATGCGTGGTATCCGGGCGAGCAGGTGTTCCGGGCCGGCGCAGAGGGATGGTTTGATTGGAAATTCATCCCGCCAAAACCCGCAGATTATCTTCAAAACACCTGGTGGCGGGACTCCAGCGCGAAACGTCTTTGCGAAAAAATTTATACTGGTCCTTACGTGACCGCCGACATCGTGGACGCGAGCACGTCCGACTTTGCGCAGTTTGGTGACGAGTGGTCCACGGAAGCGGATAAAAAATTTGTGCCTGACCCGAACTCGAAAACGCAGGCGAACCAGATATGCACGGACGTAAAATCGTATCGCGATTACTTTGTTTGGCGCTATGCGCGACTGATGGACAAGTCGCCGTTCGCCGGGCTGTACTACGACGTGTCGAGCGGCGCCGGCGGCGCGAACGAGCACAACGGCACGGGTGTGCGCGACCGCGACGGCAAGCTTGTGCCCACGAACGGCATGCTCGGCCTGCGCGATATCGCCAAGCGACTCTACACCCTCGTCAAACTTCGCTATCCCGACGGCATCATCAAGTACCACAACTCAGGCGTGCCCGTGATGGCATTCATGTCGTTCGCCGAAGCGAGCGTGGACGGCGAAAACACCTTTTCGTTGCTCAGCGCCCAAAAGCTGGATTATTACGGCACGATGCGGCCGGATGTGTGGCGGGCGGAGTACATGGGCCACAACCTCGGTTTCGTGACGGATTTTCTGCCGCAACTGACGCGCTCGCAAAAATGGACCTACGAGCAGCTCGCCACCAAGGAGGGTCTCGCGGTCAGCGATCACATCATCGGCCAGACTCTTTTGCACGACGCCAATATCTGGGCGTCCTACATCAGCGGTGACGCCATGAACCGCCTCCAGCAGGCGCTGCGCAAACATCATTGGGGCAACCAGTACAAGATGGTCCCATATTGGGAGCAGAAGGTCGCAACGCTCCAGACGAATCTGTTTGCAACATTCTATGTCGAACCGGACAAGGGTGCTCCCGCGCCGCATGCGATTGACCTGGAGGGTTGGTATTACCGTTCCGTGCCGGGACCCGCGCGTCGCGTGATCTGCGTCTTCCACAACGACAGCGAATGGAGCGGCGAGATGCGATTGAAACTTGACTGGGCGCAGATCGGAATCCGTTCACCGAAGGAGTACAAGATCGAGAATGCCGTCCACCGGTTCACCTTTCCGATCATCGAGCCTGGCGCGGCCAAAACCGGCAAGATCGAGGGCGCAGGCGAGGAACAATTTCTGGTCAAATACACCGAAGACCCGAAGGAATTTGCGCGCGTGGAAGGCGAAGAACTGGTCTTCCCGCTGACGCCTTGGAACTACCGCATGATTGTGTTGTGGAAGGAAGATCCGCAACCGTGATCAGTGGTCAGTTTACGCATGTGCCTGTAAGCTTATGAAACAATTGCCACTCATGGGAGGCGCCAACGCCGGACGGTCGCATTCGGGTGTCGAAGGAATGTTACATTTTCTTGTAACGATCGTCACAAGAAATTGCATAATTCGGAGAGCGGTAATAAACCCGCGCTTCAACCTGACCAGTTGCCAATTGCCAATGAGCGCCACCGAATGAGAAAAGCATTCTGCATGAAATTCACCCCTTTGCCCGATCCGTTTAGCGGATGGCCATGAGACGTTCGCGCGCGGCTCGGCGAACCTGGTCTTCGGTCCATTCCGGATGTTTAGTTAAACCGAGTGGATTGCAGCCGCTCGATGAGATGGCGATAGTGAGCAAACGGAACCTCCAGCGGAACCATGTCGTCCAAAGCAGGCAGCAGGCCCCCTTCCGCAATCATGGGCATCAGCCGCTCGATCGCCCGGTCAATCGCTTCGGGTCCCGCGATGAGCGCCTCTTTTGGGATGTTGCCCCCCAGCCGGAGATCGTGTCCGTACCGATGGCGCAACGCCAAGGCATCCATGAACGAAATCTCCACGTAGTAATCCTTGTCCTCGGAGAGGATGCGCGGTTCAAACGGCGGGAGCGGGTAAAACGTGATCGGGACAAACAGGATCTCGTCCATTCCGAGAAACTCCTGGGGCGTGCGATCGGGCGGCAGACCTTCTTTCCGCCAGCGTTCGATCAGACCCTTCTCGAACGGCTCCAGCGCCAGCACCGGCAAGCGATCCACGGGTTCATAGCGCATGATGCGGAGAAACCTCTCGCGTGCGGTCATGGAATTTAAAGATACCATGGATGTTTCTCCCACTTTTCACTGATTACGGATTAACGCACCGCCAAACCGAGACGCGCCAGCGCGGGGCGATATTCGGATTTGATCTTGCACGAATCGTGGCCGTCGCGAATCACGCTCCATTCGTAAACGACCACGCCGTCAATGCGAGGATCGGCCATGACCTCATCCACGATGACCGCGCGCAGATGACCGCCCGCTTGAGAAGCGAACAGTTGCAGCCAAACGGGTTTCCGCTGCGCGGCGGCGCGTTCTTTTACGGGGAAACACAGATCGGGCGCGTACGAATGGTAAAAGTGCTCGCGCAACATGACTTCCTGGCCTTGATCGAGCCACTCCGTCCATGCCGGCCAAAGTTTGGGTTGAGACTGCAAGCAGAGGCGCGGCGGTTCGGGATTGGCCCAGAAGCATTGTTGCGGCATCACGAGCGGGATTCTTGCGGCGCGAGTTTTCCGTTTCACATCGGTCGCCCAACGGAGAAACAAATCCGCGCGCGCGCGCATCACGGCGACCGTGTCGGCAGGATCAATTCCTCGTCGTTTCAGTTCCATATCGAGCGCCCCGTTTTGGGTCAAAGCATTCGGATCATCCGAACTCATCCCATGCGCTTGCAGACGCAACTCCAACCCATCGGGACGGCATGCGAGAATTTCATCCACGTCATCATGCCAGGCGCGGCGGACGCCGGGTTCCGCCTCGCACGGCGCCCCCGGCCTGGCGCGGTTGCGCTCGCGGGCGATAGCCAGCGGCAGACCCGTGAACGTCGGTTCGCCGTGCTGCATGACGGTCCCGATTCCTCCGCCCCAGGCATCAAATCGAAATGCGCCGTCGGTTTGGCCCAGGTTGAAGCCGACTTTTTTCTGATGTTCGGCCGCGCAGGCGTAGCTCAGCGGAAGGATGACGCCCCGATCATCCTGCGCGATGATCCACGGGCAAGGCAGGATTGCCCAATCCGCCTTTGGGCCATCTACCGAAATGAATTTCCAGTCGGCGCTCAGATCCAGTTTGTCCCACTGGACTCGAAGCGCCAAACCATTTTCGCGATTCATCAGCCGCCCGAAGTAATCCGTCAGCCGATACCTCACCACCGAGGCTCGCGCGAGTCGCCCCTGCGTCAGCGGTTCGTAAGTCAGATTGTCGCGGCTGCTCCAGAGGCGGAGTTTCGATGCGATGCGCTGAAGCCCCGGCCTCGGCAGAAAATGAAGCGTCAGCCGCGCGAGAGGTTTCTTGATTAACTTTGGATAGTGCGTCGGCAATCGGTGATGCAAACGCCACTCCGGATGACGCAGCAAACGCTGATCGTACCAGGTGTTCCATCCCCCCACACACGGCAGTCCGCGCCGCGCGCCAGTTGAAGAACTTCCGTTTGAAGCTCCCGTCCACTCAGATCCACCCCACTCATACGGTTTGTAGGTGACATAGAATTCCAGGCCGTGACGTTTGGCCGCAGCGCGCAGCGACAGGCGTGGAATGCGCGGGCGGGCTGGAAGGTTATCTCTGTGAACCCTTAACTTGTGATAAAAATGAAGAAGCTCTTGATCCGCCTGCTGGAGTTGACCCGTCAATGCACGGGGCAACCGCCGCACTCGCAACAATTGAGGCGACAAAAACATGAATAAAACAGTCCAACGCCAGAACCGATCAGAAAAGAGGCACCCAATTTTATCTGCCACTCGCGAGCATGAAGTCGCCTGGGGGGCCAAAGCAACAGTTGCCTATGGCCCCCCTGACATTCGCGCGCGTAAGAACCAACAATACGTTGCCCGTCTCATCCGCAAGCATTCCGAGGCGACGATTCGCGGCCTTCTCAAAGGGCTTTCGATGCTCACGGAGCCGAAGTCCGCAGCCAACCTTGCGACTCGGGACCTGGATGCTGAACCGCTTGTCGAGATTATCCAACCGTTCGAGCTGTTTGGATTTAATTTCAAAATTACCAATGTCTCCGGCTCTGCATACACCGTGAACTTTGGCGAGAGTTATGGCACCTGCGGGAGCGGAGGAAAGTTCATATTGGCACGCACCGGGTCCGGCCCGTTCCACGTAATCAAAGAAATCGAGCAATGGATTGCCTGAGCCACCAGCGTTCATCACTGCCCGTGATTCGCTCCAGTGATATCGGAGGAACGACACCTGACCTGCCTGCTAAGCGGCGGGCAGGGAAAGTCAGATTGATCTGCGAAAACGGGCGAAGTCAACCAGAAGATCATGTCTCGAACGATCCGACTCAAGAGAATGCTTTGTGACGGTGGCGTGAAATGCAAACATCAAGCAAGGCCGCGTTCTGAGCCATGCACAGGCCAGGCACCGGATGCGCCGATGGCTGAAATAATCTGGACCGAACCCGCCTTGCAGGATCTCGACGCCATTGTGGATTGAACCAGTCGTAAGAGCGCCTCCGGAAACTGTGTTTTTGGGGTTTTTCACAATGAATCCTTTGGAGTGAATGTAATTTCAAAGACAATAAAAGACTTGTGGAAGTTTGGGATTCCAGGAGTATAAATCGCCGGATTACCGGCAATTCCTAAAGAATCTCCTCGATGTTGATCTGTGGAAATAAGAATGACACTGGGCCGTTTGGGATTTGACATATTCGTTTCGGATGGTTCTTGCCGTTGATCCATTAGCGTTTCAGTTCGGGAGATGGAAGCGATGATGTTGAAGTCCCGCCGTCAATTCTCCCCAAACGCCCCGCCTTGAAAGTCTCTCCTCCAGCGGGGATTGCCCCGATATCCGGCCGTCGGCCGTCGGACGGTCGCAATGGATCTTCGCATTCAGCGGGAAGGATCACGCCTTTGCCGGCGGCGGGACTGGTTTTCCCAAGACGAAAATCGCTCTGATTCGGAGGATCGAATTTCAGAAACTGCGGATCAGCCACCAGCGAACTTGCCTCCAAGCCGGGCGCATATTTTGTTTTGCTTTCTTCAAACGGTTTTGAGGCGCGAAAGGCATCCAGGAAATCCGTTTTGGGCGGCGGAGTCTGTTTCATCGTCCAATAGAGGTTGCCATCCACCCGAATATCATTTTTCAGCACATCGTATTTCGGGGAAGGCGGCATGAGGCGGTAGATCAGCGGAAGATCATCGAGATAGACAAAAAGATTGTTGAACACCCAGCGGGGACGTTCAACGCTGGTGTCACTCAAGGCGCCGGCGTCCATGATGCGGCTTGAAGTCAGGATGAAGGTGTTCTGGCAGATGAACATGGGCGCCCACAAGGGCGATCCGTGGTCGCCGATCGGATTGCCGTAGCTCGGTTTGGGACTCGGCTCTTTTTCGCTCGGACGATGGTAATTGACCGATCCCGTGAGATCAATCAGGTTTCGGCAGATGTGAACCTTGCCGCGCGGCGGATGAAGTCCGCCGGATGCAAGGGCGGTCAGGCAGCGGGTGATGCGGTTCTGGGTGATCCGGATGTCTTGGGGCGCGTAAGGATGCACCGGACTCAGGTAGATGCCGTCATCATGACAGTTATCGAGGAGGTTGTGATGAAATCGGACGCTGACGCCGCCCAAATAGATGCCGTCATGTCCATCGGTAAATTCCGAGTGACTGATCTCCCAGTCGTGATTGAATGGCCACGCATAGACCGAGCTTTCCTCGCCACCCTCGACAACCAGCAGCGCGTGGCCAGTCAAGCGGGCGATGTCTCTTGCCCCGCTGTCGGCTGAGCGGGTCATCAGGCTGGTTTCCGTCCGCGATCCCCAAGGGGGAATATTGCCGTAAAGCGCCGAGTTATGAAATCGGAATGGCCCCGTGTTCCAGGCCCGCAGGCCGTAGGTGCCGCAATGAACCGTCACATTGTCAAACTCGATCCCGATTCCTTGCTGCATGATGACCGTGTCAAAACCGCCTCCGCGAATGACGAGATCCTGGAAGGAGACGTGGCTGGCTTGATCGATGAACAGGGGAACTGATCGAAAGGGCGCCAGCACCAGCGGCAGCTTCCGGGGGTCCGTTTCGCCCTGGTAATTGGGAACACCGGGCCAATCGAGATGGGTGTTCGCCAGGCGGACATGGATGCGGCCATCCTCACGATTGTACCACACTCCCGGCCCGCAATAGATCGGTTTCACGCCGCGCTCTCCTTCGGAGATCACGAGTTCATTTGTCGCGCGGAGGTCCACGGCGTGCCAGTAGGTTTGCAGTCCGACCATGGAATCGCCGAACGCGCCAATCACATCCCGCACATTCGGATAGAACCGGGTGGAGCGGTATTCGCCCGGGACGCCTTGCGGAACGGGTTCCCAGGCCTGTTCCGGAGACTCAAAAAATTCGCGCCAGCCGCCGTCAATCACGGCTTGTTCACCCGGATAACTCCGGATCGTGATCGGCGCCTCTTTTTTTCCGGAAAGACTGATCGAAACATTCTCGTAAAAAGCGCCGCCGCGCAGATAAAGGGTGTCGCCGGCCTTCAAGCGGGTGAGCGCATGACGGATTGTTTTCCAGGGGGACGGTTCCGTTCCTTGATTCGCATCGTTGCCGCGCGCGGGATCAACAAACGAGGAAGTCCCTTTGCCCATCGGCCGTGGCGCGGAAGGAGGCGCGGTGCGCAGGGGCGGATGACTGGAAAATTTTCCGTCGGCGGCATTTCCCGGATGAGGAGCATACACCCCGGTGACGAGGAGAAGACACCAGACCAGCCGGTGAGAGAAAAAGCTCCGGATCATCTTTATTGGGATTGGCATAAGCAATGGATATGGACGTGTAGGGGATGGGTTTA
>JACQHZ010000096.1 GCA_016198745.1 Verrucomicrobiota bacterium
AATCGAAGCGGGAGCGGCAAAGTGCTGGGTAGCCCAGCCCATCCAGCGGATGGGCTGCCTTCGGCGCATACTTCACACGGGAGTGTGAAATATGCGGGCTAGGAATACCTTTGGATTCCGCTGGCCGGCGACAAACCGGCCGGGTACATTCGCGTTGAAATGTAATGAGACCGGTTATGAAGAAATCGAATAATACAAAAATTCGCCTCGCCATCGTCGGCGTCGGCACGCGCGGGTTCCATTCGTTCGGCGGCATGATGTCCCGGCGAACGGACGCGGAGATTGTCGCGCTTGGCGATCCAAATGCGCCGAGGATGAAAGCGGTGGCCGCGCACTACGGCCTCAAGGCGCGCTGTTACCGCGCTGTGGCGGAGCTTTTTTTACGCGAAAAACCCGATGGCGCCATCATCAGCAGCCCGGATCACACGCACGAAGGGAATGCGCTCCTGGCGATAAACAGCGGCGTTCCTGTGCTCATCGAAAAACCCATGGCCACCACCGCCGCCGCCTGCATGCACATCATCGAAGCCGCGCGCACGCGAAAAGTCGCCGTGGCCGTCGGTTTCAACCTCCGCCACGTGCCCGTGTTGAAGAAGGCGAAGGAGCTGATCGTTCGCGGCGAGATCGGACGGCTGATGCTCATTCAAAACCAGGAGTTTTATAAGGGCGGCCGTTCGTACATGGCGCGATGGCATCGGAAATACGAGTTCTCAGGCGGCCTGTGGGTGCATAAAGGGTCGCATGACTTTGATGTCTTCAACTGGTGGAATTCAACAGGCACACCGGTGCGGGCCGCCTGTTTTGCCGGGGTAAACGCATTGCGTCCGGATCGCATTCCGTTTCCAGTCAAGAAAGGCAGGCCGGTGGGGCCGCGTTGCGAGATTTGTCGCTACCGGAAGATTTGTCCGGATGCGCTCTTGTGGAACCGCGCCGAAGACCCAATCTTTAATCCCGCCATTACGAAAGCGGACGGTTATATCCCCGGCTTGTGCATGTACACCTCGGACAAGGACACGCACGATAACGGCATCACCATCCTCGAATACGACAACAACGTCCGCGCCAGTCATGCGGAGTGTTTCGTCTGCAACTTTAGCGACCGCCGTTATACGATTGTCGGCGACCGGGGAACCATGGAGATCAGCCTCGAACATCCCACGGAAATCCGGATTCGACCGCGATGGAGCGGAGAAGACCGGATCGTCCGCGTTCCTCATGCCGAAGAAGGCGGCCACGGCGGATCGGACCCGGAATTGCTGGATGCCTTCATCGCCAGCATCCGAAACCGAACGGCGCATTCCGCCACCGCGCGCGACGGCGTTCGCGCCGTGGCCGTCGGCGAGGCTGCCGAGCTTTCCTGGCGCAATCATCGAATGGTGGACATTTCAGAACTGGTTGATCTTCATCAACCGATTCTCAATGAAAAAATCCCTTGAGAGACCAGGCGACGCCAAAACTCGAATCAACGCCGCGGCGATAAAAATTGCCCGCATCCATGCAGTTGTGACGACGCATCCCTTGCGCGAGGAGCGCATCGTGGTATCGCACGCCGGCCGGCACAGCGAGTCCACGTTTCTCATCGTTGTCGTGGAAGACCAAGACGGTCTCCACGGCTACGGTGAGGCGGCAACCACCTTGTTGTGGAGCGGCGAATCCGCTCAAACCGCCAAATGGATGGTTGATTCCGTCATTGCTCCGCAACTCACCGGTGCGACGCTCGACCATCCCGGTGCTGCGCTTGCCGTGATGGACAAGGCGATCCACGGCAATCCTTTCACAAAATCAGCGATTGATACCGCGCTGTGGGACCTTTGGGCGAAACGACGCGGCGTTCCTGCATGGAAATTGTTCGGAGATCGCGAGCCGGTCCGCTCGATCCCGACCAGGGCAAGCATCGGCGCTTATCCGCTGGAAAAGACGGTAATGATCGCGCGCGAGTTCTGGACTGCGGGCGTGCGCATTCTCAAGTTCAAGGTCGGGGTGTCCGGTCTCGACGATGCCGGGCGTTTGCGCTCGGTCCGGGAAGAACTGGGCGACGAACCCGTTTTCACCGTGGATTACAACGGCGCGTTTCGGAACGCCGCTGACGCCGTCCGGTCCATCGAATCGTTGTTGCCCTTGAAAATCGCGCTGGCTGAGCAACCCACGCATCGGGAACGAATTGGCCTGATGGCCGAAGTTCGAAAGCAGGTCGAGATTCCGATTCTGGCGGACGAGAGCATCTTTACCCCCGATCATCTCGCTGAAGCCCTCGATCTGGACGCCTTCGACATCCTGTCGCTCTATCCGGGAAAAAACGGCGGATTTACCCGATCTCTGGAAATGGCGCGCACGGCTTTCAAAGCCGACAAACCATGCGTCATCGGCTCGAATCTTGAAACCGATCTTGGCCAGGCGGCCATGGCCTGGCTTGCCGCTGCATCGGCGGCGTTTCCCGTGCGGCAATTCGCATGCGACCTCGCCTCGTCGCTGTATTATGCGCAGCCGTCGGTGACTCAGCCATTGATCGTCCGGAACGGCGAAATCATTGTCCCCGACGGACCTGGTTTTGGCGTCACGCCGGTAATGGTCCAATCATGAAAATTTGAGCGCCGCATAAATGCGGTGCACGTCATCATGCTCATCGAGGGCGCTCAGGAACTCGGCGACCGCGCGTTTCTGCTCCTCCGGAAGCTCGATCCTGTTCTTGGCGACATAGCTCATTTCGGAGGTGGTGACCGACCACCTGGAATTGGCGAGAAATTTGGCCACATTATCCAGATCGCCGCGATCGCAATAAAAACGCGCGCCAATGTGGCCCGGCGCGATCTCGGAAGTCTCCAACGGCTCGACATTTTGAGCGCCTGCCTCGATGGCAACCGTCTCGATGTCCAGGGATTGGTCCGCATGAGTGGCTTCCACCACGCCGCAATGTTCGAACATCCAGGCGACGCTCCCGATCGCCCCGAGCTGCCCCTTTTTGAAGAGGGTCCGGATTTCCGGGGCGGTGCGATTCCGGTTATCGGTGAGGCACTCGACAATCACCGGCACCTTGTGAGGGGCGAATCCTTCGTAGGTCACCAATTCATAATGGACCGTTTCATCGAGCCGTCCTGAGCCTTTGTTGATGGCGCGTTCAATGGTGTCGCGCGGCACGGATTGTTTCCTGGCGCTTTCGATCGCGGCCCATAGCCGTGGATTGGCATCCGGGTTTGCGCCGCCGACTTTGGCTGCAACCAGGATTTCCTTGATCAGCTTGCCGATCAACGCGCCGCGTTTGGCGGCCGTGGCAAGCCGTGGTCCATGTTTCCATTGGGCGCCCATGATTTGAAAATGAAGCAGATGCCTTGAAAAATAAAGAAATTATCATCTCTTGTTTGAACCTTCAACCTGTCGAAACGGTGAAAAGTTCGTTCAAGCCGTTTTGAAAGCAGGCTACTGTCCGGATCAGGATTACTTGCAGAACATCCTGACTGTCATGCAACGTCATCACTTGGGCAACCTGGACCTGCCCGAAAATCATTGAGCGCCATCCGAAGGTGTGGGCGCGGGAGCGGGCGTGGACGTCACGGGCGGGCTTGCATTCGTCGCGGCTGGAACGCCTGCAGCCGGATCAGGCGCGGGCGTTGCCGTCGCGCCAGGCGCCGCATTGGCGACGGCGGAAGACGGCGCATTGGTGATGAGATTCTGAATGCGCACCGACTGCACCATGGCACTGAAATCGGCGCGAAGAGTACCGGTAAGACGAGATGGGACATTCAGGGACATCGTGTAAAGGAAAGGCGGCTGAACAAAAAACGTTTGCATTTGAGTGGGCGGATCGTTGCTCGAAACCGCAAGGAGATACCGCCGGGCAAAACAATTGCTCACCGTGATTTCCGCCGGACGGGAATCCTTGATGCAATCGCACGGCTTGAGCTTCTGGATTTCTGCCTCGTAGAATTTGAGAGCGTCGGTTTCGTTGGTAACCGCCGCCGGCAGACGATCCTGTCGAACCGCCATCGCGCATCTTTCGATCGTGCGATGTTGAAAATGAACAAGCAATCCACCCGTGAAATAAATCGGAATCCAATGGTCGGAGGCGTCAAAGGACAAGACGTGCTCCTTGAACCGAAAGTTATCCACATAAACGACACTCTTTCCGGATATCCGGCTGGTGCGGAAATGGGGGTTCTCCGGTTCCTGCGCCATCGTGAACCAGAATCCGCATCCCGCGGCAGCCCAAAGGCATGCCATCCAGAAAGGAAGGATGCCTCCCGTTGGGAATTTGGACCGTTGCGTCGTCATACGTTTGCCACAGATTCGAAGAAGCATTTGCCTGAGCCGCCTAGATTCTCCACCGACGGCGGGAGGGATCGCGACGCTCCATCTCGCCCGATGCGTAGCGTTCCTTTTGCGCATAAAACAACAACCAGATGATCATGCCGTAAAACACGACCTGCCCGCCCCAGAAAAAAACCGCCGAGAACGGCTGGTTGTCCTGTGCAGCCTTGAGCAATTGTCGCAATGACAGAATAGGGCCGGCATGCGTAAACATCTTCAAAATCCATGCCAGAAAAAGGATGAGAAAAATCCAGATGTAATTCCGTTTCAACCGCCGCGAGATCGCCTCCCGCATGCCGATCTTGAAGGACGGCAGGAGCAGGTCTTCCGCCAATAAATGCCGCCAGTCGCCCTCGATCATCTCCGCATTCCGCATCACCACGGGCATCAAAAAATGCGCCTCAAGCATCCGCACCCGCGCCCGAAAGGCATCGTAATAGCGGTAACGGCGTCCCTCGATGATCAGCAGCAGAAAAACCATCACGTTGGCCACCATGAACACCACATGCGACACCTCCGGATGACTAAGCGCAAAGGTCATGATCCCCGTGGCAGTGAGAATGGCCCAGTTGGTGGTGGTATCCAGGCGCTGACGCCACACCATGATCCGCCCGATCTCGCCCCGATAAAAATGGGACATCGTGGAAAAATACTCGCGATCCGCGATGATTTGCCCCTTGGGTTTGTTGGCGTCCGACATGCTGCATGGAGGATTGCGCAAATGCATCCGGAAATCGAACGAAAAATGCAACCGTATGGTTTTGTGGATTGGCCTTGATCTGCCCCCCTGGGGTCGCCCGGGGTCAACCCCAAAGGGCCGAACTGAAATTCGGTTTATTTCGATGACACGCGCATTTTGGCTGGCGGTTTTGCCCCTTTTTGGCTCAACATAACCCGCCCTTGCCAATCCAACCCGCATTTCTCATTCGCCGTGGCGAATTTTAGGGGCGAACCGGCGTTCCGCGCAGTGCGACTACGAGCGGTGATGAGAAATCCAGGCCAAACATTCCATGAGCGACCAGATCCAACAACAGGTTCAAAACCTTCACAGCTACCACAACAACATGCTTCAAGAACTCTCGAAGGTCATCGTTGGCCAGCGGGAGATTCTCGAAGAGCTTTTGATCACCATCTTTGCAGGCGGTCACAACCTGCTGGAAGGCGTTCCGGGTCTCGCCAAGACGCTGATGATCAGCACCCTCTCGAAAGTGCTGTCGCTCGGTTTCAAGCGCATCCAGTTTACGCCCGACCTCATGCCGTCCGACATTGTGGGCACCAACGTCATCGAGGAGGATCATGAAACCGGCAAACGCGCCACGCGGTTCGTCGCAGGTCCCATTTTCAGCAACATCATCCTTGCGGACGAAATCAACCGCACGCCGCCCAAGACCCAGGCGGCGCTGCTCCAGGCGATGCAGGAGAAGGAGGTCACCGCCGGCGGACAGACGTACAAGCTCGATCCTCCGTTTTTCGTGCTCGCCACGCAAAACCCCATCGACCAGGAGGGCACCTACCCGTTGCCGGAAGCCCAAAAAGACCGCTTTCTTCTCAACACATTGATCAAATATCCGCAGCTCCAGGAGGAGGAAAACATCGTCATCCAGACCACAGCCAACGAAGTGGCGGACGTCCAATCTGTCTGCGACGGGCCAAATCTCCTTTTCTTCCAAAGTCTTGTGCGCAGCGTGCCGGTGTCGCGTCACGTCACCGGCTACGCCGTGGACCTCGTGCGCGCCACGCGCCCCTCCGAAGCCGGTGTGCCGGCCTTTATCAAGGAACAGGTGGGATGGGGCGCCGGACCGCGCGCCAGCCAGGCGCTGATTCTCGGCGCCAAGTGCCGCGCTGCTCTTGCCGGCAGAATCAATGTCTCCTGCGACGACATCCGTGCGGTGTCGCTGCCGGTATTGCGTCATCGCATCGCGGCCAGTTTCACTGCTGAGGCGGAAGGCATCTCCACCGACGCCATCGTTCAACGATTGCTTCAGGAGGTCCCGGAACGCAGCGCCTCCTGATCCGTTCCCGCCAACCGCGCGTCTTGAGGGCGATCGTTGAACATCTCGCGCGCAAGGGCGGGATTCCCATTTTCGTCCATGGCCTGTATTTTTCATCATGATTCTCAAAAGCGATAAACCCCGATCATGGAGCGAAATGATCCAAACCCGCGCGCGCGGATGGATCGAGCGGTTGCGCGGCGAAATCCTCGAACGCGGCAACCCGAAGGTTGTCACCGAGGTGATGCAGGACGCAAATCCGCAACGATACCTCGACCCGGCGGTCCTGGCGCAATTTACCCTCACCCCGCTCCTGGCGCGCCTGATCGTCGAAGGATTCATCAGCGGGCTTCATAAAAGTCCGTTCCACGGTTTTTCCGTTGAATTCGCCGATCACCGCGAATACGTGCCGGGCGACGACTTGAAATACCTCGATTGGCAGGTGTATGCGCGCACTGATCGTTACTACATCAAACGGTACGAGGAGGAAACCAATCTCCGATGCTATCTCGTGCTCGACCGTTCCGCATCCATGTCCTTTGGCACCATGCGCATCACCAAATGGGATTACGCGTGTTTCCTGGTCACGTGCCTCGCCTATCTGATGATCAAACAGCAGGATGCCGCCGGCCTGGCGCTCTTCGGCGCAAAACCGGGGTTTCTGGTTCCGCCCCGCTGCCGGACCTCTCACCTGCGCCAGATCATGCAGGTGCTGATCCGCAATCCGCCCTCCGGCAAAACCGACGTTTCATCGAGCCTGCGCGCCATCATCACCAATCTCAAGCGCCGCGGGCTGGTGGTCGTCGTCAGCGATCTGATCGACGAACCGGAACAGACCCTCAAGTCCATCCGCCTCATTGGCAGCCACGGCCATGATGTCATCGTCTTTCACATCCAGGATGCCGCGGAGATCGAGTTTCCGTTCGACGGTCCCACGCTTTTTCGCGACATGGAAACCGGCGAGGAACTGGAAATTGATCCGGCCTCCGCCCGCGCCGCATACGTGCAAAACCTGGAGGACCTCTGCGCGTTTTACCGCAAAGGCCTGGTTGAGGTCGGCATTGACTACCAGATGATCAACACCCGCGATCCTTATGACAAGGCGCTTTCCGCATACCTCGGCCGTCGCGCGAAAATCCGCGGATGAATGTAAATTAAGAATGCAGAATTACGAATTTAGAATGGAGAACCAAATGATCCATGATTTTCCCCGCAAGGATGTTCTGCCTTCAATTCATCATTCTTAATTCATCATTTTAATTCCGCCGCCATGTTCACCTTTCTCGCACCCTTCGCGCTGATTGGCGCCGGTCTCCTCGCGATTCCAATCATCCTGCACCTGTTCAAGCCCCGGAAGGTGCGGCAGACGCCGTTCAGCAGCCTGCGCTGGCTGCGGATCACACAACAACGCCTTTCACGGCGGGTGCAGTGGCATCAGATCCTCCTCTTCATCCTCCGTCTGCTGTTTCTTTTGTTTCTGGTGCTCGCGCTCGCCAAGCCTGTCCTCTCGCTTCGCGGCCGCCACACGTTTGCGGAGCGGTTCATCGTCCTGGATGTGAGCCGCAGCATGAACTACGAAATCCGCGACCGCCCCACTCCTTTTGAGGAGGGGAAAAAAATCGCTGAAAACCTCCTCGCGCAGGGCACGGTGGGGGATCGCACCACCGTTCTTCTCACCGGCGCCACCACGACCTCGCTCGGGCCGCTGGTCTCGGATCCGGAGATTTATTCCGTGCGCCTTCGCGCCGCAAAGGCCGGGCTTTCCGACACCGATCTCGGCTCCGCCTTGCAGGCGATCCGTCCGATGCTCGCCCGCAAACGCCCGAACACCGCAGCAGAACTTTATTTCATCACCGACAACCATCAGCAAAGCTGGTCGCAGGGCGGGATCACTTCGTTTCTGGACGGGTTGGGAATGCCTGCACACATTCATGTGATCGAGGTGGGCGTCTCCGCGCCGCAAAACGCCTGGATCGCCAATGCGCGATTGGTCGAATTCACAAATCCCGTTCGACGGACCATCCGCGTCCAGGCGGGGTGCATCGGCGATGAAGGCCAGGAACGCACCGTGCGCATCACCAAGCTTGCCGGCCTGGGAGATCTCTCCAAAAAACTCCCGCTTCAACCCGGCCAGATCGTCGAAACCGAAATCGAGATTCCACCAAGTTACGATATCAAAGGGAAGGTGGCCCAGATCAGCATCGAACCCAAGGATGCGCTCTCCAGCGATGATCATTTCTGGCTCAACCTGGACGCGCGCGGACTGGTCCGCGTTCTTCTCATCGAGCCGGAAACGACCCAGGTCGCATCGCTCCAGCCCTCTTTTCATTTGCGAACCGCGTTGGAAGCCATTTCTCAGGCTGAAAATGGAACGCTCCAGATCACCCGCAAATCGTCTGCCGCTCTCGCCAACAAGGACATCTCGGACGCTGACGCCGTTTTCCTGGCCAACGTTTCCCAACTTTCCGACACGCTCCTTCTCGCCCTGGAAAACCGGGTCAAGGCCGGCGGAGGTCTCGCTGTGTTTCTTGGCGAATCCATCCAGCGCCCCTTTTACGACACCAAGCTTTTCAACGCCGCGCGTCCGGCCGACGGTTTGTCACCCGCGCCTCTCAAGACGTTGATCCGCCCCGAAGAAACCGGCGCTCCGCTTGGCCGCCTCACCCGCATCCAATGGACGCATCCCCTGCTTTCTCCTCTATTCGACCCAACCTACGGCGATCTGACGCAGGTTCGCTGCCGCGCTTACTACAACCTCGGCGACATCCCGCCGGGAAGCGCCAGCCAGGTCCTGGCCTGGATTGACGATGCGCATCCCGCGATCCTTGAGCGCAACATCGGCGCGGGCCGGGTGATGATGTTCAACACCACCGCCAACGATGAATGGAGCGATCTGCCGCGGCGAAAAAGCTGGGTGCCGCTGCTGGACCGTCTGGTCTCGCGTCTGGTGGGCGGTGTGGTCCACCGGATCTTCCAGATCGGCGAAGTGATCGCCATCCCGATTCCCGCCACACAAGCCGAAGGAAACGTGACGGTCACCTCGCCCAGCGGCAAGACGCTCCAGCCCGTGTTGCGCAAGCTGAACAACCAGACCTTGGTGCGCTTGGACTCGGTGGAGGAAATCGGCATTCACAACATCCGGATCGCGGGCGCCGCGCCCGACGCGGCCATCTCCTTCGTGGTGACGCCCGGCCGCGGCGACAGCGTGTTGACCCGCACAGATCCTGACACCCTCCGGTCGTGGTGGACCCACGCGGAATTCGAAATCGTCCGTCCCGACTCGAAAGGCGCCGCGCTCAAAACGGGGCGGGTGTTGCTCTGGCCGTGGCTCGTTGCCCTGGCCTGCGTGATGCTCCTTACGGAAATGTTTTTTGTCCACTGGCTTTGTCCCCGGATGAATCCCAGTGTGGTTTCATCGAGCGTGGCCGCGCACGGCATCCTCGCCCGCACCCCCTCCGCCTCTTCCGGCCCGCCTTCCCCCTCATGATCACGCATCTCACGTTTCACAATTTGCGATTTCCGACTCCCTGTTTCCCATGAGAATCGAGTGGCTCCCCATCCTGCCCGTGTGGACGGTCATCCTCGTGATCGCGGGGTTGCTCGGCCTTCTCGGCTACGGCTGCGTCCTTCTCGCGCAAAAAAAAGTGCCGCAAAAATGGATCGCCATTCTGGCCTCGTTGCGAACGGTCATCATTGTCGTGTTTGCGCTTTGTCTCTTTCAACCCATCGTTTCCTGCGAACGCACGAAAAAAGAAGGACCGGCCATCCTGATGCTGCTGGACACATCCCAAAGCATGGGAGTCAAGGATTCATCGGACCGCACCCGACTGGAGGAAACATTGACATGGCTTCAAAGCAGCGGCCTCCGGTCCAAACTTGCCAATGCCTCCAGCGTCTATTGGTTCGCCTTCGACCAAAACGCCCGTCAAATCGAACCGGGCGATCTCAAAAATCTTCAGCCAACCGGCGAGACCACGCGCTACGCGGAAAGCCTTTCCACCGCGTGGGATGCCTACCGTCAGATTTCCGCGCGAAACACCACCGGCGGCGCCGCCCCCGGCCGGGTCTTCCTGATCGGCGACGGCAACGACCTCGGCGCCCGCGACATCGTGGATGTGGCGCATCATCTTGGCGTCGCCATTGACACGCTTGCGCCCGTCTCCGGACAGCAGAGCGGCGGCGGCGCCGATGTCGCCATCACGCTCGTGCAAAGCCCCCGACGCATCCTGTACGGGTCCGAGTCTCGTTTCCTGGTCACGCTTCGACAGGAGGGCATGGCCAATCGTCCGCTGACGCTCAATCTCAAGGAGGGCGGCAAGACGCTCCATTCCCAAAACGTCACCTTTTCCACGGGACAGGAGGAAAAACAGGTCAGCCTCACCTATCGCCCGACCGAGATCGGCATCAAGCAGTATGAATTCGAAATCGTCTCCAACCCGCCGGATTCGATCGAACGCAACAACCACGACCAACTTACCGTCCAGGTTGTCGGCAACAAAAACGAAGTCCTCTTTATTGAAGACTCATGGCGATGGGAATTCAAATTCCTCCGCCGCATTTTTGAAGACGATCCCAGTTTCACGCTGTCCGCGTTTCTCGCCCGAGGTGGAAACGCCTTCATCCAATTCGCCGAACACGAGCGGCGGGTCAGCCTGGGCGCCTTTCCTCAAACACGCGCTGAATTGGAGCGGTTCGACACCCTGGTGTTGGGCGATGTCAACCCGAAACGCTGGCCGAAGCCGCTCATTCCCGCAATCCACAAGCTTGTCGTGGAAGAGGGCAAATCGCTCATATTCATTGCGGGTCCCAACATCGCGACCTTCCTTGACGTCCCGGAAATCACCACGCTCCTTCCCGTCGAAATCACGGCGGAAACCGCCGTCCCGCGTCCCGGCCCCGTCGCCGTCAAGTTGAGCGCGGAAGCGCACTCTTCTCCGCTCTTTTTCAATCCCCCTTCCGCCAGCGGCATGAGCCTCTGGGCGAATCTGCCGCCGGTGGACCAGATTTATCCGCCGCTCCGGAAACGTCCCGCCGCCACCATCCTCGTGGAAGCCGCCGAACGCAACGATTACGGCGCCCTGATCGTCGTCGCTGAACACACCGTCGGCCAGGGGCGCGTGCTCTACGTCGGTACCGACACGCTCTGGAAATGGCACACGGCCTCCGCGCAAACGGATACCGGCGGCTCGCCCTACACGGTCTTCTGGCAGCAGGCGCTTCGCGCGCTCGCACCGAGCCGCCTTTCCACAGGGGCGGTGGACCTCTGGCTGCAGCCCGATCGCAGCAAGTACGAAACCGGCCAGAACATCCAACTCCGCGCTGAAATCCGCTCGGAACAGCCGTTGGTCAAACCCAAGGTGCAGGCGGACGTCACGCTGCCGGACGACAAACAAATCCCGCTCGACTTTTCGCCGCACCCCACGCAACCCGGAATTTACCAGGCGCAATTCGAGGCGGCGATCCCCGGTCAGCACAAGATCATTGCCAAGGTGATCTCCGAGGGGAAAAAAATCGCCGACGTCGTGACCGCCATTGATGTGCAAAAATCCATGGCGGAAATGAACAACATCCGCGTCAACGAAGCCAACCTCGCGCGAATCGCCGGCGACACCGGCGGCCGGAAGATTGATCGCAACAACCCCAAGACCTGGCCCACATCCGACAACCTCGAAAAAATCAGCGTCAAACAAAACCGGGTGGTGGATTTGTGGAACAACTTCACCCTCCTCATCCTTCTCGCGCTCCTGCTGGCAACCGACTGGCTCTTCCGTCTCCTTCGAGGTTACGTATGAGTGACAACCCTCTCTCCCAATGCGGTCTATACATCCGCGCATAAATAATTCGGCCTTATCTTACCCATCCTTCGCACTTTTAACCTTGGAGGGCGACGCTCTGTCGTCGCCTTTCCTCTTTGCCCTGAGCGCGCTTCGAGGTTGGCGCTGACGGAGCAGCGCCCTCCATGCGCTCTCTGCATCCTGATCCAAAACGAATCATGTCGCGTTACTTATGCCCGTCTATATAGCCCGGATTCCGGCGCGCCCAGACGCCTCATCGCAACTCAAACCTCCCATGAAACAACGGGCCAGATTCGTCGCAGGCGGCGGATGGATCCGCCACACCGTCGTGCGACGCCCCATCACCGACCGGTTGATGTTGACAACGACCATCCTGGGCATCCTTTCAGCAATCATGGTCGGTTCATTTGTAATCACCCGCGTCATGTTGGAAACGCCGACCCCGTGGAACGACATCCTGTCCTCTCCAATCCTGTTGATTTTGATGGCGCCAATCCTGTTGTTGATCGTGGCGGTTATCGTTCGTTCCGTGGAAAAACCGCGGGAAATTTCGATAAGAACATCCAACCCGGACTACCACCCGAACAACCTTTATTGAACGCACCATCTCTCTGGGCGCGCAAATCGGCATCACCGCCGTGCTTCACACTTGGAGTCAGATCCTGCTCGACCATTTCCATCTGCATTGCGTGGTCAGCGGCGACGGTGTTTTGCCAAGGAAGAAGCATTCGGTCCGGCGTCGCCGGCCTCCATTTATCGGGGTATTCCACCACATCCGGACGG
>JACQHZ010000111.1 GCA_016198745.1 Verrucomicrobiota bacterium
GCGGTAAAACCTATACTGTGCCGCGATCTAACCGCCTCTTTGTAAGGGCCTTAGTAGAGGGAGTTTAGAGATTGCCCAACCGAATTTTGCGGTAATAGGGGACTTGCAAAGATGCTCGCCGCCTTCTACCGGGAGGCCACCCCGAGCACACAACGGAACCCAATGCCGTCAGTGCGGTAACCGGGCGGACCGACGCCGCGCCACGACGAAAGCAAGAATGCCGGATCATCGTCGGCCCACACCGCACCACGCACCACACGGCACGACGGATCAAACCAATCCAAGCACCACTCCCAAACGTTTCCGCCCATGTCATAAAGCCCGAATTTGTTTGCTTTGAAACTCCCCACCGGCAACGTCTGTTCAAAATCAACTACTCGAGACGATCACGACCGCGTCGGCTTCCACGCGATACTTCAAACCGGTGACCGTAGTCAGGAACTTGATCGCCTGGAGGAGCGGGATGTTTTTCAGGTTCAAAATCGTGCAGGCATCAAACCTGCCGGGCGCGCCGCAGCCGATGGCCGGCGGCTGTTTGATCCATTCGGGGCTGATGGCCTCCGGGCCAAGCTTGCCACGGTATGCAGTTTGAATTGCGCGTCAATTTTCGCAACGGGCAAGATTCGTCTTTTCGATTTTCACTGCGACGCCTTCGCGTTGGGACCGCTCGCATGCGATGGTCGCTGCCAGCACGCGAAGGCCGTCCATCACGGTCGCGATCTCCGCTTTTCCACAATCCATCGCCTTGGCAAAAACATCCAACTGGGTCATCCAGTCTTGAGTGAGCGGTTCCAACTTGATGTTCGCATTCCGCCTCGGGCGGATGCCGCGGCGACCGATCGTTCCGAATCCGGTGCGGAGGTTGACTTCGATGGTTCCATCCGGTCCGATCATGCTGACGGGGCACAGCGGCAGGTCGGGCACAAACCAACCGATCTCAAGGGCAAGCACCGACCCGTCCGCGACGTCGAAGCGCGCGCTCCAGATGTTGGGACCTTGAAAATAATCCTGCGTTCGGACCGCAGTGGCATGGACGCGCACGAGCGGCGCAGCATTCCACTGCTGGAAATAGTCGATGACATGAGATCCCTCGTGCGTGATGGCGGAACTGCACCGGAGAACCTGCTGAATTCGTTGGAAATGCGCGCGATTGCCGGGATCAAGCCGTTCGTCGAAGATGCCGACACGGTAAAAGGCCGGTGCGCCGATTTGACGCGAGGTTTCCGCCAGTCGCCGGATCAGCCGGCAATATCGCATGACAAAGCCAATCTGGTAAACACCGCCGGTCTCGGAAACGACGCGCGCCAGGCGAAGGCCGTGTTTCATCGTACAGGCCAGAGGTTTCTCATCGAGGACCGGCTTTTTTGCGCGCAAGAAATCAATGGCGACATTGACGCTCACTTCCGGATGCAGCGCCAGGATGGCCGCGTCGATGTCCTTGCGATGGAGCAGTTGTCGGTAATCGGCGAAGGTCTCGACACCGCCCGCCTTTCGGGAGAGCAACCGGGTTCGATCGGGACGAACATCGCACAACGCCGCCAGTCGAAAGCGCGGATGTTTCAAGAGAGCGGGGAGATGTCCCGTCTCCGCGATATCCCCGCAACCGATCAGGGCCACCCGATAAGAACGCGCGGGCGTTTTTGTTCTCATAAAGGTCGTTCCTTCAAATGAAGCAACTGTTCGGCGTTGCCGTGCAGGATTTTCTCGATTGAGGCATTGTCCAACCCGCTCTCGATCACATCGTCGAGCCGGCCCGCGAGCATCTTCCAATCGGAGAAGCCGAAATCGGAGCCGAACAGGACCTTGTCCGCACCGGCCATCTCGACAAGATAGGGAAGGTCGCCCGCCTTGGGTCCGCAAAAACAGATGTAAAGATTCGGCATGTCTCGCAAAAGCTGGCCGGCGGGATAGACGTAATCCGCCAGCCCGCCGTGTCCGAGGACGATCTTTGCCTCCGGCACCCATCGCGTCATCGCGGCGATCTGGAACGTCGTCGCGTACGGCGGCGTGCCGTCATGAAACACCACAGGGGCGTCATGGCGCGCGCAGCAGCGCAGAATTTCGATCATCGTCTCGCGCGCCATTGAAGGCGCGAACGCCTGAAGCCAATTGTGAAACTTGACACCGCGAAAGACAGGATTGGAAAGGCATCGTTCCAGTTCCTCCACCGCCGGCTTTCCCAGTTTTGGATCCACCGTTGCGAACGGGATGATCCGCTTTGGATGCGCGCGAGCGTAGTTCGCAAGCTGATTGTTCTCTCTCTCGCAATTTCCATAAAAACCCATTATCGTATAAATGCACGAGACCTCCACCCCGCAACGATCCATGCCGTCGAGAAACTGTGTCTCTGAGGGCAACGGCCTCAGAAACCAGCGATCCTGCAAATGCGTGTGGAAATCAATGATCCTCATGGCAATCGGAAGATTCGCTTGGCGTTGGCCGAGAGTATTGCGCGCATTTGTTGATCGTTCACATCCAGGCGCTCAAACATTTTCAGTCCCGCCGCGTAACAATTGCGCGGCTCGGCGCTTCCGAAGAGAACGCGTGATTCGCCGCGCTCGCGCACGATTTGCTCAATGGCGTCGCTCCACATCACCGAGGCGTCCAGGTAAAGGTTGGGCGCCTCGGCGAAAAGACCGGGCAGCTCAAACCACATGTCGGTGAATCCACCGAAGCCGGCGATGAAATTCAAGCCCGGGTATTTCCGCGCAACTTCTCCCAACGCGAGGATGTCGGACTGCACGTAGGAACCGGTGTGAAACATCACCGGCCATCCCGCTTCGACAGCGAAATCAAGAAGCGGCCGCACCAGATCATCCGTCGGCATGAACCCCTGGCGGGACGGGTGAAGGAACAACCCCACGGCGCCAAGATCGCGGCAACGTTTGAGTTCCTCGATCGCCTTCCCTCCGAACCACGGATTGGCGGCCGCCATCCCGCGGATTCGAGGGTGCGCCTTCAACACCCGGTTGTTGCCTTCCGTGTTGAAGACGGCCAGTTCCGCACCCATGGGGCGGGCGATGGCTGTCTCAACCATGTGCGCGTCCATCCGGCGGAGCAACTCGACGGGGTCGAGCTTGAGGTGGTACTCTGCGCCAAGCAGCGCGTGCGCGTCAATGATGGGCGGCTCGATTTTCATTCGATCTCAAGCCCCAAGCTACAAGCTGCAGGTCGCCAACGCAAGGACGCGCGAACGCATCAAGGGAATAACTTGCGGATGTAAAAGCAGCGTGAAAAATCCGGATTTCCTCTCAGAAATCAAATCTTAATATCCATGGCATCGCGAGTTTCATCCCCTTCACGAACGTCTTTTACCAACCCCGCGCAGCCAGGGTTTCTCCCTTTTGAAATTGGGGCGTGATCATTATGGGCCGACTCGCCAGGACTTTCGTGCCGGCGAGCTGGACAACCATGTGCGAAGTCGCCGCGCATAGCCCGCATATTTCACACTCCCGTGTGAAGTATGCGCCGAAGGCAGCCCATCCGCTGGAACAGGAGGTCGCCCTCGATCCCGAATTGCTCGGCCACGTCTTCGAGAACCTTCTCGCCGCCTTCAACCCTGAAACCGGCACAGTGGCCAGCAAGGTCACCGTCTCATTCTACACCCCGCGCGTGGGTCTCTATTTGAAGTTCGGGTGCTTGGTTTTCAATTCCTCCTTGAGTTTGGCGACCTGATTGGTTTCGCCGGCCGCCTCAAACGATTGGATGGCGCGGGCAAGCGAGCGGGGCGTCATTTCCGGATCATCGTAAAGCACCGCCACGCTCAAAAAATACTTGCCGGCCTCCGCGTGTTTTTTCTGTTCGCACATCAGTTCGCCGAGCAAGAAACGCGCTTGCGCGTTGTTCCTGCCCTCCGGCTGGATCTGGAGCACATCCTCGGCAATTTCCTGCGCGTGAACGAATTCCTTGAGCGCAGTGTAGGCGCGGATCAATTCGAGTTTGGCCGTGATTGTTTCATTGGGATTCGGATAATCCTTCTGATACGCCTCCCATGTTTCCGCCGCCTCCTTCCATTTCGATTGCGCGGCGAGACTCGACGCCAGACCCCATCGGGCGGATTGACGCCATTCGACGGCGCCGGGGTGGGCGATCAATTTCCGAAACTGCCGTTCGGCGGCCGCGTGATCGCCGTCTTTGACGCTTTCGGCGGCGAGCCACTGGTGGATTTCTGTTGCGAGCGGCGTGGCGTCGGCGGGCCGCGCTTCCACTTCTTTCAAGAGCGCCGCGCGTTGGCGCAAGTGATACTCGGCGAGGAGGATGCGCGAAGCGGCTTGTGCGCCGTAGTCGTCCGGTTTGGCCTTGCGCGCCTGAAGCAGGTACGGCAGGGCGTCGGCGTATTTTTTTTCCTCGAACAGACTCCAACCCGTCCAATAGGCCGCGTCATCCACGAATGGGTTCTTGGGATATTCCCTGGCCAGTTGTTGAAAGGCATCGCGCATGGCCGGGTATTGTTTGAGTTCGCCAAGCATCAACGCGCTCCGGTAAAGAGCGGATTCGCGCTCGGTTGCTTTTGGAAAACGACCCACGATCCCGCGAAAGGACGCGAGCGCGGCTTCCAGTTTGCCGGCGGCTTCCTCCGCCAATCCCTCCTGAAACAAGGCGGTCGGGGCAAGGGCGTGGTTGGGGAAACGCTTGACGAAATCGGCGAAGCCGGTTGCGGCTTCCGAATGGCGTCCTGTTTGAGCGAGGCTGAAAGCCTGGCGGTAAATGATTTCCGGTTCCAACGCCGGATCAAGCGGGCGTCCGGCGGCACCGGCGATGGCTGCGTACAACGCGGCGGCGGACCGATAATCCTTTCTTTGAAAAGCCCGGTCTGCCTGCAAATAAAGGACCTGACGCGCGCGTTCCGCCTTGGGGTGGGCCTTGAGAAAAGCGGCGGCTTCCGCGTCCCACGAATCCATTCCGATGACGTAAAGACAGATCAGGCGCTCATAAGCAGCGCTTTCGCGCGAGGGATGGTCCGGGTGATTCTTCAGGAAGATGTCGTAATGGCGCACCGCCTCCCTGCATTTCTTCAACAACCGATAAGCGTGTGCGTGCAGCAAACTCGTCTCCGCCTGCGTTTCCTTCGGAAATCGATTTTTGGGGTCCTCCAGCGTCCGTATGACGGCTTCATACTGGTCGCTCTGGTACAGGGCGCGCACGAGATTGACGGTGGCCATGAGCATCCATTCCTCGCCGGCATTGAGCATGCGCACCTTCTCGAAGTCCGCGACGGCCTCTTTCCATTGGCGCGCCTTCATCGCGAGCACGCCCGATTTCACGCCGCCCTCGGCGCGCAGGATCGGCGACGTGTCAGTGTCAAGCGTCTTGGCGAAGAGAACGCGCGCTTCATCCTCCTGTCCCGACGCCTCCAGGATCCGGCCCAGTTCCAGGAGCGCAAACCCGCGGTAGGGATTCTGTTTTTCAACGCGCGCCAGGTCCTGGAGAACAGGAATCGCCTCCTGGTTTTTTTTGAGCTGAATGAGCGCACGCGCTTGGTAAAAACGGCCGGTCAGACGGGTTTCCTGGCTTTCCGCAGTCTCCGCCGCCTCGCTGAATTTCTTCAGCGCCTCCGGATAGCGTTCCGCGTTCCAGGCTATTTCACCGAGTCGAAAGGCGGCTCTTGCGAAGAAAACGCCTTTGGGAAAATCCCGTTGCAAGGTTTCGTATTGCTCGCGGGCGGCGTCGAGATTGGCGAGTCCGCGATGGCAATCGCCGATCCGGTATCTTGCCTCTTCGACCGACAATCCGTTTGGAAACCACTCGATCAATTTCTGATACTCCGCCATCGCCAGATGATAAAACTCGCGGTTGAGGAATCCATTGCCCAGGTCCAACTGCACCTGTTCAACCTGTTCCGGCGGCGCATTGGTCGGGGCCGCCGAAGTGGTGTCCGTGATTTGGGCGGCCAATTGCCCTGCGGCAAATGGTCCCAGGAACAAGATTGCAACAAAAAACAAGCGCACATCAGGACCTTACCCCCTTTCGGCTTGGAATCCAAGACCCGGTAATCACCTCGTAACCAGCCTAGTATCGTGACAATTTTATTATGCAACCGTGGTGGGA
>JACQHZ010000137.1 GCA_016198745.1 Verrucomicrobiota bacterium
CGAGCAGGAAGCCGCGCAGCATCGGGTAGTAGTTCCACAATAACACGCTCGCCACAGCGGGCAGAACGAGACACCAGAAGGCGAGCCGGGTGCGGGAAGGTTGTTGCGCAGCGCGGCCCGGCTGCTTGACCTGTCGCGGGATGCGCACCACGGAGCGAATGCCCCAGCCGACCGCGACGACCGAGCCGAGCAGGAGCGCGACGGCAAATAATTTCGCGCCGAAGCCCTTGCCCTCGCCGGGCGGACGCAGGATGCGTTCATCCACGTCGCGTTGCACGTTGCGTAGCGTTGCCGCGAGGTCGAGTTGTGGTGAATCGGCGATCTTGTGGAGGGTGTGCGCGAAAAATTCCGTCTCCGCCTGTTGATAGCCGGCAAAATAGGGAATCACGCGCGCGACCTTCATCGCCTCGCGATTCACGCGCACCCAGTTCTCAGGCATCTTCGCCAGATCGTCCGTGAAGCCGAATCGCTCCGCGTCGAGCGGCGACACGGACTCGTAGTAGCCGTGATCGAGCAGGTAGCGCGTGACAACGCGGTTCCAGTCGGGACCGGACTGAAACGAAAAGAACTTCCAGGCCGCCTTGAGTTTGTCTCCGCGCAAATCGGCGTTGAGACCGTAAAGCATCGGGATGGCGATCACCGCGGGCTTGCCGCCGACTTCGAGCGCGGGCGGCAGCGCGAACCCAAACTTGCCATAGTCCTTGCCAAAAGAGGCGACGTTGTTGTTCTGCAACGGCATCATCGCCAGCTCGCCGTCGTTCAACAAATCCAGGTCCGATTCGCCCAACCCTTCCTGCGTGCGCGCGGGACGACAGATGCCGTGTTGAACGCCGCCCGCCACCTGCGTCAGCACGATCGGGTTGCCGGTCTGCGGACATTTCACCTCGCCGCGCTCGATGTCCTCCGGCGTCAGGTCGAGCGGTTCGCCCGTGTGGGGGTTGAGAATCCACGGCTGCCAGCAGAGTTTCCAGATCGCCTCCAGCGCGCGACGCGTCGGTTCGTCGTCGAACACCGCGCGCCATTTCACCGTGGCTTGCGACGGCTTGAGTCCAAGCGCGCGAATCCGCTCGCCGAGATGATCTTCGGGCAGCGCCTCGCCCAACGCCCTGCCGTCGAGTCCGCGCAACTCGCCGCGCCCCGGCGCGCCGCCGCCCGACCAGAGCAGCGATTGATAGAAGCCGTCCAGGTTGCGCGGCAGCGCATAGATGCGGCGACTCTCCGGCTTCTTCAGCGAGAGCGCGCAAATCTTCTGTCCCGCGCGAAAGAACGCGGGAAAATCCTTCGGGAAATTCTGCGGATCGAGTCCCGCTGCCGCAAACAGATCGGGGCGATAGATCATCACGCCGAACGCCAGCCCGCGCGGCAAGGCATGGATGTCCGTGCCGCGCATTCCCATCTGGCGGAATAGCGGCGGGATGTCGAGCCACGGCTTCCAGCGCACCTCCGACGGATCGAGCACGCCGTCGCCGTTGGTGTCTTCGCCAATGAACGCGTTGAGCCGATGGTAAAACCCCTGATCAACATAGAACTGGAACCGATGAATGTAGGTGAACGTCACGTCGGGCGCGGTGCGCGCGGCGAACGACATCAGTTCGGACGCGATATCGAGATCGCCAGGGATGCGGAAGTTCACCCAGTTGCGCGCGGCGATGTCGGGATGTTGCTTGTGAAACTCCGACAACGCCACGCCGTTGGCCATGCCCGAAGGCCAGAGGCCGATCCAGAGGCCTTTGACCTTGAGTTCGGTTTGTCCCTGAGCAAGCGAGTCTGCATGCGGCCGCCAGAACATCAGCCAGACCGCGCCAACGATCAGCAAGGCCACCCCCAGCCCTTGAATGGTTCGCAGAACCTTTGTCACGGCTTTCGGAAAAGAAAGAGTTTCGTTTGCGGCGCGGTGACGTTCAATTCAATATGATCCGCCCATTCACTGATCTGTTTTCCGTCAGTCACATCCCAAACCGGTGAAGCCGACGGCAACTGGATGGTTCGTCGGCCCGAACGAACCGAGTGAACGCCGAGGAAGCTTTTTGATGCCATAATGACGTCGTTCTCCTCGGAATAGACATGCGCACCCCCGTACCGCGCCATCTCCCGCAAAAGATCGGCGGGAACGGGCACGGCGGCGGTGAACACGCTCGTCCAGTCGCCCATGTCCTTGATGGCGAATCCGGGATGGTTTACGCCGCGCGCGGTGAGGACGATTCCCTGCTCGGAAATGGACGGATCGCATTCGGGCAGGAGGATCGGGCCGTACGGCGTGCTGTCACCGTAGGAGATGGAGCCGCGCAGGCGCGATGTGATCGGATGATCGAAACGGGTCAGCGCCACGCGTCGCGCGAAACTCTCGTTCAACATCGTCATCGGCATCCCGGTGACTTTGCCCGTCCATTCGGCGCTGAGCTTGGTGCCATCCGTGATTCCCGTGCCCGGTCCCCAGAGCACGACGCGACCATTGCGGCACACGCGGTGCCGCAGCGCGTCCAACCGCTCCTGGTTCATCAGGAAAAGATTCGGGAAGATGAAGAGCCGGTGATCGGGGAGATTGTCGGCGAGCAAATCTTCCCAGAGATAAATGCGATAAGGCGCGCCGCAATGCGCGAGGCCCGCGAGCCGTTGCCACATCACGGCCAGGTTCTGGTAGTCCGACGAGAAGTCCTCACAGAGCGCCGACCGGTCATCCACCACCATCGCAATGCCGGGCACGTCGGCGTGTTCCCAGTGGAGACTTTGACGCATGACGAGCGCGATCTTCTTGATGGTATTCATGATCGCGGCATCGCGGAAGTAACCGCCCTTGGGCGTGGGGAAACTCGTGACGTCCATCCAGTACGCATGCGACCCGCGCGCGGTGGTTTCCGCGACGGTGCGCCACAAGCCCGCTTCCACCTCGGCGGTGTTGCGGGCGTAACCGAAGCTCAGGTTTTCCGCGCAGGCGTAGGTGCGATAGTCGTTCTCGCCCAGGAACAGTTTGCCGCGCAACACCCAACTGTCCACGATGCCCTCAGGTTCATACGCGGCGCCCATATGACGGTAGATGTAATCGTAGGGCGTGTTGAGGATGTTAAACCCGGGAATCCGGAAAAACTCATCCGCGCCCCACGATCCCGAGGCGGCCAATGTGTGGGCTTGATGACTGCGCGGCGCCTTGCCCTCGAAAAATGGATTGCAGATCCAGCCTTGCATCCCCTGCTTGAGCGCGTCCATGCCGATCAAGACCTGCCGTGGCGACAAGGTTTTCTGCACGGTCTCGACGAACAACGTGCAGCGCCCCAGGAACAGCGATCGGACGAGCGCAAGGTAATCGCGCTCAGCCTGGGTGGTCTTCGGATCGGGCCAGTGCATGTAACCGCCACGCTCGCGCTCCTTCGCGAAACGATTCGCCGGGAGCGCCCCATGTTGCGGCGCGAACTCGCGAAACGCCTTTTGCATCGGCGCGCTGTAGTCGAAGATCATGCCCATGAGCGAGTTGAGCGTCGTCCCCTCGTAATCGTGCAACGTCACGTAACCCATCACGCGCCACGCCCACGGCTGCCGCTCGATCCAGCCGACCAGGTGTTGGAGGAACCGACGGTGATCGGCGGCAAACCGTTCGCTTGCCAGCGAGACTTCATCCAGCGCGTGGCCGTATTCGTCCACAGCCAAATCCTCGGGATGCGCCGCCTTCCAACTTTTCGGCGGATGATCGTAGAAGCGGACCAGGAAACGCGCCTCCTGGTTGCGCTGGAGGATGTACGCGACTTTTTCAGGCAACGAGAAAAAGCGGTCGGCGGAACGAAACTCCGGCTCGCCCAGTTTATCCACGTCGTGCCACCACGGCGTGGTGAAAATATCCTTCTCCTTTTCGTCGCGTCCAGCCCAGATGTAAAAGTCGTTCACGCCCGCGGCGAGGAAGCGGTCCACGTCGCCTTTCGCTTCATTGCCGAACGCATCGCCCGGCGAGTACATGACGATCGGGCGCGGCTGGTCGTTCTCGAAAAGAACCGGACGGCCTTTGTAGGGTTGAACCGTGTAGTTGTGCGATGCGGGCGTCGTGTCCATTGCTTACTGATATTTGCAAAATACAGTGATTTGGTTTTGGTGGGGGAGATACGGATATCACCATGCGATAACTTTTGTCGCCGCCTTGTCGGATTGCAGTGTCTGTTCCCTGGAGGAAATTCTGCCGGCTGCCCCGAGCGCAAGAAATGAGCGGGCGCCGCGAAGCTGGATCGTGCCAACCGTTCCTTCGAAGGCGATGTCCCCCTCCTTGAACGAAAAGCGATGGGGACTGAGAAAAACATAATCCGTTCCATTTGTGCTCTCGATTTTGACCCCCTTGCCGCTTGCAATTGAGGAGATGACGGGGGCTTTTTCGGTTTTGAGACGCGGATACAGGACCGTCACGAAATACGGCACGGGATCTTCCATGACAATCTCGTGCTCGACATTGTAGGCATCGGGAGCGACGGCGGCGATAAGACCGATCTGGGTCGAGGAGGACGGTCCCCAGCTTCCGTTGGGCAACATGCCGCATCCGACCTGACGGGTGAGTTCCTCGGTTTTCAGGTTCACGGAAGAGGGCCGGGCGAAGAAGATGTCCATGTCCACGTCTTCCTTGCCCTCCACCACGGCGCCTTGGGGTCGAGCGGTCACCTGCTTGGCGGTCATCCACAGACGCCAGGTGGCGTTGGTCGCCGTTGCAATACTGTCGCAAAGAACGAAGTAATTTGCGCCCAGCGGGTCGGGTTCCTTAAGAAACGCAATCTGGCGCGTCCAACCATTCTTGACGCCTTTGACGTAATCAACGGCGTCGGAGGGCGCGAAGGCGATGATTTTCATGGTCCCGGCCATGTTTGAGACCGGCGTCGTCACCATGCTGTGCTCATCGCCTGTCACGCAGCCGTAGTATCCAAATTCATCGGCCAGAATGCGCCCCTTGCCCCACAGCGTGATGCTGCCGGAGTCCATGTCGTAATGCGCATGGTTTTTGCCCGCGATCATGTGAAGTTGCGTCTCGCGGTCACAGGGGAACTTGTTTCGCAGGATCACGCCCGTCTCGGGAAACAACTCGCTCTTCCAAGGGGGCGGTTTTTCCGGAAGCATTGGATCGCGCAACAAGGAACGGTAGCCCGCCAATGCCGGGTAAGAACCGCCGATGCCAGGTTCGGGATAGGACCGGTGCTGCTTCCACATCCATTGCATCTGTGCGGCGAATTCGGGATCGCGGTCTCTCCAGAGGTAAGCGATGATTCCAAACTCGCCGGTCGGCTCATTGCTCCAGGTGTTGCCGATGGGGGGCAGGTGACGAAACCCGCCAATCCTCGAATCTGGAGGGGTGGAAATCTTGCCAAACCATTCGATCACCTTTTTCATCTTGGGATGGTAGAGATGATCGGCGAAACCCGCGTTGTGCGTCATGAGAAAGGTGGCCAGAAACTGATCATAGGAACACATCGCATAGTGGGGCGACTCGAGGCAGCCACCGTTGGCGTCGGTCCAGCGATCAAGCTGGTTGTCCTTCAACTCCGCCAGCGCGTCTTTCACCCACTGTTTTGCGA
This sequence comes from Verrucomicrobiota bacterium, assembly GCA_016198745.1. Classification (GTDB taxonomy): domain Bacteria; phylum Verrucomicrobiota; class Verrucomicrobiia; order JABWAM01; family JABWAM01; genus JACQHZ01. The sequence goes on from JACQHZ010000137.1 coordinate 5,538, forward strand.
GCGGATGTGAAGGAATGAAATAGGCCACCATGGCCTTGCTGCCATAGATCGAGGACGTCATGTTCGGATTGGCGGCGAATCCCCGTTCCGGTGACCATAGATCGGGACGGTCCAGCGTGTAGCCGAGGAACGCCGCCTGCGCCAGCAGCCGTTTCCGCAACTCGGCGGAAAGCTGGTCGCTGCTCAGAACGGCATCGGCAAGCGTGATGGCCGTGGGCGAATGGATCGGCGGGGCGCTGCTGAGCGCGCCGTTCTTGAGGTAAATATCCACTCGTTCTTGCAGCCGCTCGACGGCCGCCTCGGTCAGCATTCCGCCCAACCCGGCATGACCGGTGGCGAAGAACGCCGCGATCCGTTGTTCGGCGGCGGAATCACGCATGCTCCCTTTCAGCAGACCCGGAATCTGCCGCTCGATCTCGGCGCGATTGGAGAGCGACTCGCGATAACGGGCGACATCTTTCTTCGTCAGCATGAGATGCGGATGATTGTCACGCTCGCCCTCCCAGCAGAGCACATAATCCTTGACCAGGTTGAGGGGAAAATCGCCGTGTTTGATCAGGCATTGTTGCGGCAGCAACGCGGCGCCGTCGTCCGGCTTTTTCAATGCCGCCAAGCAAGAATCCTTCTCCAACGTGGCGATCAGCCACTTTCGACAGCCGTGCTTGAGCGGGAAGCTCATCTCAGGCCCATGTTCCGTTTGGACAACGGGAATTTGTGTCGGCGACTGCGAATCACGGGGACGAGCCGGATCAACCCAAGCGGCGGCTTCGCGCGCGCCGATGGCGAGCAAATCCGCGCCGCTTTCGTTGTATAACCCGAACCACACGCCCTGACGCTCGCGCTGCGACCAATGCAACCAGGGTTCGAGGACGAACACGGGTTCGCTCTTATTGGCTGAAAGCTTCCATGTCTCGTGCGCGCCAAACGGAATGGCGTTGCCCGGCGGCCGATGTTTCCCGACGCGATACAGCAGGTTGTCGGGAGAGAAATTACGGCCCAGGTTCAAAACAAACCAGGATTGATCGCCCAGCGCGAAGGATTCGTCCACGAGCACCACCGGCTCGTTCGCCTGAACCCGGACGCGCATCTGCCACGAATTTGTTCCGCCAAACGTGGCGCGACAGACGGCCTCGGCCAACACGGGACCGCGCGCAACCACTTCGATCGTGTACGAAGTCAGCGACTGATTGGTCACCACACAGCGCGAGCCGCCGACCCACTTGCCGGAAGCGAGCCGGAGGCTGTCAATGGGGCCGGCGGCATCCGACCATTTTTTCTTCAGCGCGATGGCAGTGCGACTGTTAGCAAGGCGGATGCAGGCATCGTCCTCCTCGATCCGCAGGTCCGTCTGAACTTTCGCGGCAACATTGGTGAAGGAATACGCCCGACGCTCGAATGAATCGAGGTCGGCAAGAAAAGCGATCGAGCGCGGGTCCCCCTTGGATGGGCCCGGCAGAATTTGATAGAGCACGGGCTTTCCATCGGTTCCGACCAACGCCCGTCCCGATGTCGCCGCCTTCAGTTGGGCGCCATCGAGGGGGAATGCCACGCACTCGTTGCGCCACGCGCGTCCAAGAAAGTCTTGCAACCGGAAATCGTCTGCAGCCGGGGCTGAGGCGGTTGCCAGCAAGAACAATGAAAAAAGCGCGAAGGCGCGGACTTCTCCGATGGTTCTTGTCATGGTCGCATTCTTTAATCCCGAGAGTTGTAATTCAACCGTCCGCCGTCCGAACTGCCGAACCAGAACTTTGAGGATGCGACGGGACTGCTGCTATAAGGGGGCAGCGATTGTGGGGTATGGGGGCTCACGTGGCCGTCCACAAACAGCACGTTCATCAGCTTGCCTCGGCGATGTCGGAAGTCGCCATGGGCCAGGTTCATTGTGGAAAGGATGGTTGATGTGACACACTTACCGGCGGAACTACCATAAATGCCTTCCAGCAGCAGGGCGGTTTCGGATGGAAACTTGTGGCGCCCCTGACGAAGGCAATAGGGGACGCCCGCTGCAAGGGACGGCGCATAGGTCAGGCCATAGTTGTCTCCGCTATAGACAGCGTAGAAATTCAGGAGGTACATGCCGTCATGGATCAGACTGCTGTTGCCGATATGTTGGTGAGTTTGTCCGTTGTAATTGAAGAAATAGTACGATCCGCCCATCCAGGCGCCGCGTAAGACCTGGGCGTGAATGCTCCGGGCCTCCGGGCATAAGACGTCCACGTAACGCGTCACCAACGGCGACGCTCCAAGGGTGGAGGCGCCCATGCTTCCCGGCATGATGTATGGTTGAACTTCATCCTCCCATCCGTTGCTGACGGTATTCCACCAGGGCACCGGGTAGCGATCTTCGTTGTCAACCGAGAACACGGAGATCGCGGTTCCCCACTGACGCATGTTGCTGACGCACCGCGCCGTCTTGGCGCCGTCCTTGGCCTCTTGGAGGGCGGGCAGGAGAAGCGCTGCCAGGAATGCCGTGATCGCGACCACCACAAGCAATTCGATCAGCGTAAACGCTGCCCGAATTGGCCTTCGCCCTGCGGCCTTCGGCTGGCAAACCGCCAACATTTCGATCAAGGCGAACGCCGCGGAACGGCTCTGCTGGTATCGGCGGAAGGACGGCGCAGCGGAAGATTTCATCGCGCATCCTCCAGAATTCGTCCTTTGACGCGCACGGGCATCTCCCCTTCCGACCTACCCACGATTCGCTTCCAAAGGATCGCCACCAATTCCCGCGCAATGTCGCGTGGAGAAAATTCATATCGTGTGATGGGCGTCACGTACGGATGTTCGATTCCTTCATTGGTCGCGCAGACAACCTTGATTTGTTCGGGAACGCGAATGGCGCTTTCGTGGAGCGCCCGTGCCACTCCGCGCATCAGGATGTCATCCGAGACAATCAGTCCGTCGGGACGCTCTTTTGTCTTCCAGTTTGAAATCCATTCGAGCATCTTTTCATGGGCATGGCGTTCAAACGCTCCGCCGGAGGAATGGGCAACTCCCTTGAGTTGATATACGGTGTCGGATGTGACGGCCAGATGTTGCGCCGAAGCGGCGTCCGCGAACCCATTCAGGTCCCGCGACAGGACGTAACGAGAATGCCAGAATGCGCGAAAATAAGCGATCCGCTTGCATCCCTTCCGGGCCAGGCGCGAAAACGCGGCGTATGTGAAATCGCAGTAATCGAGTTCGACATCCGCCTTGTAAGCGGGCGTGCTCACCGGATAGAAAGCTGCCGAGGGCAAACTCTGTGGGACTTCGTCATCGACGCCCCTTTCCGTGTCGTAGCCGAGAAAGATCAACGCCTTGAACTCGTGGTGCCGAAGATCGTGATGAAACCGACGCAAGACTTCCCGCCGAAGACGATCGTCACGGGCGTCCAGACTGTCATAGAAAAGGCATCTCCAGTTTTTTTCTCCAATGGCCCGCCGCACGGCTTGCACCAGGGCGCGGTAAAAATGCGCGCTCTCATCCAGCAGATCAAACGCAACCAGCAAGCCGACGATGGCCTTGTCGGATGGCGATTTGACAAATGTGCCTCTTCCTTGTTTGCGCTCGATCAATCCCGCGGCGTTCAGCACCGTCATGGCGCGATGGATGGCCTTGTAATTCACGCCCCATTGTTTGGTCAACTGGCTGGCGGGCGGAATCCTATGTCCCTCGGCCAACCGGCCGCTCCGGATCATCTGTTCCAGTTGGCGGGAAACCTGAACATGAATCGGGTCGGCCACCTGGATGTTGATATCGATTTTCATAAAAACCAAGCCCTGGATGAAGCGACGCCTTTTGTGATTGACGTCAAAGGCAATAATAGTTTTACTTTTCTCCTGATTACATTAAGTGGGATTATATGAATCCATTCTCCGCTGTCAACCATGATTTTGATGGGCCGGCGTCGTCTTTTCCTCCCCGCGTCGAACGGCGCGGGCCAATGCATATCCATCTCGGCGAGATTCGCGTTGTCATGCGCGGCCCCATGTTTCCCGTCCTTTGCGGATTTTCGGATGAGTCGATCATCCTGTGGGCGCAGCTTACCGAGGAAGGCGGCGCCACCGCCGCCATTCGTTCCGGCAATCTCGGCCGCACCTGGCGCCCGTTTCAGTCCGGGTTGCATTGCACGGAACGATGGGCTGACCACGGGGTCGGGCCGAACACGATCGAGCTGGGTTGCGGCCTGACCATCGCCGTTTCGATCTTCACGAAACCGATACCGGAACAACCGGGATGGTACCGCGCGTCGCGATGGGAATCTCCTGACCACGGCAAGACCGTCCGTGGGCCATTGGAAACCCGTCTGTTTCTGCCGTGCGACTTATTTGATCCGTCGCAGACGCACTATTTCCACGGGAACATCATCGAGATGCCTGATGGTTTGCTGCTTGCCGCCATGCAGGGAAGTGAACGCCCGCTCTCCGAATCGTTGGGGATGCCTTGGAGATCGTTCCTGAGCAGCTCGACGGACCGGGGCCAAACGTGGGAGTTCCATTCGACCGTTGCGAGCATGAACACGATCCATGATCCGAGCAACCGCGCGACAAAGGACGGCTGGCAATTGCTGGGGCCTTGCGAGCCAAACATCCTGCATCTCGGCGGCGGCAGGATGCTCTGCGTGATGCGGCTGGTCAACGATGGAGGCGGATCGAATCCTCCAATCAGTCCCGCGATGGACGAGTACCACGATCTTTCATACACCGTCCGGGGCGACGAGGTGTACCCTCGATCCTGCGCGCCGCCGCTTGCGGGTGACCGTTATTTCACCCTCGGCAAACCCAGCGCCCCGATGATCATTTCCCGCTCGAACGATCACGGCCGAACCTGGGGTTCCTCCACGCCGATGGGACAAGCCAGGGGTTGCTTTCCCAGGTTGGCCGCGAGCAACGGTATTGTGGCGCTGACGTACGGCGCCTTGGCTTTTCCCCGATGGGGCAATTGCGTCGCTTTCAGCGCGGATGGCGGCATCACCTGGAGCGAGGAGATCCAATTCGGCCCGTTTCTCACCAGCGGCTACAATGATATTGTCGAAGTCGAGACGGGACGGTTCCTGTGCGCCCTTGATTGCACGCCCCCCCAGTCCTGGGTCAGGGAACCCGCCGGATATGCCGCCCACTGGGTCGGCGTCATGGACATCCGCGTCGAGTCCGTATGATCAACCGCAAGGACATCAACGGCGCAACGGAACATGATTTCGGCGCCTGGCGGTCTTTCGATCACCGAGGATTGGAGTCACAATATGAGCGACGATCTCTTTTTCACGCAGACATATAGCCGGCTCTCCCCTGAGGAAATGGAGAATTACCATCGCGCTGTCTTCATGCACATGGACGGGGAGTGCGCGATGGCCAAACGGGTCGAGTACTACCGCGCGCGTTTGCGCCACATGGGGGAGAAGGTCACAATGGGTTGCGGCGTGACAATCGTCAACCCGCAGCATATCTCGGTCGGGAACGGGGTGCAGATTCACGACCGGTGCGTATTGATCGCGCATACCACAAAGGGGATCACACTGGACGATGGCGCGCGGCTGAAGCATGGAGTGTATCTGGACACCGAGGGCGATCCCGAAGGATACATCCACATCGGCCAGCGGGTGTATGTCGGCGCCGGCTCGGTGCTGCACGGCCACAAGGGACTTGAGATAGGCGACCACTCGCTGTTGGCGCAACACGTGGTTATCACGCCCACCTCGCACACCTTTGCCGACCCACTGAAGACCGTTTACTCACAACCTTGCCTGACCCGCAAAGTTACCATCGGCCAGGACTGTTACCTGGGCATGAACGTCAGCGTTCTATGGTCGGCGGACATAGGCGAGGGGTCGGTCGTGGGCGCGGGCGCGGTGGTGGTGGATTCGATTCCGTCGTATTCGGTTGCTGTGGGAATTCCCGCGAAAGTCATCAAGAAACGAGGGCAGTCAGAATGAATCGTGCAGGAGACGCTTTATGAAGAATCCCCTGTTCTCCGCCAGCCGGTTCGACCAGATGGCGGAGGAGGTTGTTAGAGTGCTGAGCGAAGTCGGGTATTGGGTGGACCATCCCGAAGTCCGGGAATTGGCCATCCGCGGCGGTTGCCGCGAATCGGCGTGTGGACGGCTGCTGTTCATGCGACGGCAGGTCGAGGAGCTGCGCGCGGAGTTGCGCCGGCAATATCCGCCCAAGGCGAATGGCGTCGGCGCGGAGATGATCCATCCGAAACACGAGTGCCGCACCGGCTTTGGCAATCTCAGCTCGAAGTTCCACGACTACGACAAGCAGCAAGCCGAAAGCGGGAACACCCGACGGCTGGAGGAACTGGTGAAGTTCGGGCAGGCCGACCCGCGCGTTGCATCCATGTGCCTGCCGTTGTCCAGGTCAGACGTGCCGGCTGCGCTGGAACAACTCGACGGCGTGCTGCGCCTCGCGCGACTCACCAACAAGCCGATTGGTGATGTCGATGCCACCGTGCCGGAGAGCGTTCCTTATCTGGCGGAAATGGGCCGGGTTTTGGGCGCGGCTCCGGCCCGGTTCGTGGGTAGCTGCAACTGCATCAATCCGCCGCTGCGCCTCGAAGAACGCACGGCCGCGACCATGCTGCAGCGGCGACCGTATCACAGTCGCAGCATGATCACCTCCATGCCGGCCATCGGCGGGAGCGGGCCGGTGGACATCCATGGGTGTGCCATCCTCGCCACCGCCGAGATTGTGGGCGGACTAATTCTCTCGCGGATCGTGGACCCTGATGCGCCGCTGCTGGGGTACATTGCCTGTATTCAGGTGGACATGCGCAAAGGCGGCGTCACTTCCTCCTCGCCGCAAACGGTGCGGCTGGATGCGGCCGTCTATCAGCTCATGAACCACGCCTTCGGCGGCGGCACGGCTATCGGCGGCCGATCCTACGTCAGCGCGCGACGACCGGGTTTGCAGGCGGTTTTCGAGCGGTTTCTCAAGGCGGTGGGCTACGCCCTGTTGGCGGACAGCGGCGCGGTGGGCTATGCCGGCAACGGCAATTTGGATAACGGCAGCATGATCAGCCCGGAGCAACTCCTGCTCGACATGGAAATCTTTCAAGGATTGGACATGCTGTGGACCGCGCCGGAAGCTTCCTCGTCCGGTGACGTGGTGCGGCGCATTGGAGAGGTTGTCCGGAACGAAGGCGGGAATTTCCTGACCGTCGAACACACGTTAGAACACTTTCGCGATGAAATGTGGGCCGCAGCTTACTTCCAATGCCAAACGAACACCCGGACGGAAAAGGAAATTCTCGACCGTTGCCACGCGGACTATCGCCAGCGAGTGGGGAGCTACGAGCCGGCCTCATATCCTCCGGAAGTCGTTCGGGAACTCGATCAGATTCTGAACCGCGCGCGATCTCAATTACTGTAATCATACCGGCGGCAGGCATCCATGCCGTAATCCATCGGGCCGTCCGCCACTCTTCTGACGATTGGTTTCCTCATATCGGAGTCCCTGAGGGTTCCCTTGTCATCAACGAGTGTTGTCTGATCCGCACTCAGAACAGGCATCGGGTGGTGCTGGTTCGTATTGTTTCGAGGCTCAAGATCGTGCCGGAACTGATCCAACAACGCAATGGTTTCCACTTGCTGCCTGCGCCTATGGGGTTCATTTTAGCCGCTTCTATGTTCGATTTCATCCCTTGGCGGTTATTGGAACCAAATGGGTTCCGACGGAAACTGATCCGATCTGAAAGGTTTGGACAATGAACGACCTGGAACGGTTCCGCGCCTGCATGGCGTATCAGCCGGTTGACCACACGCCCTTCTGGAGTTGGGGCGGGTGGCCGGAGACAATCGAACGCTGGAAGCGGGAGGGTTACGATCCGAAACAACACGAGCCGGCGGACATCACGGACAAGCGGCTGGTGTTTGGCGGTTGGTTTCAGCCCAACCCGCCCTTCGCGCACAAGGTACTCGAAGAGGATGCGGACCATGTCGTTTATATCAATCACGAGGGGATCGTGATGCGGGAAATGAAACGGCATGCCTACAGTTCCATGCCGCAGTTCCTGAAGTTTCCCGTGGAGAATCGCCAGGAGTTCCGCGCCTTCTGGAAGGAGCATATGCAGCCGGACCTGACGAAACGCATCGGCCCGGACTGGAAGGAGCAATTGCGAAAATGGCGCGCGCAACCCGTGCCGTTCATCATCATCTCGGACCGCTGGGGCGGTTTTTTTGGTCCGCAACGCAATCTTGTCGGGGTGGAAAAACTCTGCATGCTGTTTCATGACGATCCCGCCTTTGTCGAGGAAATGATGGATGCCAACGCGGACTTCATCATCGCCATGATGTCCCAGATCCTGGACGTGATCGCCATTGACGCTTTTGGCTTTTGGGAGGACATGGCGTACAACCACGCGCCGTTGGTCTCGCCTGCCATGGCGCGAAAGTATATGCTGCCACGCTACCGCCGGGTGACGGATTTTCTGCGCAAACGCGGCGTCCCGCACATCGGCCTGGACAGCGACGGCCAGATTCATCCCCTCATCCCGATCTGGATGGAGGCGGGGCTGAACTTTCTTTATCCCTTCGAGACCCAGGCGGGCATGGACGTGCTGGAGGTGCGGCGGAGATATGGCAAGAAACTGCGCATCTGGGGCGGCGTGGACAAGCGTATGCTGGCCGAAGGCCCGGCGGCGATTGACCGGGAACTGGCGCGGTTGAAACCGCTTATTGACGAAGGGGGCTACATTCCCCACACCGACCATACCTGTCCGCCCGATATTTCGTTTGCAAATTACTGCCATCATTTGAAACGCCTGGCGGAGGTGTGCCGGAGAAGGCATGAATGAAATTCCCCAACGTTCTTCGCTGGTCAGTCAGGTGGTGAAGATACTCCGACGCGAACTGCAACGCGGCGAGTGGGTGGACTGCCTGCCGGGGGAACTGACGTTGTGCGACCGGTTGAAGGTCAGCCGAACCACACTTCGCGCCGCGCTGAGGATTCTTCGACGCGAGGGGCGGATCGTCGTTTCGCAGGGGCGTCGGATGCGGATCGCATGCCGATCTTCCATCCGAACCGCGCCGAAAGGGACGAACGTCGTGGGTTTCTTAAGCGTGCTGCCGGTTCACAAGCTCTCCTCCTTCTCGCATTTTCTCATCAATGCGCTGCAGGAATATCTGCGCGACGCGGGATGCCAACTCGAAGTCCACGCGCATCAACGTTTCGGCTCAAGCAACCCCTCGCGTTCCCTCACCGCCCTGATGGCGAACACGCGCGCCGAGTGCTGGCTGCTCATGGCGTCCACGATGTGCATGCAGTGGTTCGCGGCCCGTCGGATTCGGTGTCTCCTGGTGGGATCGTGTGGCGCGAGTCTGGCGTTTCCCTCGATCGATGTAAATTCGCATGCCATCCTGCGGCATGCCGTTGGCATTCTCAGAGGGCGCGGTCACTCGCGAATCGCGCTGATGGTGACGGACGTGAACCTTCCCGGCCAGGTTTCGATTGAGGAAGATTTTCGCCGGGGTTTTGCCCGAGCGCCGGATGCCGCCAGGATCAGACCCATCGTGGTTCGCACCCCGGACAAAGTGGCCGACATCCAGGCTTCCTTGGATTCGCTTTTTGCCGCGCCGCGCCGGCCGACGGGATTGCTCGTGGCGCGCCCCAAACACGTTCTCACCGTGATGAGCCATCTTGCCGACTCAGGAATCCGCGTGCCGCGGGATGTGGCCGTGATCTGCCTGGGTTACGAGCCGTTCCTCGACAACCTGACGCCGTCCGTCGCGCACTACACCTTCAACTGGAAGTCCTTCGCCAAACGCCTGTCCGCGATGGCGCGCCAACTGGCGGACACGGGAAACCTGCCGCATCGCGAGAACCTGGTGATGCCGCGGTTCAAGGATGGCGGCACACTGGGGCCGGGCGGCGCGCGCTGATGCTGTCGAGCTGAGCCTCCCCTCTGAAAATGGGCGCTTTGCGCGGCCCAAAGTAGGACAGGCATCTTGCCTGTCTTCCGTCCTGATAGAGACAGGCAAGATGCCTGTCTTACATTAACGCCAAAATGTTGGTTTTAGTTTTTTGGTAAGCGCCTATTTTCACAAAATAGGGGATGGCGGCGCTTCAAGGTTGCCAACTTGTCTCTCTGCAAGACATGTCGTGCGCGCATTGAGTTCATTCAACCGCGCGCCTAAAGTTAGACTGTGAAAGTGCGAACCGCCGCGTTTACCCCGCGCAGAGCGGGGTTTACCCTCATTGAGCTTTTGGTCGTCATTGCCATCATCTCGATTCTGGCCGCCATGCTCCTGCCGGCCTTGAAAAACGCCAGGGAATCGGCCAAGCGGATCGCGTGCATGAACAATCTCAAGCAGCTTGGCGCCGCCCTGAACATTTACGCCGGCGAGAATAACGACAGGGTGCCGGGTGATCGTTACCCGATTATCTACGGCATTTCCTCCACGAACTATAGCGTCGGTTTCGGTCCCTTGATCGGCTCCTATCTCCCCCCGTGCGGATCATTCAAGAAGCCGAGCATCTGGCGTTGTCCCGCCCAGACGGACGAGGGGTTTCTCGTTCAGGAGGAACCCATCAACCCGTCAAGCCAATCAAGCCCCTGGGGGTGGAATCCCTCCCAGGACCGGTCGCGCTGGCGGGGATGTTATTCGTTCGCCTTTCGCACTGTGCACCCAACGACCGGGGCCATCGACCATCCCGCCGTCTACGGCGCCGACTGGCCCGGCGTGCCGATCACGCGTGGAAATTTTGCGTATGCGTTTGATCATGTGATCGTGTCTGGCGGCGTGACCCCGAGAGCCACCGCTCACAAGCAGGGTTACAATTGTGTCTTCTACGACGGTCATGTGGAATTTTTTGGCGGCGCGAGCGCGAGCCTCATTGACACGATCGCCATTGCCAACGTGTACTATAACGCCACTTTCAATTCCTGCAGGGACGTTTTCGACAAGGCGCAGGGGATTATTTATTGACGGAAAGGAAGCGGATCGCGCCCTGTCGCCCGATGAAATCATGATCACACCTGACGAACACGGCTTCTGGGACTACACCGCGCCCGGCTCCGGCGGAATGGAGCGATACGCGCGCGACGATTTCCTCCTGCTCCTCGACGACATGCGCGGTGCGAACATGAATTCGCTCCTCGTCATGGTCAAGTGGTTTACCACGGGTTACCGGTCGCGACTGCCGTTTCTGGACCAGCATCCGAGCAACCTGCTGACTGCCTCCGACAACCAACTGCTGCTTGACATAATGGACGAGGCTCGGAAGCGTGGCATCGCCATTTGGCTGGGGGCGGTTGTGAATATTTATCATACCGAGAAGATTCGATCTCCCTCATGGACCAGGGTGAGACGCGAGATCAGTTCTTACGACATTGACTCGGAGGAGATTCAAGATCATGCCGTCGAAATGTGTCGTGAACTGGTAACGCTGTTCCCGCGCGCGGCGGGGTTGCTCATCGAGGTTGAGTTTTGTGGGATCGAAATGCCGCATCGCATTCCGCTTTACAACGCATGGGCCAAGGAAAACGGGCGCCCGTCGTTCGAGCAGATCGGGCGTCCTCTCAACCCGCGTCTGCCCGAGATTTCCCCCTGGCGCGACTACACCACCCAGCGGCGCGCGGAACTGCTACGGAAGATCGAGCAGGCGGTGAAAGAGCAGGGCTTCCACGGCCAAATCGCGACGATTTGCGAGACCGGTCGACTGCCGTATTTGGTCACGCAGGATGTCAGCCTGGAAATGCTGCATGCGGCTTGTCCGGACCTGGGTGTGGTGAGCTACGAATGCCTCTACGACAAGTCGCGCAATCGCTTTGGCATGATGGAAATGGCCATCGAAGAACCGAAGCGCGCGGGTATGAAGACGTATTACCTGCCGCGCGGTGTGATGACGTATGCCTATCCCGATGGGTGGCCCATGCCGTTGAGCCTCCAGCAGAGTTGGCAGATGGACCTCGAAGACATCGCTCGTTTCCAACCCCATGGCGTCTGGTGGTTCGGTTCGGGTCACGCCGGCGACGGCATGCACGTCCATCTTGACCGGCTTCGTCAATCAGGCTTCCAGAGCGGAGTGGAAACGCGGCGGGCATTGCTGAAAAGGATCGCCGACTTTCAAAAGCAATGAACTCCACGGAAGAAACCCGCCGTCAGTTCTGGATCGAGTGCATGGAGCGTAGTCATGCGCCGCTCACACCGCCGGAGTTGCTGCAAGGATTGGTTGCTTGAGGCATTGGAACGGCTGAGACGGAAATCATGAAACATTCCCTTCAACTTGGACTGATCGGTTGCGGCTGGGTGTCGCAGTTCTACGGACAGACCGTCAGCAAAATGGCTGAACGCTGCCGGTGGGCGTGGGTCGCGGACGCCAACGAAGAGAAGGCGCAGGCTTTTTGCAGGCAATTTGGCGGCCAGCCGCTGCGCTCGCATGTCGGCGCGAAAGCCGACGCCTACATCATCGCCACGCCGCACCACTTGCATGCGCCGATCTATCTGGAGGTGGCGGCGACGGGTGCGCCCGTGCTCATCGAAAAACCGCTCGCGCTGACCGTGGCCCAATGTGACGAGATGATTGCCGCTGATCATGAGCCGTCCCTCGCGCAACGATTCGCGGAGGCTTAAAGAAAGGAACACATCATGCAAGCCACCGCTCCAGTACAGGCGACCACTCCAACTTATCCGCCCGAGCCCGCATACCTCGCGGGATCGCGCATCGTCGCGGAGTATCGTCGTAAAACACCGACCTCCGAGAAGCTTGCCGACCGCGCGCGGCGCATTTTCCCCAGCGGCATCACGCATGATGTGCGTTACATCGAGCCGTACGGCATCTACGTGACCCGCGCACAGGCCTCGCATAAATGGGACGTGGACGGCAACGAATACGTGGATTATCCCGGCGGCCACGGTGCGCCCATTTCCGCGGTCCACACTTCCGCCGACTGCGAGCGCACCGCCGAGGCGTTTCGGAAGACGATTCAAATGTTGAAAGAAGAGAACGAGATCGAAACATGAAATCAGTTCATCATGCACTCCACCTCGGTTTCATGCCACACCTTTGGGCTTCCCATCGTCGAGGAAGCGAAACTTCCCGGTCTTCCGAAGCTTCTTCTCGAACTTCTTGTAAGATTTTCTTGGCGTGGATCTTCGTCTTGCCAATGGCCGGGGTTTGGGCGCAGCAGAACGCCCTCGTCCACTCGGTGGAATTCAAGGCGCTCGGCCCGAACGACAAAAAGCCACAACTGCTGGGCGATCGTTTCGAATATTGGGCGGACGATCTGAATGGCCAGTTCTACGCGCTTCTGGAGGTTCCCGCCCCAAGCAAGGCGCCCGCCGACGGCGCGACAACGCCGTCAACCCCGCCCGCGCGCAGTCTCAAAATCGTCCTGAAACCACAGGACGCCGTTAAACCCGTTGCCGAAGCGATCCAGCCGAATGCAACCACTCCCAAGGCGCATTTCCTGATCACGACCGGGACATTGCCAAAGGGCAAATACGAAGTTTCCGCGACATTGCTGGATGCGGAAGGCCAGGCCATCGGCCAGCCGCAGGCGTTCAAGTTTGTCCGCAGCGACAAGCGGAATCCAGTCATCAACATGCCACCGGAGGGCATTCCCATCCAACTGGAATCGCAGGAAATTCTGCCGAATGCCATTTGGCCCGTCCGCGTGGGCGTGCCGCTTCCCATCAACGCCGTGATGGACGCAACACGGATCGCCTTGTTCGAAGATGGCAAACAAATTCCCGCGCAGATCAAGCCCGTGGCCACCTGGTGTCCCAAAGGTTCGGTGGAATGGGTGCATCTGGATTTTCTTGGAAAATATACCGGAGGCAGGCCGTCTGAATATCGTTTAAAAACCATTGCCGCAGACGCCAGCAAGGGCGTGATAAATCACGCCCCGACGATTTCGGTCGTGGAAAATCCGGAGAAGATCACGATTGATACCGGCGCGATCCGGTTCGAGGTCAATCGCAAGAAGTTTACCGGCATCGAAACCGCGTGGTTCGATCCAAGCGGCTCCGGCAAATACGACGAAGCCAATCCGGTCATCAGGGGATCCGCCGGCCCTTATCTGGTGGATGGTCGGATCATCCGCTTCGATGCGGCCAATGACAAAAATGTCCAGGTGACAGTGGAGGAACAGGGGCCAGTGCGCGTGACGATTGCGGCATCGGGCTGGTATGTCAATCCCGAGGGGCGGGTGGATCCACTGTGCATGTTCAAGACGCGGATCACGGCCTATGCGGGTCAGCCGATGCTGCGGATCAGTCATCACACCATCATCACTTATGATACGCGCATCGGCCGATTGGCCGACGTGGGATTTCACCTTGGCGCCGCTCTCGGTCCCGCCCTGGCGGGATTCCGTTTGGGGGCCGATGGCGCGACGCGGGAAGGGGCGCTGCCCGTGGCACCGCAGACGGTGTTCCTCCATCAGGATCGCTTCGATCATTTTCGTGTTGTTGGCTCAGGAACCAACACGGTCGAGGGCGCAAAGTCCGACGGCTGGTTCTCCCTGGTTTCGACAAACGCACCGCGTTCGAACCTCACCGTCGTCCTCCGCGACATCTGGCGGAAATTCCCAAAGGAAGCGGAGATGGGCCGCGACGGGATCACACTCCACTTTTGGCCCAAACACGGGCATCGGGCTTTCAAGATCGAAGACGAACTCGACATCAAAAATATCTACAAGTTCTGGTGTTTTCATCAGGGCGCGATGCTCGACTTGAACCTGCCGAACGATTACTACGAATCGTTCGCTGGCCCGTATGCTGCGGACACGTTCGAGTGCGTGCCCAAGCATGCGCTCAATGGAAACGGCGAGGGACTCGCCATCGGAAACGAATTTGCCGTTTTGTTTTCGGTGGATGAGCAGGCGAAGGAACTGCCCAAACGGGCGCAAATGTTCCAGCGCGACCCCGCCGCGCATGCCGCGCCCGAATGGAACGCCGCCAGCGGCGCGTTCGGAAAAATTGCGGCTGTGGACCGGAAAAACTTTTCACCCATGGAGGAGGCCGTGGAGAAGGGCTGGCTTTCGCACACCCGCTGTGTCGAGCGCGGCAACGAGTACGGCTTATGGATCTGGCCCGACACGCACACGTACTGGAACGCCGAGGATGATTGCGCCGGGCTTCATCGCGTCTGGCACAACTCGCATTACCACGAGGTGGGCAACACCTGGCAGATGGTCTATCGAAGCGGTTCGCCCGATCTTCTCCGCTGGGCGCGCACAAGCACCGACCACTGGATGAACATCGGCACGATCAATTATACCGAGTTCGACACAACCGGTCGATCGAAGTTCAAGTACCACGTTCCGGGCGCGATGTATCACTGCAAGGGGCTGACGCCCTGGGGCGGCGAGTTGATCGGCATGGAACGACGCGACACGCATGCGTGGCTTTGGGGACATTTCGTTGATCCAGACGCCTTTTTATGGATGTGGTATCTTGACGGCCATTCGCGAGCGAAGGACGTCTATGACCTTTGGTCGGAGTCCATTCTGAAATATGGCTGGCCATTGGACGGCGCCCGGCGCGAAATCAACACGTCGCTCGCCTGCGCCATCACCCAATATCAGGCCGCGTGGAACGCCGATATTCTGCCCGCGATCCATGGAATGGGATTCAGCCTGCGGACGGCCGAGCCGCTCGAAAAACAAAATCCGGGACCCTTATGGCACCCCCTCTGGATCAATCGTTACTACGAACAGACCCGCGACCCCGAATATCCGGCGTTCATTCTCAAGTACGGACGCGGAACGCAGTTGGCCGATACCTGGACGACAGCGATTGCGGCGCTCGCTTTTGAGCTTTCGGGCGACAAGTCGTACCTGTCCCAACACTTCGAGCGCGTCACCGATTTTCCGAAAAGGTTCTACCGCGCAACCGGCGATCCTTACGATTGGTACGGCGTGGGTCCCGGCCCGATTGGAGATAACTGGGGCGCCTATTTCAGTTGGGGAAATTTTCTGCATGCCCTGAATCAGGCGAAGATCACCGATGTCACACCGAAGGAAATCACCCGTTTTTCCTATCTCGTGGGTGGCGCCCCCCGTCTGACCGCTCTCGGTTTGAAGACCAAGGACGCGCCGATCGCGCTCACCTTCAAAGCCAGCTCCCTCGGCGGCGACCTGCATCCGTGTCAGGTGACTTTTAAATCGCCATCAGGGAAGGAACTGGCAAATTTCAAGGTGCCAACGGTCGGCACCTACCCTTCCAGTTTGACGGAAAAAAGGGATTTGCCCGCCGATGGCGAGACCGGCCTTTACCGGTTTGAACTTCAGGTCCACGAGGCCAACGTGAGCGCGCCCATCACGGACCTCCCATTTGAGGCGATGCTGGTCCCAAAGAATGCCGACCTGGAAACAAGGGGGGCTTACGGCTTCCTTCGCCCCGCCGATGAGACCAAGCCGGTGGAACTGATCATTCGGTCGGGCGGACGGCATCCCGCCGGTACAGCCTGCAATGTCATTCTTGAAGACGCCAGCGGCAAAGTGTTGGTGAAGGACAGCCTCTTTGCGCCTGGCAACCGGAAGTCCGTTACCTTCACCTTTGATCCGAAACAGCACAAGCTTCCATGGAAGATCGATGTCTATGGTCATGCCACCATCCAGTGGAAAGGCGAAGGCGATCAATTGTTGCTTGGGCCATCAGACCAGGCGCTCAAGGCGATCATCGGTGCGCTGAAGGATCATCCATAACTGTACTACAATGTTCAAGAATCGCGTATTTTCGACAAGATTTTCCCGATGTTGTAG
>JACQHZ010000138.1 GCA_016198745.1 Verrucomicrobiota bacterium
CATCCAGCAGCATCACGGCACCTCGCACGTCTCTTACTTTTATCGCCTCGCCAAACGCAACGAGGAGGATGCCAGGCTAGGCAGCAAAATCCTGCGCCTGAATGAAAGCGATGTGCCGCGGGTTGAAGAAGTGACCTATCGTTATCCAGGTCCCAAACCCCAGACCCGCGAAATCGGCGTCATCAGCCTCGCCGATTCCATCGAAGGCGCTTCCCGCTGCATGAGCAAACCCACCCCGCAGAAAATCGAGACGCTCATCGCCGAGATCATTGAAGATCGTCATCGCGACGGCCAGCTTGACGATTGTCCGTTGAGCACGCGGGATTTGAAACTGGCAGCCGAGAGTTTCGCCAAGACCCTCCTGAGCATGATGCACACGCGCGTGAGTTATCCCAAGGATGAACCTGACATTGATCAACCGGCACCCGTTCCTTCGGCCGCCGGCCAATAGATGGCGCACGGACATCCGTCGGCTGGTTGCGCTCGTGGCCCGGAATCCCAGGCGTTACCCCGGCTTCTCGATCAACGACCTCAGTGTTGTTTGGATGAATGACCGTCGAATCCGGGAGGCCAACCTTCAATTCCTCCGTCATCAAGGCCCAACGGATGTCCTGACGTTCAACTATGGCCAGGGCATGGCGGACATCCTCGTCTCACTGGACACCGCGCAACGGGAAGCAGCCCGGCGCAAGCGGAGGACGACGCAAGAATTGACTCTGTACCTGGCGCACGGCATTCTGCATCTCGCCGGCCTGAACGACAAAACGCCGCCGCAACGCCGTCGTATGAGGCGCGAAGAACAATGGTTGTTGCGGCATTTTGCGACTGAATCCCTGAACCTCCGAACCTCACCATGAAACTCGGCGTTAACATTGATCACGTAGCCACTCTTCGTCAAGTGCGCTACCGCAGTCGGCGCAAGGTGTCGCCGTGGGCGGAGCCATGTCTCCTCGACGCGGTGCGCGCCGTCGAACAGGCCGGCGCGCACGGCATCACCATTCATCTTCGCGAAGATCGCCGGCACATCCAGGATCAAGATGTCTGGACAGCGCGACGCCTTGCGCGACTCCCGCTTAATCTGGAAATGGCGGCCAGCCCGGAGATTCTGCGCATCGCACTCAAGGTCCGGCCTGCCGAAGTCTGCATTGTTCCCGAACGCCGCGAGGAGGTGACCACCGAGGGCGGCCTCGACGTTGTCCGCGCAGGAACCCGTCTTCGGAGAACGGTGAGCGCGCTGCAAGAAAAAGGCATCGTCGTGAGCCTGTTTATCGCGCCCGATCCGGCTCAAATCCGCGCTGCCGCCGCGACGGGCGCTGAGTTCATCGAGCTTCACACGGGCGCGTTTGCGGAAGCGCGAAACGCCGCGCAACAGGCCAAGGAACGGACGCGCCTGAAACGCGCGGCGGAACTGGCGGTCGCGCTCGGTCTTCGCGTGAACGCCGGGCACGGCATTCGCTACACCAACGTTGGTTCGATTCTCAAAGTCCCCCATCTGGAGACCTTGAACATCGGTCACAGCATCGTCAGCCGCGCGGTGATGGTCGGTCTTCAGCAGGCGGTGCGCGAGATGCTCCAGCGCATGCAATCGCGTTGATCCGCATCTTGAAAAAAGAAGCCGGCTAAAACAGCGTATAGACAAACGGCGCCATGCCGGTCTGCGTGCCGAAGACCAGCAACAGGCCGAAGAGGACCAGCACCAGGACCATGGGAATCATCCACCAGAGTTTCTGCTCCCAAAGAAAGGCCAGCAGTTCCCCCAAGATTCCGAACCGATCCTGCATCTTCTTGATCAGTGACATGCTTCTTGATTAGCTTGGAGCGCGCCTTTGAATCAAGCCCAAAATATGCCTCCCCAATTGACAGGAATCGTTCGCGGACCGAAAAACCGTCCTCCCGCCATCGCGCGCGTGGATCACGATCGTCATGCGCGCCGGGGTTTTCCCGAAGTGATTTACTGCGAAGGCAAGCGTCCGGAACAGGTCCTGCGCATCGCCCGTGAGATTCTCTCGCGGTCGGATCAGTTGCTGGCATCGCGGGCCACGCCGGCGCTTGCAAGGCGATTCCGTCGGGCGATTCGCGGCGCGCGCTATCATCCGGAGGCGCGGATGCTCGTGGTGGAGAGAAAGCCGCTGCCGAAACGGCGAAACGCCATCGCGATTGTCGCGGCGGGGACATCCGACATTCCCGTGGCGGAGGAGGCCGCCGTCACCGCCGAAGTGATGGGCAACCCGGTCAAACGATTTTACGACGTCGGCATCGCCGGCATCCATCGCATCCTGGCGATCCGCGCGGAACTGGCGCGCTGCGCCGTGTTGATTGTCGCCGCCGGCATGGAGGGGGCGTTGCCGGGCGTGGTGGCGGGGTTGCTCGATAAACCGGTCATCGCCGTTCCCACCAGCGTGGGCTACGGGACGAGCTTCGGCGGCGTCGCCGCGCTTCTGGCCATGCTCAACAGTTGCAGTTCGGGCGTCACGGTGGTGAACATCGACAACGGTTTCGGCGCCGCTTATGCCGCCAGTCTGATCAACCGGCAGATCGCCGGATGACGGCGGGTTCAGGAAGGACTGTTCTTGCGCACCTTTTCCTTCAAAAACTCGATCACGTCGCGAAATTTTTCCTCGTTGGCGGACGAGACGGCGGCGAGCTTTTCGTGAGCCTCCAGCATTCCGCGCAACCTGGCTTCGTTGCTCACATCCTTGCCGCCTAAATCCTGAAGCGGTTCCGCCCGGTCCGTTTCGTTCACGGTTTCGAACAAGTGAATGATGCCCAGGTTTTCCAGCATGCCGCGAACCCGTTCGGCGGGATTCAACAACTTGATGGCCGACCCGGTGCGTTCCCGCACCTTGCCGCCGAGGCCGGCGAGGGTGCCCAAAAACGTGCTGTCCATATAAGTGCACCGGGAAAGATCCATCCGGAAATTCCGACGGTTCTCGTCGAGACACTGGAGCATGAATTGTTTCAGCAAATGACTGTTGGTGTGGGTCGCCTTGCCCTCGACGCGAATCAGGGTGTCATCTCCCTGCTGCCCCGCCTTGATGCCTGAATTTTCCTCGCTCACGGTCAATACGCCTTCAGTCGCCGGCCAATCCATGCCGGCCTGCGGACAACCTTCCTTGATATGCAACAATCATGTTCCCTCTCATTCGATGTCTTCCAATAAGCCGCATTTTGAGCGGCTTCATTTCGTTGTTCAAGAACCATTTTTGCACAAATTGTGGGATGGCTGTGGAATCGGTTGACCTGTCTGTTCTCCGCCGACGGCATTTTGCGCTTGTGCCTGGGTGGTGATTTTGGGGTAGGCTTTCCGGTGTGTTTAATTGGCGGACAGGGATCGCACTGGTTGCGCTTGGCATTTTCGTATGGATGGCCACTCGACGGTGGCCCAAGGTATCGTGGCAGCGGCCGATCGCGGGGCGCGCATTGTCAACCTGAGTCTCGGCACCTATGGTGACAAGCCCCATTCTTCACGAAACGGTGAGCTACGCCCAGCAACGAGGCGCCCTCATTGTGGCGGCCACCGGCAACAATCACTTCGATGAGATGGCCTATCCCGCACGTTACGAGGGAGTGATTGCGGTGACCGCCGTGGATGCCGCCGGCGACCGGCAGTTTGTCCCAAGTGCAGATAAAAATTTATTGCAAAATAAAATATTGTTGTATATCTTGCAGTAAGACTTTACATATCGCCCATGACTCTTACCGAAAAATTGACCTGTTATGTTCAGGAGATTACCGGCGCATCCTTGCAGGTGGATGCGGCGGAATGCCTTTCTACGACCCGCTTGCCGCTTTATCTGCGTGCCATGTACCGGATTGCCGACGTCCGCCTGTGCGGGCACCCGGTGCTGTTGGCGGTTCAGAAGGCCGCCGACAAGGAAAAAACGCCTGGGGAATACACGACCCATCTCGATCAATTGCGCACAGCTTTGAACCATCGCGACATCGCCTTGGTTCTGCCCGATATTGCCGCTTACCAGCGCAACCGGCTGGTCCAGAAAAGAGTTCCGTTCATTGTTCCTGGCCGCCAGATGTACCTGCCCATGATATTGGTGGATTTGCGAGAACGGTTTTCCCGCCCACCACGGCCGAGGACCGCACATGTTTCCTGGCCCGCACAAGTGGTGGTGCTGTATCACATTCTCAAGAAGCCCGTCGGGGACCTTTCATTGCGGGAAGTGGCGAAGGCGGTTGGTTATTCGCCGATGGCCCTTTCCAACGCGGGCGCCGAACTCGAAGAAATTGGGGTCTGCGAGAGGCGGCGATCTGGACGGAACTGCCACATCCATTTTCCCGGTTCCACGCGGGACCTTTGGGAAAAGACCGAGTCCCGTTTCCGTTCCCCGGTTCTCCGCAAGCATTGGATCAAGTTTTCCAGCCCGCTGAAAGACACGCTCAAGGCGGGTCTGTCTGCGCTGGCCCAGCACACAACCATCACCGATGATCCGCTCCCGGCAATTGCGGTGCGCGCAAGCGCTGTTGCAAAAATGCGTGCAAGCGGCCAATTCGTCGTTTGCATGAGCCGGGAAGACGCCGAAGCGGGATTGGAATGCTGGGCTTATGACCCGACGCTCTTGGCCGAGGGGGAAACGGTGGACCGGCTCTCGCTCCATCTCTGCTTGAGAACCATGGAAGATGAGCGGGTTGACAAAGCTCTGCGAACGACCTTGGAGGAAATTCCATGGTAAAAGGACTCGAACGTTTGAAAGCGCACTTCCGCAACCATCACGATGCCTTCGTGGTCATCGGTGGAGTGGCCTGCGCGGAATGGCTCTCTTCCAAGGGGCTTCGTTTCCGGGGCACCCACGATGTGGACATGGTGCTGATTCTCGAAGCCCTGAATGAAGGATTCGTAAAAAGATTCTGGGAGTTCGTGCGTGCAGGACACTATGAGAACCGCCAGAAATCCACCACCCGACGCGAGTATTACCGTTTCTCCCGTCCACAGGAGACGGATTACCCGGTGATGATCGAGTTGTTCAGCCGTCGCTTGGAGTCCATCACCCTGGATGCGGGCCAGGCCGTGACACCTGTTCCGGCTGGCGAGGATGTATCGAGCCTTTCCGCCATTCTGATGGATGACGCCTACTACCAGTTGCTGGCGGCAACCCGCACGACCGTTTCCGATCTTCCCATTATCGGCCCGGAAGGCATGATTCCCTTGAAAGCCCGGGCATGGATGGATTTGAGTGAGCGCAAAAAACAGGGGGAGCGGATTGATGAGGACGATATACGGAAACACCGAAACGACGTTTTCCGCCTGACACTCGCCCTCGGTGGACCGCCTTTTCCTCTGCCCGAAACCGTCCGCGCGGACCTGCGGCGTTTCGTCGCTCTGTTTTCGCCGGAGTCGCCGGATTGGGGAGCCATCCATGCATCGCTCAAGAACACGGGATCGCCCGCTGTCGCTCCGGCTCAATTGATCGAAGTCCTGGTCACGCACTTCGGTCTTTCATAAGAGTGTGAACGAGACCCAAATCTGGACGAAGGTGCAATCCGTGCGACAATCATGATCCATGATATGTTGCTAACCCACTTTGTGAACTTCGCGAGAGACCTGTCTGCGTCCGCCGCGGCAGACAGGCAGATGTAGGGGACGACCCCGCCAAGACGGATGGATTCGTGTGAGGCAATGCAACCTCAATCCGGATGCACGATCTGCAAAATATTTTCCCAAAAGTAGCTTGCTTTCAGTCTGCTTTTGTGCCTATTTGTTAAGACAACATCGGCGGCGCTGGTGACAACATCGGCGGCGCTGGTGACAACATCGGCGGCGCTGGTGACAACATCGGCGGCG
>JACQHZ010000102.1 GCA_016198745.1 Verrucomicrobiota bacterium
CAAAACAAGATTCCAAAGGTTAGTAGTACAGAGACATGGCGAGATCATTCCTCCTCATCGGAATGGGACGACGGATGGAGTTCAAGACGAGGCGGGTGTTCCGGATCGAACGGATTACGCGTGAAATCCGAACCTTCCACCTCTGCCAGCCATTCCCGAATGCGCCTCATCAACGCCGACACGTCAAGCCCTTCCATCTCGGGTTGATAAGGATCGAGATGAATGAGCGCTCGTCGAAACAGACGCGAGGCCGGGTGCAGTCTGGATTTTTGCAGGTGAACAAAGGCGCCTGCAAGCTGGATCAACCCCTTGTAAAAAAGATGGCGCGCCCCGCGTGATTGGCGCCAGGATGCTTCCAGCGTCTCGTGCGCTTCAAAATACATCCGGCGGTTGAATTGCTCGAAATAACCCGTGTAACACGGATCGAAATCCTCCGCATGGCGCTGGGCGTTTCCCGATTCCGACCGGCAGCCGGCAATCAGGGATGTTCTCTTCGCGGATTTTTGGCTCATAGTTGCAGGCAAAAACAATCCTTCGGCATCCGTCCTTTCGGGACATCGTTCAAAAATCATCGTGTCAAACCTGCGAACGATTTTCGTTTTTTCCGCTTTCCACTTTCCCGGATGGCTGATAGAGACGTGCCGTGAAGATTGTGTTTTTCGGCACAGCTGATTTTGCGTGTCCCACCCTCCGGCGACTGGCGCGCCATCCCTCATTCGAGGTGGTGGGGGTGGTCACCCAGCCGGATCGCCCCAAAGGGCGGGCCGGCAAGCTGACGCCGCCGCCGGTCAAATTGCTGGCACTTGACCTCCATTGCAAGGTCTTTCAACCGGAATCGCTGAAGTCGCCGACCATCCTTTCCCAGCTCAAATACATGCGCCCCGACTTCAGCGTGGTCGTTGCCTTCGGCAAGATACTCCAACGCGATGCGCTCGATCTACCCCGCCATGGCAGCTTTAATGTTCACGCATCGCTGCTGCCGAAGTATCGCGGCCCCGCGCCCATTCAACGCGCCATCATGGACGGCTGCGAGGAGACGGGCGTCACGATCATGAAAATGGACGAGGGACTCGACACCGGCGACATCGTGCTCCAGCAAAGCACCCATATCCGCGACACGGACAACTACGAAACGCTTCATAACCGCCTGTCCGAGATGGGCGCTGAATTGATCGGCGAGGCGCTGCTCCTGGCGGCTGACGGCAGGGCGCGTTTCATCCCGCAAGAAAACAAGGAGGCCAGTTACGCCCAGAAGATCACGCGCGATGACGAGCTGATATTTTGGGAGACGAGCAAGCGGCGTGTTTGGAACCAGATCCGGGCGCTCTATCCCGGACCCGGCGCGTATTGCCACATCCAGTTGGAGAAGGGACCAAGAATGGTCAAGCTGCTTGAAGCCGATTTCGAGCGGTTTGTCAGCGGCGAGGCCGGGGAAATCATCAAGATTGACAAGGAGGGCATTCATGTGGCATCCCCCAAAGGCGCCGTGATTGTCAAAGAACTCCAACTCGAAGGTAAAAAGAAAATGTCCGCCGCCGAATTTTTGCGGGGTTACCCGCTGAAGGTCGGCCAACGGTTCGTTTCCAAGCTGTGACGCGGCGCCAATGAAAACCTCTTCCGCACGAGCGTGAGAGAATCGCATCAACGTCATCCTGCAATTCAAGACCTGAAAACAAACCCTCGCCATGCCTCACATCCTCGCCCAAACCAGCGGCAAATCCCTCGGCCAACTTCACTCCAACCTTTCCGTGCCGGTCCTTTACGAGCGCGCCGTCCGAAACGAGGGACAGCAAATTGCGGCCAACGGAGCGCTCATCGCGCGGACGGGCAGCCGCACCGGGCGTTCTCCCAAGGACAAATGGGTTGTGGAAGAACCCGCCTCGAAAGCGCAGGTCTGGTGGGGCAAGGTGAACCAGCCGATGAGCGAGGAAACGTACGATCGCCTTTTCCGCCGCACGGCCGAATACCTCTGCGGCCGCGATCTTTACGTCCTCGACGCCTGGGCCGGCGCGCATCCGCGCCACCGGCTCGCTTTGCGCGTCATCAACGAGATGGCCTGGCACAATCTCTTTGCGCGCCAGCTTTTTCTTCGAACGACGCCTGAAGAGCAGAAAATCCACCAGCCGGAATGGCGGATTTTCAGCGCGCCCCGCCTCAAGGCCGATCCGAAACGGGACGGTGTCAACAGCGAGGTGGCGGTGTGCATTCATTTTGCCCGCAAACAGGTCCTGATTGTCGGCACCGAGTACGCCGGCGAGATGAAGAAAAGCATCTTCACCGTGCTCAATTACATCCTCCCGCAACGCGACGTGTTTCCGATGCACTGCTCGGCCAACGTCGGCGCGAACGGCGACGTGGCGTTGTTTTTCGGGTTGAGCGGCACCGGCAAGACGAGCCTTTCGGCCGATCCGCAACGCGGGCTGATCGGCGATGACGAGCACGGATGGGGGGAGGAGGGCGTGTTTAATTTCGAGGGCGGTTGCTACGCCAAATGCATCCGGCTCACGCGCGAAAAGGAGCCGCAAATCTGGGATGCCATGCGCTTTGGCGCGGTGATCGAGAACGTCGTCGTGGACCCCGTGACGCGCGAGCCGCAATACGCGGATGATTCGATCACCGAAAACACACGCGCCGCTTATCCCCTGGATTTCATCGCCAACGCGATTCGTTCCGGACGGGGCGGTCATCCGAAGGCGGTCATCTTTTTGAGTTGCGACGCCTTCGGCGTGCTTCCGCCGGTGGCGAAGCTCACGCCTGAACAGGCCATGTACCATTTCATGAGCGGTTACACCGCGAGCCTGGCGGGCACCGAGGCCAACACGGGGCGCGAACCGGTCCCGACGTTTTCCACCTGCTTCGGCGCGCCCTTTCTGCCTCTGCCGCCCACCACCTACGCGCGGATGCTGGCGGAGCGGCTTCGTCAGCACAATGCCTCCTGCTGGCTCATCAACACCGGCTGGACGACGGGCGCCTACAATGAGACGAAACGCATTCCCATTCAGTACAATCGCGACGCCGTCACCGCCGTTCTCACGGGCAAACTGGATGCTGAAGGATTCGACAAAGACCCATTTTTTGGGATCGCCATCCCCCGTCATTGTCCCGGCATTCCCGACGCCGAATTGCAGCCGCGCCGGATGTGGAAAGACCAGGATGCCTACGACCTTTCCGCGCGCGATCTCGCCGCCAAGTTCCGCAAAAACTTCGAGCAATTCAAGGACGCATCCCCCGCGATTCTTCAAGCCGGACCACAAGGCTGAGGAAAATGGATTCAGAAAAGTCTTCCCAACCACTGGCGCAGAAGAGATTACGAGCAAGATTCTGGCGCAAACAAGTTCCGGGTTGTTTCACTGCTTGCGTTCGCGCCGTTTTTGGACGATCCTTGGGTCCTGAGACTGCAACCAAAATGTCTCCCCAACAACGCAACGGCTTGAGCCTGACGATTCATCTTATGAACTCCACATTCGTTTCGACGATCGCAGCCGCCCCTTTCGGTTGGCGGTGTTTTTTCCTTGGGGCATTCCGTCGCGTGACGCGCTTTGCCAGGGGGCTGTCGGGATTGGGCGGCATGTTCGGCGCCACGCTTTCACTCGCCCTGACTTTCAGCATGGCCGCCAGGGAACCCGCCGCCGTCCGTGAACGGGGCAAGCCAGATTACAGCGATATCTGGCAGGTCTATACCTTTTCGCCCAGCGTGACGCCGACGACGTATCATTCCGGGAACGCGGGCGCAACGATCATCTGGTTGGATGGCTTGGCGGATTATTACCTGGATTTCGGGGAAATCTGGCATGTCTATAGTTTTTCCCCCCGTGTGGATGCCACCGCCTACGAATCAGTGAAGGGTGGCGCCACGATCATCTGGATTTCTGGAATGGACGATGAGAAAGAGCCGGAACGGAAGGCGCGGTTTTGAGAGTCTGCTTGAATCATTGATCCATGAAGAAGGCACTGGTCTGCGCTTTTTTACTGGCGCCCTTTCCGTTTCCTGATGTTTTTGCGAAGGACGACAACGGAAGCGCGAAGGACCCCAACGGGAACGTCCCGCGGCTTCAGGTGCGCCTCATCCGGGCCAGCAATGATCCCGCGGAGAACAGCGATCCTCGGGTGAAATCCCTCAACGTCCAGTTGAAGGCAGATTTCGGTTACAAGAATTATCAGCAGATTTTCTTTTCGGAATCACAGTTCACGCGCGATGAGAAAGCCATCTTCGAAATGCCCGATGAGTTCGGCATCACGATCACTTACCACGGGCGGAAAAAGGGCAACCGCGAGTTTTTCGTGGAGACCAGCTATCGAGGGAAGAAATTTGTCGGATTTTACGCGTCGTTTCCCGACAACTCAAGGCCCGTTCTGATCCGGGGTCCCGGCACGCGCGACACCCGCTACATTATTGCGCTTTCGCTTGGTTGATTCCAAAAGAAGAAAAGTCCATTTCATCGCCTGTCCCGGGCGTCCTGATCATGAACGCCGCTGTCATCCGTCAAAAATTATCGCAGGCATGCCAGGCGGGAAATCTCCTCGCTCCGGCGCGTGACAATTGCATGGCCTGGCTGGATGAAATCCTTTTTGAGTCGTGGATCATTGACGGCATTTCCGAGCTTGTGGAAGGCGCGCATTGGGCGGAGATCAATGATCGTTTTTACAAAACCCTGGCCTTCGGGACCGGCGGTTTGCGAGGGCGAACGATTGGCCGGGTGGTGACCCGGGGCGAGCGGGGCGGCCAAGCGGAAGGCGAATGTCCCGAACGTCCCGCTGCGGGTTCGAACTGCATGAACGATTTCAATGTTCGCCGCGCCACCATGGGTTTGGTCGCCTACATTCAACAGGTTGGTCCTGTCGGCGCAAAACCGCATGTGGTTTTCGCCCACGACACCCGCCATTTTTCGCGGCATTTCGCCGAACTCGCCGCTCGAACAGTTGTCGAATGCGGCGGGCAGGCAAGCCTCTTTGAGTCCGAGCGTTCCACCCCCGAACTGAGTTTTGCAGTCCGCCATCTGGGCGCCGATGCCGGAGTCGTCGTCACGGCGAGCCATAATCCGCCGCACGACAACGGGTACAAGGTCTATTTCAACGACGGCGCCCAGGTCGTGGAGCCGCACGCCGGCGGGATCATCCGCCAGGTCCAGTCGCTTGCCGCCGAAGCGGTTTGCCGCAAACCATCTTCCGCGCCGCAAGGCATACGGATCATCGGCAGGGAAATGGACGACGCTTATCTGGAGCGATTGCATTCGCTGGCGCTGGAACCCGAAATGATCCGCAAACATGGCGTCGGGTTGAAGGTGGTCTATTCGCCGCTGCACGGCACGGGCGCCAGGATTGTTCCGGCGCTTTTGATGGAAATGGGATTTTGCGTTCTCACGGTTGCCGAACAGATGAAGGCGGACGGATGTTTCCCGACGGTCAGGTCGCCGAATCCGGAAAATGCGGAGGCGCTCACCCTGGGCATCCGGCTTGCCGATCTCGAGAAGGCCGACCTGGTGTTGGCCACCGATCCCGATGCGGATCGGATGGGCGTCGCGATTCGCGGGCAGGATGGAAAGATGGAACTGATCAACGGCAACCAGATCGGCTCGATTATGGCGCATTATCGCCTTGAACGGCTTTTCGCGCGCGGCATTTTGAACGCAACCAATCGTCAGCGCGTTCGATTGATCAAGACGGTGGTGACCACCGACCTTCAAAAGGCCATCGCTCAAAAGTTCGGCGTCGAAATTCCGGAAACCCTCACCGGCTTCAAGTACATCGGCGCGAAACTTCAGAAGTACGAGACGCAATTGCTCAGGGCGACGGGCATGGATGCGGCAGGCTATCGGCGGCTGCCGGAAAGCGCCAAACGGGATGAGTTGCTGCGGCATTCGGCCTACTACGTCTTTGGAGGCGAGGAAAGCTACGGCTATTCCGCCAGCGATTTCACGCGCGACAAGGACGCCAATGCCGCGTGCCTGATGTTCGCCGAGGCTGCCGCGTTCGCAAGGTCGCGTCAACAAACGCTCATGGATTATCTGGATTCCATCTATGCCGAGCTTGGATATTACCGGGAAAAACTTGGGCAATTGGTTTATGAAGGAGCGGAAGGCGCGGAAAAAATCCGTCGGATTCTCGAGTCGTATGAACAATCGCCGCCTTCCGAAATGGCCGGTTTGAAGGTCACGGCGGTTCGCGACCATGCGCAACAGGAGATTCGAGACTGCGAGGGCGACGTGCTTCCCAGGGAACGGCTTTTCTTTGTTGATCTGGAAAACGGCGCGCGTTACGGGGTGCGCGGCAGCGGCACCGAACCCAAGATCAAGTTCTACCTGTTCTCTTGCGAAAAGCCGCCGTTGGGATCCTCCTTTTCGCCGGGTGCGCTGGCGGAGGCGAAGCGCCGCAGCACGGCTTTTCTGGATTCTCTCTGGATGGCCATTGAAGGGGACGCGCGAAAACGGGCCGATGCATGACCCGCGGTCGCAGGCTGTCGTTGTGGAAATTCTCAGCATGGTTCAGAGTTCAGCGGTTCAGGGTTCAAGGGTTGGAAGTTTACCACCACATGATACTGGGCAAGCGGTTTCACGTGGAGAAACCGTTCGATCTCTCTGCCACACGGACAGATCTTCAAACTTTCCAACCGCTGAACCCTGAACCC
>JACQHZ010000098.1 GCA_016198745.1 Verrucomicrobiota bacterium
CCGTTCCTGGTTTGGTTGCGGCTTTGCCGCGCTGGGTCAACAGCGAATCTTTCTTGCAGTATCGGCTGAAGCCGGCTAATGTGGGTGCGAATATGAAACTTGACGGCATCGTGGTGGCGAATGAAACAATCGCGGAGTTTTGTCGCCGATGGAAGATCACCGAGCTTGCGCTGTTTGGTTCATCCATCCGCGAGGATTTTCGACCCGATAGTGACGTGGACGTGCTGGTCACTTTTGCAGAGGACGCTCCCTGGCATCTGTGGCATCTGACGGAGATCAGGGATGAACTGCAGAAAATTTTCGGCCGCGAAGTAGATTTGGTGGAAAAGGCGGGGCTGCGAAATCCGTTCCGAAAACATGAGATTCTGCGCACCCACCGGGTTGTCTATGCCGCTTGAGCCCAAAGACGCCGCCCATCTCTGGGACATGTTTACGTCGGCGAAAGCCGTATCTGAGTTGGTTCAGGGATTGACACTGGCTCGGTACCTTGCAGACGAGAATTCGCGGCTCATCGCAGAACGAAGGATCGAAATCATCGGTGAGGCGGCCCGCCGAGTCAGCGCGTCGTTCCGGAACGAACACCCGGAAATTCCGTGGCGGGCCATTATTGCGCAACGCAACTTCCTCATCCACGTGTACGATGAAGTTGACCATCGGCGCATCTGGCGATTGGTGATGGAAGAAATCCCGCGTCTTCTTGAAAAATTGCATCCATTGCTTCCACCAGTTCCACCCTGAACATTCCCAGCCTGAGTGGGGCGAAGATACGAAAAATCAAATTGCCGGTTTCACCTTAATAGAATTGCTCGTGGTCATAGCGATCATCTCGATCCTGGCGGCGCTGTTGTCGCCGGCGATCAAGGCGGCCAGGGAATCCGCCCGCCGCACTGTCTGCATGAACAACATGCGCCAGATCGGCACCGCCGTCATACTCTATGCCGGCGACAACAATTCCCAAACGCCGTCCAGTCAACCTGCGGGCGGGGGATTGGACGCGGTGGGCTACGATATTTGGAGCATTTACCATAATCCTGGCACACAGAATCTGGAACTATTGTTCGCAGGCGGGTACCTGAGCCGAAATGCCGGCAAGATTCTCTTTTGTCCGTCCATTCGCCCAGACGCGTTCGGCGGCGCCGATTACGGCGGCACGTATATTCCGTCATTGATCCAGACCGGTAACTACAGCCCACAAATCCGGTACATCAGTTATGCTATGCGAAATAAGAGCGCATCAGGGGTGCCGGTTGCGTCATTTTCCTACAACCTGGGTGATCCCTCCGAAAGCCGGCAGGCATTCTTGTGCGAATTGTTCACAATCGGGACCGTTAACGCGGAGTTTGTCCCCCATCGGAGCTGCTGGAATGTCTGGTACCTGGATGGCTCGGTGCGCTATGTCCCTGCCAATCCGGCCTTCTACGAGAAGTACCCCATTCCCGTAGCGCAGCGCTATACGCTATTGAATTTCGGCTATTACTTCGTGACATTTGACCTGTATAAGCGTCGAGCGTTTTCTCCACGTGAAACCGCTTGCCCCGTTTCACATGGTGGTAAACTTCCAACCCACGTGAAACGTGGTAAACCTTGAACCGTGAACCGTGAATCCCCGCTTTTGCGGGGACAGGCTCTGACAAACTGAACAGTTACGAAAAAAGTAATCCTCATGAGTAATGCCCGTTCGAATTCGCCATCACTGCCATTGTTGATCGCGGTTCTACTGTTGGTTGCCGCCGAATCCCGGGCGGAAACGTCCGCGCTGGACAAGGTGAAAAAGGCAATGGGAAAGCTGGAGATGGCCATCGCGCACAAGGAGGAGACCAAGGCGGACGAAGATGGCAAGAAACCACCCTTGAAGACCGAGAGCTGGACTTTCGACTGCGGCGCCGCGAAACCGTGCATCAAATACGGCCGGTTCCTGAACAGTCCGCCGCATTACGACGGCAACCATCCCGCGCTGATCAACTCCGACATGGGAATCGGCCTGGACGGGGACGCCTTTGGCAACTGGTACCGCGGCAACTGCATTCGCATCCTGCTCGATCGCAAGGATGTCATCGCGCAGCAGACCGCTTCCAAAATCGAATCCCGGTCGGACCAACGGGGTTACCTGCGATTCACCTGGGAATTGGACGATGGAAATCAATTGCAACTGGCTTTCGTAGTGCCGGATGACGGCCATGCCATCTATGCCCGGGTTGACCTGCAAGGGCCAACGGCGGCCAAGGCGTTTGACGATTCGCTCGATCTCCAAATGACCTGTTATCCCGGAGGTTTTGGCCCAGCCTACAATCTGCCTTCGCACCGATGGGTGCAAACGGCCAAGGCCAGGAATGAAGTGCCGCATGATCATGCGGGGAACGAGTTTCCGAGCGTCCCGGTCACCGCGGGAGAAAGCTGGGTGTTCTATGCGGACAAGCTGGCGCGATCGGGATCGCTGGGACTGGTGTTCATCCCATCCGAGAAACTGACCGGCGAAGTCAAGATGAGCAGCTATGGGCAGAACACCACCCTGCATCATCCGCCGCAAACCACCTCCTGCCGAATGGCCTTTTTCGCTTATGAATTGGATATGGACGATGCCTGGGAAACGTTCTCCAAAATCGCCGGCAAGGAATTGGCGACGCTGAAAACCATGCGCTTCTGGACGGAGGAAAAGTGATTACTCAGGTTGCCAGGTTCACGGTTCAACGGTTCAAGGGTTGGAAGAGAAAACTTTTGATCTTCATGCTTTCCCAACCGCTGAACCGTGAACCCTTGAACCATGAACCTGAGTAGTTACCGAAGTCTTTGACATGAACACAAACCATCGGCGGCATTTCATCCTGACCCTCCTTCTCGGCGCCGGGTGCGTCCTTGCCGCGGATCACCCGCTGGGGCTGAACGAAAACCACCCCTATGGACGGCTCACCTCGGATTACGTGACGCCGCATGTGGCGTGGGGCAACCCATATCACGCGGGGAAAATCCGCGCCCTGGTTCTGGCGCCAACTTGGAGTCAGCGCGAGACCGTGGAGTTGGCTCAGCGGCTGGCGCTGGATTACACGCCGTTCATGACGGCGAGTTTCATGGAAATTGTCCAGCCGGCGGCTTCCGATGCTGCGTTCCGGGCTTTTCAGCCGCCACCCGAGGTCGTCAACCGGGTCCTGCAGGAGAGCCTGCAGAAAAACTACGACGTGATTGTGATCGGAAAGCTGAATTGGCCGCTGCTGCTTCCGCGCCAGCGGCTGCAACTTCTGGAGAAGGTTTCCGAGGGGGCCGGTCTCGTGTACATCAACCCGCCGGAAGCACACAAGGAACTGGACGTGATCACCGCCGAGGCGCCCGTCGCCGCCGCGCGCGAGTTCATCCTGGGCGGTGTGCCCGTCGCGAAGCTGCCCGCGTTCCGCACGCAGCCCGGCGAGAAGCTGCTCAAAGCCTTCCAATTCGGAAAAGGCCGCGTGGTGATTCTCGATTACGCGGAAAAAGTTCCCCAAAAGGATTGCGAAGGCTGGCCGTGCCTGACACCCGCCTGGGATGCCACGAGCTACACCAAGGCAGCCGACGGGCCGGCCCCGGTCGACAAGCTCCCCGAAACCCAATGGGTTCCGTACGAGTACTACCAATCGCTCGTTGCCCGGGCCGTGGTTTGGGCGGCAACCAAAGAGTCGCCCATCCAAATTCAGATTGAAGTCCCCGCCAGCCTGCCGTGGCCGATGGCGGCCAAAATGGTCACCGTCACCGCGTCCGGCGCGCCGGAAAAAGCTGTGCTCCAGGCAACCGTCCGCGACCGCTACGACCCCGCCCGGGTTTTCCCATTATCACTCAAGGAACGTCGCCCCGACGGAGCGAGCCTTGCGCTGACGGAGCTGTCCTGCGGCGAATATTTCCTCGACGCCTGGGTCCAATCACCCGGCGGGAAATCCACACAAACCTGGAGC
>JACQHZ010000099.1 GCA_016198745.1 Verrucomicrobiota bacterium
CATCCCTTTATCCCATTCCTATGGGATGCTTGTGAATTTTAGGTTCGTAAACAAGCTTTCACCCAGAACAAAACCATGAAAGAACATCATGATGACCACCAGACATCCCGCAGACCAACGGTGACCCCGGAGCGCGCGACCCGATATTTTTCCGGACAGAAATAATTTAGTGATGTAGTTCATGATGGCGTGATTGTACAGGGCACCTTCGGAAATCCTGCTAAAATTGGGGTTTTCGAAGGTTCCCACAACCTTCACTGCCCATCCGGAGTGCTGATGTTCCCGTCCTCATCCGGATCCCAATGATCGTTGAACAAGGCGCCGGGCGCAATGGGCATGATGTCCTTGTACGACTTCCATTGAGCATGGCCGTCGAAGAATACCAGATTGCTTCCACCTCGGTGACGCTTGGAGACGGGGAGGAGCTGATTTGCGCCAGCTTCAGTGGAACAGTTAACTGACGCCCAAGTGTCCTCTCCCGTGGGGGGATAATAGGAACCGTCGGCAAACCAGACTTTCTCCTCCGGACGCTTGATAAGGTTGAGGGGATATCCATTTCCGCCGGGATATCCTGCTGCCTGGTGATTCATCAGATAGCCCACGCCATATTAGATAACATGTTATAGGATGAATGCAAGGGCGACCGCAAATAGACGCGGTTCGGAAGCGCTGCCGCGCCGAAAGGTCACCTTCAGTCGGACCGTCTCGCCGGCCAGCCGTTCGAGGGGTCTGCCAGGCCAGGTCACAGGAATGTCGAGGCCATTGTTCTGCGAAATGCGCGCCGCATCCGCGCCTGAAAATCCCGGCAACAGCCTGAACCTTTCGTCGGCAAGTTCGACCGACATGCCTTGTGCGCCCTCCGCGTTGAGGGTGATTTTGCAGTCGCCCTTGGGCACTTCGAACGATGCGGAATACACCCAGCCTTCGTCGCGATTCGGAAACAATCCGAACGCGCCCCAACGATCGCGCGGGAGCGTCGCGAGCGCGATCTCACCGTAGTAATCCTCAATGTGGTGGAAACCCGTGTTGCGCCAACGGCCGTGGTAGATGCGCGTTTCATCTCCGACATTGAGAATGCCATTGCCCTGGCAGAGATTGGTGTGATACGGACGTTGCGGGTGCGGAGCGGCGGGCGATTCTCCGGCCGCGAAAAAAACATGGCCTTTGACCGGCTCATGGAAAACCAGCCCGTCATTCGACACCGTTAGGCCGAAGTCACAGGAGATGTCGTGGAATTCGGGCGCGTTGCGCCACATGCCGTACACGCCCACGCACACATTGCCGAAGCTGGCCGCAGCGACGCCGAGGTGGTTCTGGTCGTAGGTCCCCTTCGTCCCGCGCAATTTCGGATCGCGCGGTTCGGGCAGGACGAACGATTCAACAAAGCCATCGCTCCAGCGGTCAAAATCATAAGAATAACGAACCAGTCCCACGCGTCCCGAAGCATGTCCCCCTTCGGAAAAATGCGAGCCCCAGGCATCCCCCGCCTGATAGCTGATAATGTATTTGCCATGATGTTTGTAGAGGCACGATTGCTCGATGAAATGGTCAACGAACGGAATGCCCGTCACCTTCCAACGCAGTCCGTCGGGCGAGACGGCTGTGACCACGGTGCTCAGCTTGCCCGCGCCTTTGATGGGCGGATCACTGTACCGTGGGAACACCTCGTACACCATTTTGTACAGCCGTTGCGGATCGGGGTCATCCATGTCCTTGATGACGTTCACGCCGGCGGTCAGGCCATGCGGCAAATCAATCGCGTTATGGTTCGAACTGCCCTTGAATTTAAACTGTTGCAAACCCGGCTTTGCCCAGCGGATTCCATCGTCGCTTTCCGCGTAACATACGGGGCCGAGAAGTACAGGGTCCTTGTACCTGGCAAACTGGCGCGTGATGTCCGGCGGCCAGTCGGGATTCATTCCGCAATGACATGCGTGGTACCACATGCGGAAATGACCTTCATCATGAAGCACCGTGCCGTAGAACATTGCCGCGAGATGGTCGGGCGCGTTCGACTCAATCGAACCCGGCGTCAACACCGGCTCGGGGCGGACTTTCGGTTTCGAGAGATAAAGGCAAAGATTCTCCTTGATGGGCAGCGCGGAATCGTCAATGGCAAGCCACAGACGCAGTTCGGAAGCGCGGCTGCGAATATGAACGCCGCTGTTTCCATCTGCTTCAGATTGGCAAGGCACTTGACGGCTTCTTACCAGCTATCCCATGTCCATGGCCAGTTCCAATTGACGCACAATCCGTCGCCATCCACATCCCAATACTTGAGAAAAATGGCGTTGGCTGCCGCATCACCACCACCAGGATCGCTACGGTGCTGAATCTTGTCCCAAGCTCCCCATTCGGCGTGGCCGTCGTAACAAACAAAAACGCTTCCGTTTTTGTGGCGTCTGGATAGGCCCCAACCGTTGCTCACAAAGGGATCAAGCATCGTGTAATACGTCTCCACGCCAGTTGACGGATTGCTCCCAGAGTCCGCAAACCAGATGGCTTGGGGGTTGGTGACCTTGCTTAAAGGCAGTTGCTGCTGGCCGAGGCCGTCGTTGACGGTTTTCTGACTCGATCGGGCAATCGCGTAACCGGGATAATACGTGCGCGGAGGCCAGGGCGAGGCCATTTGACCATAGGTTGAGCCTCGCTTCTCTTTTTGAGAGGGGCATTCCATAACCTCAATTTTGCTGTTGCAGTATAGGAATATGCTATCCGCCCAAAGGGAGTAATAAGAGGAATTGGGAGGCGGGTAATAACCGAAAATGATCCGGCTTTGCTCCGTGGTGGCGGGATCGAGGGAAGTATTCCCTATTCTGGGAGCCAATCCGTCGTTGTCATTGGCATACATTGTGGCCGCCGATGCGATTTGCTTCAGATTGGAAAGACACTTCACGATTTTCGCCGATTCCTTCGCGTTTTTCAGCGCCGGCATAAGCATTGCCGCCAGGAGGCTGATGATGGCCACCACGACCAATAGTTCGATAAGGGTAAAACCCTTCCTCAAAAGTGTTGCGCCGGGAAGGTTCACAAGTTGGTTTCTTCTGATCTCTTCCCAATCTTCCATCCAAAGGCCAAAAAAGCAACCGAGTTCCCGCTGGTCCGGCTTGTTAAATTAGATGACATGTTATAGGATGAATGCAAGGGCGACCGCAAATAGACGCGGTTCAACAAAGTGTCAAACAAAGTTTCAGGCCGCGACTTCTTGATTTTGGCGCCTTTCCCGTCGTCATCGAAGCGCGGAATCTTCTCGGTTGCGGCGATGAAAATTCAGATGCCCATTTCCTTGCGCACCTCGGCGAAGGCCTGGATGGCGAAGGCCAGGTCTTCCCGCGAATGAGCGGCGGAGACCTGGACGCGGATGCGGGCCTTCCCTTGCGGCACCACCGGGTAGGAAAAGCCGATGACATAAACGCCCTTTTCCAGCAAACGGTTGGCCATGCGTCCCGCCAACGCCGCCTCGCCAAGCATGATCGGCACGATGGGATGCTCGCCCGGCGCGATTTGAAAGCCGGCCTGGCTCATGCCCGCGCGGAAAAATTTCGCGTTCGACTCCAGCCGGTCGCGCAATTCGGTTGAGCGCGTCAGGATTTCCAGCGATTTGAGGGCCGCCCCAAGCACGGGTGGCAGGAGCGAGTTGGAAAAGAGGTAGGGCCGCGACCGTTGGCGCAGCAACTGGATGAGTTCGGCCCGCCCGCTGGTGTAGCCGCCGCTGCCGCCGCCGAGCGCCTTGCCGAGTGTGCCGGTGATCAAATCCACCCGCCCCATCACGCCGTGGTATTCGTGGATGCCCCGTCCCTGCCGCCCCATAAACCCGACGGCATGGGAATCGTCCACCATCACCAGCGCCTCATAGCGGTCCGCCAGAGCGCAGATGGCCGGCAGATTGGCAAGGGTGCCGTCCATCGAAAAAACGCCATCGGTGGCGACCATGCGGTGGCGCGCGTTCTGCGCCTCCTTCAATCTGGCCTCCAGGTCGCCCATATCGCTGTTGCGATAACGGAAACGACGGGCTTTGCAGAGACGGATGCCGTCAATAATCGAAGCGTGGTTGAGTTCGTCGGAAATGACGGCGTCCTCTTCGCCCAGGAGCGTCTCGAACAGTCCGCCGTTGGCGTCGAAGCACGAGGAGTAAAGGATCGTGTCGTCCGCGCCGAGGAATTTGCTCAGCTTTTCCTCAAGCGCCTTGTGCAGCGACTGGGTGCCGCAGATGAAACGGACGCTGGCCAACCCATAACCCCACCGGTCGAGCGCGTCGCGCGCCGCGGCCACCACTTCGGGATGGGAGGCGAGGCCCAGGTAGTTGTTGGCGCACAGGTTGAGGATGTCGTGGCGGTCACCGACATGAATTCGCGCCCGCTGGGGCGAGGTGAGGATTCGCTCGGCTTTGAACAGTCCCGCCGCGCGGATCTCCTCGAGTTGTTGCGCCGCTTGTTGACGGAAGGCGTTGCTAAACATGAAAAAACTTTCTGGCAACGGCTCAGTGGGGGCGCTTGATTGCTTTGCGCCGGTGGCGGCCATTGAGCGGTGACGCGCGCTCGATCAACAGCGCGTTTAAATGGTGCGGCCGTTCTTTAGCATCCACGACAATCACGTAGCTGCCCCTCGGTGAAACAAAGACGAAATCGGGGTGCGGCACCAAGTAGCGTTCGCCACTGGCCGTGCGGATTTCGTAGGGAACAAATGGCGCCGCGCGATTGAATTCCCGAATGGATTCAACAATCATGATGAAAAGGTAGCCGCCGGTGATCGAACAATCAAGTCCCGTCTGGATCAACCTTCCTTCCAAGTCAGGATGACCTTGCCGGAATTGCCCGAAAGCATGGCGTCGAAGCCTTTCTGGAAATCCGTGAAGAGGTAGCGATGGGTGATCACGGGAGTAATGTCCAGACCGCTTTGCAGCATCACCGTCATCTTGTACCAAGTCTCGTACATCTCGCGTCCGTAAATGCCGCGAATGGTCAGCATGTTGAAGATGACCGTATTCCATTCAATCGCCATCGGTTCAGAGGGGATGCCGAGCATGGCGATCTTGCCGCCATGCGCCAGGTTCGCCAGCATTTCCCGAAAGGCCGCCGGGCTGCCGCTCATCTCCAGTCCCACGTCGAAGCCTTCCTTCATTCCGAGCTGTCCTTGCACCTCGGCCAGCTTGGTCGTTCGCACGTCCACCGCCAGCGTTACGCCCATCTTGCGCGCCAACTCCAGGCGGTTGGGATTCACGTCGGTGATCACCACATGGCGCGCCCCCGCATGCCGCGCCACGGCCGCTCCCATGATTCCGATCGGTCCGGCGCCGGTAATCAAAACATCTTCCCCCAGCACGTCGAATTGCAAGGCGGTATGCACCGCGTTGCCGAAGGGATCGAAGATCGCCTGCACGTCGCGCGGGATACCCGGGTCGTGGTGCCAGACGTTGGTCATGGGCAGCGCCAGATATTCGGCAAAAGCGCCGGAGCGGTTCACCCCGACGCCCAGCGTGTCTTTGCAGAGATGGCGGCGCCCGGCCAGGCAGTTGCGGCAGCGTCCACAGACCACGTGTCCCTCGCCACTGACGATGTCGCCGGGGTGGAATTCCTTGACGTTCGAGCCGGCCTCGACGACCCGTCCCACGAACTCATGTCCCACCACCATTGGCACCGGGATGGTTTTCTGGGCCCAAGCATCCCACTTGTAAATATGCACGTCGGTGCCGCAGATGCCCGTGCGCAGCACCTCGATCAGCACATCGTTGATGCCGAATTCAGGAATGGGAACCTCTTCCAACCACAACCCGACCTCGCGACTCCGTTTAACCAACGCTTTCATTGTCTTCATAGATTAGTTAATAAGGTTCTCATTTGAATCTTCCTGCTTGAACGGTTTTATCTTCTGTTATCAAGATGCTGTGTGTCAAGGCGCCGATGGATGTGCGGGCTCGCCATACTGCGCGACGACTGCGACTTCCGACACGACACGAGGCAAAGGCACTTGGATGGTCGGGTATCCATGGCGCTGAACCGATTCGAGGTGCGCTGTGGTTCCATCCAGCGAAACAGCCTGGAGCGCACGCCCATTAGAGATCGGAGGCAATGTAAGCCAGAGCGATTCACACGGCGAACCTTTCAGCGCGAATCGGAGTCGCGTCCCATCCCACGTGTAACCGCTCATTTTCCACGAGGCGCGAGCGCGCCAGAAGTCATGCCAGCGATCCAGTGACCAGATCGGCAAGCCGAGAGCGCGGGCACGCGACATCAGAATGCGGCCGTGCGGACCGGAAAAGCTGACGTAGTTGCACGGATGGACGTTCGCGCAGATCGGTGCGTGGAAAAAACGCGCCGCATCGTCGAAGATGCGCTGCACGACCCGGTCAAACTGTTCGGCAGAATACTTCTGCGAGTAAAAAGTGGTTGGATTCGCAGCGAGGTCGTCGTTGACGTGGGTCGGCTGCTGATACACATCAATGAGGGCGCCATTCTCGCGCACAAACGGCAGAGGAACCGCCGCGTGAATGTTCGCAAACGGACCGTAGTCGAGAGACTGAAAATGCAGGGTCGCGCAGGCGTTGGCATCCATGCCAATGCCGAACCGCTCCCAGAGATCGGGAATGTCCAGGTAGCCCGGCCACATGTAGAAATGATTACGAACGGTTCGCACGGGCCACTGGAACTTCTCCTGAAAAAGCCGCACCTGTTTCTCCGCTGCCGCCAGTTGTACCGCAGAGGACTGACCCGCTGTGGGCACGAGGTTGGGATGAATCGAGATGCTGTGGCCTCGGCGCGTGTATTCCTCGATGCGTGGCCGCGTAATCGAGGTAAGGTCGGGAATCACATACAGGTTCATCGCGCCGCCGACCGATTCCAGGTCGCGCATCTCATGGTCGTTCGCGCTCTGTTCGCTGTTGTCCTCGTCGCCCGAGAACAACAAGATCGAGGGGCGGCCGTCGGGCAGATGCCAGAGCGTCGGAACGGGAGCGTGGCGGCTCAAGTCTCGTCGGAGTATCTCGCAAAGTCCGAAGGCGTGAAGATCAGCGGTCGGACGCCAAAACGTGTCGGACGGCGGGTTCGGGTGTTGAAGAAACGCGGCCCGCGGCGTCCGCTGATCCTGCGGGAGGATGTTCGCGCGCTCGGGATACCCTTGCCGCAGGAGCGCGATGCACTGGGCAGGATCGTAGGCGTACACGAGGAGTCGTCCCGCGCCAACCTCGCACTCAATGATGCCGACGGTGTCGCTGGCGGCATCGCTCGGGTGGGACAAATAGGCAATCATGTGCGGGCCGGGCTTCGGCGCATACACGTGAATCGGCCCGAGCGTCCAGAGGGATTCGCCCTGCGCGCCATAACAGAGCGGCTGAGAAAAACGCAAGCGCCATGGGCCCGTGTCTTCCCTTTTCCGGGCAAGGCCTGCAAGTCGTTCAAGCGGCGCGTCTGGCTGGATGGCGACGACGCTGCCGCCCGCATGGAGAAAGGACTCGACGCCTGCTGTTTCACTGCCAGCGGGAAGAAGCAGGATATCCCGCTTCGGATCGGCGGCCTGCAAAGCGTCGCGGATTGGCTGGCGTTTGACAAAGCATAATCCGAATGCATGGAGAATTTCGGCAAGATAAGCCGAACCGTCCATGGGTCTGCCAGGTGGAATGAAGATGTGCATTTTGTAACTACTCAGGTCACAACCATCCCATAGGAAAAAGTGGCACAGGCGTCCCTGCCTGTGTTGTCTTGCCCCTCGACTTGGCTCGGGGTGGTGAGCGAAGTCGAACCACAAACCACAGGCAGGGACGCCTGTGCCACTAGACTGTGTGCCACTCTGCGATGACCTGAGTAGTTACGCATTTTTACCTTTTTCTGTTATTTCACCCGCACAAGCTTCCAAACGTCCGGCGTCATGTTGTTGCCTGCGATCATCCAGAGCGCGTTATCTTGGACGAACACGCTGGCGGCGTGGCGCGGCGCCCACGGCGTGTCGGGCAGTTCGGTCCAATTCACTCCGTCGTTGGAATACCAGACATCGCTCAGGTTGGACCAGACGTTCTCACGGGTGCCTCCAGCGAAGCCTTCCATGACCCACATGCGGTTGTCAAACACGGCCACGTCGTGGTATTGGCGCGGCTTCCATGGCGTTGTCTTCGCGACCTGTTTCCAATTCACACCATCGGCAGAGATCCAGACGTCATTATAAAAAAGCCGCTTCGGCTTTTTTGGAGTGTCGTAGGTGCCGCCGCCGAGAATCCAGATGCGTCCTTTGAACACGACGCTGCCGCCGATCATGCCGCGCGGCGCCCATGGCAGCTTGTCGGCAACCTTCGTCCACTTCACGCCATCTGACGAGTTCCACACATCGCTGTAGAAAATCTCCGCCGCCGGCGCAAACTGCGGAACGATCTGACCGCCCATGATCCAAATCTTGTTGTCGAATGCGACCGTGTAATGCAGCACGCGCGGACCCCAGGGCACATTGTCGCAGACCCACTCCCAGTGAACTCCGTCAACGCTGTTCCAGACATCGTTTTGATAGTGGCCCTGGTTGCCGTCGCCCCCGACAATCCACATCTTGTTCTGGTGCACAACGTAGCCGGCTGTATGGCGTCCTTCCCATGGCGCCTGCGGGTTTTCGAGCTTCCACCCCGCGCCGTCGGACGAAGACCACACTTCGCTGTTGCAGATCTTCGGGAAATGAATCTTGTCCCCCGGATTCCAGCCGCCGAGGAACCACATTCGATTGTTGAACACCAACGCGCCCGCGCCGTCGCGCGCCGCGAACGCGGCTTGGTCTGTCACTTTCGTCCACTGATACCCTGGCATCTTCGGTTGCTCCTTCTTGTGTGTTCCAATGGTCGTCTCGTTCATCGTCCTTTTCTTTTCCTCCCGTGTTTCTATTTAACTCTTTGGCATTTGTGCCACGGAACGCTCCGCGCCCGGTCGGAACGACGGCACGCCCAGCTTCGCGCCGTCTTGGGTGATGGATTGGGCCGCCAGAATGGCGGGCGCCGCCGTTTCGATGGCCCGATACACATCAAACTCCAAAGGCTTGACTCCAAGCACCGCATCCCGAAACGCGGCGTGCACATAGTAATCCAGTCCCCCATGCCCCGAGGCACGGGCTTCGGGCGTGGCGTCGGCGGGGCCCCAACTCCAATCCGCATCCATCTTCTGATCCATCTGCAAGTCTGCCAACCACAGCTTCGATTTTTCATGCGTGGAACGCCGCCACTCCACGCTCCCGCGGGTGCCGATCACTTGTTGCCAATGGTAATCTCCGCCCGGATGTGGTTGTGAAAAGCTGACGGCCATGCGCAGCACCGCGCCCTTCGCGGTCTTCATCAGGGCAACCTGCAGATCGGGCCAAGTAAGTTGTGGATGCGCCGAACTCGGCGAGTCGGTGCTCATTCCCATCACCTCGACCACGCGATCGTCCAGCACTTTCAGAACCGGGCTCAGGTCATGCGGCAGATAATGAATCGGCGGCATGTCGTGGAGCCATGTTCGTTGCGCTTCGGGATGCGATGCAATCTCGTTCGGATGGTAGAACTGACCGGTCCTGGGATCCTGGAAGCATTTGACGACGTAGTAATGGAAGTACTGGCCCTCGGCGTAGGTGATCTTGCCGAGCGTGCCTTCCGCGACCAGTTTGCGCCAGGCCTGCACGTAGCCCGCGTAACGCAATTGCTCGGCGAGATGGTAAACCCGACCGGACCGTTCCTGCGCCACGACAATTCGCCAGCAATCTTCCAGCGTGTGCGCCGCCGGCACTTCGCAATTCACGTGCTTGCCCGCTTCGAGGGCCTGCGCGGCCATCGCCCCCTGTTCTTTGCAACGCACCGCGAGCGCGACGGCGTCCACGTTCTCGTCGGCAAGCACGTCCTCGTAGCGTGTGTGGGTTTTGACTTCTGTGGGGTTTTTTAACTGCGCCCGTGCATTATCGTGCAGCGCCGCGATCGGGTCGCAGATGGCCGTGATGCGGCAACCCTCCATGTTCTGAATCTGCGGAATCCAGGTTAGAGTTCCACGAGAGCCAAGCCCAACGACTGCGATGCGGATAGTGTTCATGTTTTATTTTTCTTCATCACCGATTATTCCGATGCCGTCAGCGTGAAACGATCCGCGCCTTCGCTCGAAAGGCGAAGTTTTTCCTCCAGGAACTCGAAAGCGCGGCGGGTGGCCGATATATGGCCCTCTCGATGCGCAATGAACTCAATCTGATCGGGAATACCGAGCCGTTGATAATGAACCCGCGCCCGCGTGAACTCGGCCTCGGCCTTCTCGAAGTCCACCGATGTATCCCGTTTTCCCGCCTCGACTGCGAAAGCCCGCGGCGCAATGAGCGAAACGAGGTCGGAATCGGAGAACCGGCGGATCACATCGCTGAAGAATTTATCCTCCTCTGGCGAGTCGAGGTAGCTCGTCGCGCGATGTGGCCCGATCAACTTCTGAAAACGCAGGTTGAAGTAGGCGCAGCAGATGGAGGCCCCGATTCGTTCGTCGAGCGCGGGCAGATACAAGGCGCTCTGGCCGCCTTGTGACTTGCCGTACATGCCGACGCGGTCCTTTGCGACATCAGGGCATTGAAGGAGAAAATCAATCCCGCGTGACGAGGCCATCATGTCGAGGCCGAACAGCGTGCCGCCCGCCATGATCGCCATCCGATGCAGCCGATTCTTGCCGTACGCGCGGCCGTATTGCTCGAAGCCGGGGATCGAACCAAGCACCTCCTCCGTGTTCCCGTAGCCGCTCGGATGATGGACTGCCACCACGTGATATCCGCGCCACACCGCGCGCAGTCCCAGCGAGCGATAGCTGTAATCTCCGCGATTTGCGTTTGGGGTCAGGCCACAGGCCATCTCGGGCGTTACGCCGTAGCCGTGTTGGATGAGCAGGCCGGGGTGGGTTTTCACTGTGCGCGGAATGAGTTCCACGGCGTAGGTCTCCAGGCCGGGCAGAACTTCGAAACAAAATCGGCGCACGATAAACCCGCGCGTTTTCAGCAGCGTCTCGGACCGCTTGATCCTGAGCGGCGGGCGATTCCTCGGCTCAATCCAGAAGCCGAGCATCTTCTTAAGCCGATCCCGCATGGGACGAACGGAACGAAGATACGCCCGCGGATCGGAGTAGTCCCGCCGCCATTCCCTGACGCGATTGAGATTGAGCGTTGCGAGACGGTCGCGCAGGAATTTTTCGTACGACCGATACGTCGCGCGACGGTGTTGATCCACCGCAGCGGGATCCACCGTCGCCACCAAAGGCGGCCCAACGGGCTGC
Organism: Verrucomicrobiota bacterium; assembly: GCA_016198745.1. Lineage (GTDB taxonomy): Bacteria > Verrucomicrobiota > Verrucomicrobiia > JABWAM01 > JABWAM01 > JACQHZ01. Next base: position 11,232 of record JACQHZ010000099.1, read on the forward strand.
TCGATCTCAGACCATCTTCTCGGAGTCATGGGGAGTGAAAGGGTAATGGATGGCAACGCGTTTGCGCTATTTGCCGGGGTTGAATTTTTGTGCGACCTGTTTTCCGGAGGCAAGTTCGGTGATCACTCGATGAGGGTGAAGTTCCCGAAATGCGCTGGATTAATATCGATATTTGCAGTAGCGTAGTAAAAACCGACTCCTTCACTGGCATCGTCGAAATAGGAGACTGCCAGCGCAAACCGGCTTCCGGCCTTCGGCTGCAACGGCACGAACTGTTCGAAGGGCACGGAGAATTCCATGACGATGGTTCCGTCTTTGGCCGGCCGGATCGCAATCTCGACTCCGGGCGGACGCCCGCTGCTGCCGGGCGACCAATCTCCCACGGTTCCCTGGCAGCGGTCATACGTCGGGATGCCGTCTTGATCCAGGCCGATGTGCTCCTTGTAGGGGATGCCTCGGATGGTTTCGTCCAACCGCACGCCCCACGGGTACAAGAGAAAGTGGAGCGCATCATGGGACCATATCTCGACCCCTTTGCCGCCCGGTTGGTACGAGGCGTCCTTCATGCGAAAGAGAAAATAGAGGCGCGCATCATCCCACTGGACGTAGAATTTCCCGGATGCGTCATTCAATCCCTTCCATTTCATGTCTTGGATGTTGAAGGTGCGGGGATCCATGCCGGAACTCCTGCAGCGGACCCTGAAGAAATCAAATGTAACGAGTTGGTCCAGCGGCCAGTCACCCGGCTCGCCATCCACCGTGATTGGTTTTGAACGTTTGACAACGGGACGAAAGGACAAATCCTCGCTGCAACGGATTCGCTGGTTTCCGGCCATGAGCGTTGCGGTGGTATGATAATCGCGGTCCATGCTCGGCCGCCAGCCGTCCAACGGAAATTCAAGCGTCTTTTCCGTCCCGGGCAGGACGGTGATCTCCGCTCGTGGCCGGTTTGGACGCGGACCGTTTCCAAGATCGCCCTGGATTTCGAGTTGGCCGGAAACCGGCGTCGCCAGGGAGTTTTTAACCGTGACCTCCACCCGCGCCGCGGTTTTCGGCGTATACGGCGAAGCGCGCAGTTTTACCGTGACCGGTGGCGAAATGGGAACCGTCTCCTGCAGCCATCCAAAGAGTCCTTCCGGGGATTGCAGCGAAATCATGACCGGCACTTCGGTGCCGGCCAGGTCCTTTGGCGCGGAGATCATTCCCTGCAGGGTGCTCGTCTGGCCGGGCGGCAACTGGACGGTTTCCCGGCCAAGCTCGCAGCGCCAGGAACGGTCGATGGCCACCTTCACCTTGGCGGCCAGGGGCGATTTCTCCGAATTCTTCACCGTGATAGCGATTGTGGTGTCGGCGCCCGCCATGAATGCCCCGGGCGTCAACCCGATGGTCACGTCCGCGGGTTTGGCGGTGAACGTCGCCACCTTCTGGTCGAATCGAAGAAACAACGGATTCGGCCCGATGGTCAGCAACGATGTTCCGTTCCGGGGCGTAATCCGCCGCGTCCGTCCGTACAGGTCGGTGACCCGATAGGGAACTCCCCCCGTATTGATGCGCATCGTCTGGCTGGGGATGTTGGTCGGCCGCCAAACGACCGCGGTGGAATATCCGTTCCCGTCGAAGAGCGCGCCCTCGACATTCGGCCCCCACTCGACAAACTCGCGGAATTGCTCGATGGCGAGGTGTTGGATGAGTTGGTAATACGTCGCCCATTGCAACAGCGGCGTGAGATTCCCTTTCACATAGCCGGGGGTATGGGAAAGGGAGGGGACACCGGTCATGCCGCGAAACAGCTTTTCGCCCTGGTCCTTGACCATTCCCCGCATGGCATACACACAGCCGCCGGTCGGCAATGGCGCCCGGACACCGTCAATCTCGAACGCGTCGCCGTACCAGGAAAGTTTATCCACACCGACGGCAATCGCCCAGGTAATCATGTTGACCATCTGTCGCGCCGTTTCCTCCTGGTCGGTGCTGCCCGTGTAACTGTATTCCTGAATCCAATACTGCTTGTGCTTTCCGTGTTCCTCCGCGTAGGTTCGGAAATCGCGGACGGACGGTCCCACCCGGTTGGTGTAGATGTCGAAGAGCAGCACGTCAAAGAAATCGATCAGCCCGGTATCGCAGAGCAGCTTGGCATGATCCTTTCCCCGGTTGAACTCGCACTGCACGACGACCTGGATTCTCGGGTCAACGGATTTGACCGCGCGATAGGCGGCTTTCACCATTTCCGGATAAAGACTGACATCGCCACCTTCGGGGGAAATGACCTCGTAGTATTTCGCCCGCGTGTGTCGGACGTATTCCCGCACGTAGGCTCCGTAGGCTTCCGGATCGACGAAATCCTCCTCCCGGTATTTCTTCCCCGGCAGCCTCGCCCAACCGGGAACGCCTTCCGGAACCTGGGTGTAGTGCATCAGGAGGTACCCAAGCGAATCGCGCTCTTCGTAACGGTACGTCTTCTCGGTTTCAAACCGGATCGGATCCTCTCGCCGGGGCTGCCGGTCCTTCCAGTTGGCGTCCCAACCGAGCGATGCAATGCTGAATAATCCCTGCCGTTCGTATTCGTCCAGCGGCGCCGGCGTTCCCGGAGCAGCCGGTGGCTTGGGGGTTTTACGGTGGCCCGTATGATAGAAATGGGAGATCTCCGCCTGCTCCGGGGTGAGCTTGCGGGGATCGGTAATCACAAAGGACATTTCTCCCCGTGCCAGCACCTGCCCCTGATCCTCCAGCGAAACGACCAGGGCCATCCAACGGCCCACCTGTTCCCGCACCGCGTCGCCGAGACAAAAGGTTTTGAGCAGCGACTTGTTCGCATCGGAGGGCGCGGCGCTCCACCAGGAGAACGGCTCTTGCAGGGGAATGCTGCCGTCGGCGATCAGCAGGCGCTGGAAATCCTCCACCCGATAGACCAGCTTCATTCCCGGTTTGATGACCGGCGGCCCCTTTGGTCCGTCCAGCCGCACCGTAAATTCCAACGGTTCTGTTTTCACGAAGACGTTGTCGGGCGCCGCGGTGTTGATCCTCAAACGATAGGAATACGACCGCTTGATCTCGATTGCGGACGCAAGCGCAGTGGCGCCCGCTCCGGGCGTCACCACCACGTCGTCCAGATAGACGTCTCCCTTCACGGTGGTCGTCGAAATGATCCGCCACGCGGTGAGAAAATCCGACCAGCCGAAGACCAGCCGCAATTTGGCCGCTCCGGCCGGCGCCGTGATGGGTTGCTCATAATAATTCCATTCCAACCCCCCGCATTCCGGAATCACGTGAAAGTCGTACAAATCCCGATAAGGGGGTTTATAGACCACGGTGATTGCCTCACGGGAAAGTTCCTTGTTGTCCGCATCCAAGGTGACTGCGGCCAGCATGCCGCCGTAGCCCGGATCCTGGGTGAACGCGAGGTTCTGAGCCATCCAGGCCGAGATGGTGTACGCACCCGGATGGACGGGGATATCCGGAGACATCCATTGCGCCTTCTCCCCACCGGTTACATAGGTGGAGATTTTCAGCGATCTTCCGCTTCTGCCATAGGGAGACCCCTCCGCAGGCCCTTGCGCCTTCCAAACCAGTTGCCCGTTGAAATCATCCTGATAGACCGCATCCTGAGCCCAAAGGAAGCTGTCGCCGGTGGCCGCGAAGAAGATGAGCGTAATGATCGGAAACCGGATCTGGGTTGGTCTCATGCGCGTGCTTTCTACTGCGGAGTCAGGACAATCGTTGCTGGCCGGCGCGCATCGATCTTTGGGTTCATTTGCCCGGTAAACACATCTTCACCGGTGAGCGTCATGCTCGTGAGGTGACCATATTGCAGGTAATATTGAACCGCGCCCTGCACCCGGCCGCGGTCGTCGCGGGCTTCGAGGTAATTATTGCCGGAATCAGGGGAGGCGAGATATTCGGAGGCGAGTTCCGGTTTTCCCTTTAGGATGAGCGTTTGACGGATGATGTCCGTCAGAAATTGGCGGTAAGCCTGCCAGGCCGCCGAACCGTACGGTTCATTTCGATCGTAAGCCCGTCCGAAGGGAACAAAAAACACCGAACCTTTGCCATAGTCGAAGCAGTATCCGGCCTCGCCTTCGCGAACCACCGCGCTGTTGATCTCAAAGTCCTTCACCCTCACCGCACTGAAGGCATATTCACGGTTGAGGCCGAGAGTGTCACGCCACCACCCGTCGGGTTTGATGGTGAATTCCGGCAGGTGCTCAACGTCGCGGTCCGTGATCACATAGCCGAGGCGCGAAATGAACAGGGGGTTGTCCTCCGCGAGGGGAATCCGTCCGAGCAGGAACAGGATGCCGCCCTTCTTCACAAAGGCCTCAAGTTGCCGATGATCGAGCAAACCCGGAAACCCGTACCGCTTCTCGATGGCGGCGGCATCCCAGCCGATGGTCGGGTCATCCCAGCTGTACCGCGCCCCAAAGAATATCACCACCTCATAATCGCGAAGATTGATGTGGTAGGCCTCCCAGACTGGAACGATGTCGTAGAACTTCAGTCCGGTCAGCGCCCAGACGGAGCCATAAATATCCTGGGTGTTATCCGTGATCAGAAGGACCCGTGATTTCTTCTTGAAGGGCGGCAGCTTGGTGATGGCCTTGGCGAGCCGTCGGGAATCGTCCAGCAGCGGGCCGGTTTTCAATCCACCCCCCGGCACCTCGGTCCACAAACCAGCGATGTTGAGGCCAGCCAGATAAGTGGTGACCAAACGCGCGATCTTGGTTTCCAGGCCAAGCGTCATGGCTTCCTCCCCGTTTCCACCCCAGGCAAAGTTGAGCACCGGTTTGTCCTTCGCGATGACGCGGTAGAACCGCAGAGCGGAGAAATTTGCGATCTCTTCTTTGTCGTAGGCATCCACGATCAGGCCGTCCATGTGCCCGGCCAGCAGCCCCAAATCCGTGCGCGCATTGCCCGGGGTGAAGTTGGCAACGTCAAAGGAGAACGCCTTGAGCCCCGGATAACGCCTGTGGATGTACCTGGCAAACTCGATTTCCGCCAGGCTTTGGATGCGCTGGGACACCCACCGGTCAAATAGGTGCGTCTTGAGTTCCGCCGACACCGTTTGATCGGCAAAGGTCAACCCCGTGATGCGCGTGAAGTCGCGTTCGTGACGGCGGAGGTTGGGAATCTGCATGCCGCCCGGCCATTTGCCGTAGCCGCTGTAGTATGGGTGATCGTAACTTTGGTTGTTGTCCTCGAAATGCTCGAAGTCATCGAGATCGTCCGGATTGAGCCGCTTTTGCACGTCGATGCCAAATTGGAGGCCGACTTCCTCCAGCAGGCTCACCGCGTAGAGGTTCGCCGCGCCATACCCGAGCACCGTGCGGTCGGCGACCTCCCGAAAAAAATCCCGCCGAATTTTTTCATCCAGGGCAATATTGGGAAAGGCGTACTTGGACCAAGGGAAATCACCGGCCGCCCCCCACCAGATCTGCAGGATGATTTTCTTGCCGGCACGAGCCAACTGCTCGGCGCGACTCCTGCTAAGCTCGTCCACGCCAGCCTTGGTAATAATCTGCTGAACGTATAGGTACTCGATTTCAGGTGAATGGAGCAGGTTTTCGACCTCCTCATCGGTGGCCCGGCTCGGGGAAAAGGGCATGACGTAGGCCATGTGCGCCTGTTCCGCGAGGGCCGGCCCGGCCATCGCGAGCCCGATGGCCAGCATGACCGCACCCAAATGTCGACACAGCATCGAGCTATCTATCGATCGTGATATATTTCGTTTCATTGCCAACCACCTCGGTTTCGGTCATGGCCGCCACATGGCCATCATAGAACAATGCGCGAAAGGTTCTGCCCCCGTGGCGCGAGCTGACCTGGTCCGAAAAATAATACCAACAGGAGGCATCCCAGCCGAAGTAATAGGTCCTGGCATCGATGATCTGCATTTTGCTGCCCGAGGCGGTGACCACCGACAGGTTCTGGATGTTCGACCAGTTGCCGCCGGAAAGTGGCAGTGCCTCTTGAAACTGGGTGTTGATCGCATAATCCAGGTAGTCCACTGTCCAGGCGGTGAGCTTGGCTTCGCCGCGGGCGCTGGGGCAGTTGTAAATGGTGGCCTTGCCCAGGTTCGGGGGATACGGATGGTCAGGGAGGTAAGATTGGAAGTAGGCTGTCCAGTTGGCGTTGTTGGAACGATAAACCTCAATTCGGTTGTTGTAGTCCGCCGCGTACAGGCGCATGCCCAAACCCAGTTGCCGTAGGTTGTTGACACAGGTAATCCCTTTGGCGGCATCCTTGGCCGCGCGAAGCGATGGCGACAGCAGGGCTGCGAGAATCGCAATGATTGCGATAACCACCAGCAGTTCGATTAAAGTAAAGCCTCCCCCGCCGCTCCGCGGCGGTGTCGGATTCTCCTCATTGATGGCGAAATCACCCTGGGAAGGGTGATAGACTAAACCGGACACTGGGGTTTCCCCAGTACGGTTCGCCCCCTGGAATTTCCCGCCCGTCATTCGCCCAGCCCTATCGCCCACACCGCCGAACCCACTCAACCCTAGGACAAATAACCACATCAATCGTGCAAGCCCATCCGTTTTCCCCGAAAAATTATTCTTCATAAGGGCACCTCTTGCTTTTACTGGAGCATACCACTATATGAAACCAATGGTTAAGTCAATAAGTTTATACATTTTTTCCATGCTTGACTGTTCATCGCATTTAATTTAAATGGTATTGAAATGGTATTGTTAAAAAAATGAAAATATTGGAAACCACAAAGACCATTCTCAGCGAGATTCGGAGTGGGCGCTGGGAACTGGGGGCGCGGCTCCCACCCGAGCGGCAAATCACCCAAGAGTTGTCCGTTTCCCGCGTTACGGTCCGAAACGCCCTGTCGCGCCTGGCGCAGCAAGGCATCATCATGCAACGCCAAGGGAGCGGTACCTACCTTGTTCGCAAGCCGGACCGGTTGACGGACCGCAAGGTGTTGCTGGCGATTCAGCCGGGTTTGTCGAAACCGAAGGCGCAGCCGTTTCGACGGAAGCGAATCGTGACGCAGCATCTCCTGCGGTTCGCCTTTCTTCACGATATGTCCGAGAACGATCTCATCGGCCTTGCGATTCTTGGAGGGGTGATGGCATTTGCGAAGCGACGCGGGCACGAGATCATGGTGGGTCCTTCGCGCGCGAACGCATCCGCAGGGGGGGGCTCGGATTTTTCGCCGCAGGTGTACCGTCCCGACGCGGACGGAATCATTCTCGCGGTTTCATTGCGAAAGGAGGATGTTCAACGGTTGAAGAAGATCCGCGTCCCGGTCGTCATCTTGAATGCTGAGGGAGTTTTCGCATCGCTCCCGAACGTCGTTTCCGCCGATGTGATTGGCGCCTGTCACCAGGCAATCCAGCAACTGGCCGCCGGAGGACATCGCCGCATCGCCATCCTCGAAAAGAGTTTTGGGGGGGCGCATTCCAGATTCACCCACGAATGTGATTACCTGCGCAAGGAATTGCATGGGCCGGAAATCCGCTGTTATTTTGGCGAGGACCCCTTTCTCCAGATGCCCGCCGGTGCGAACGCTCCCACCGCGCTTTATGTCTCCGACGATGTCTATTGTGTGGAACTCTGTCGTCGGCTCAGTGCGAGAGGCATCCATGCCGGCCGCGGCATTTCCATCATCAGCCTGGCCAATCGGGGCATTGAAAGAGGGCTGCCTTCTGCCGTGGGCCGAATGGAGTTTGACACAGGGGGATGGGGCCGCACGGCCGCCCACACGCTCGAATATATGCTCGACGAGGCGATCCTGAACATTCCTCCGATTCGGTTGGGCGCCCGATATTTGCCCGGTTCGGCAGACAAATGAATCCCGACTCAAAAGCTCTTCCCGCTTTGGGGTCAGTCCTTGAAAATTGAAACATCCGCCTCTGCGCAGAGGAACCTTTTCGGGTTCTTTTGCCCTGCCTTTTTTGATGCCGCTCTCAGAACGAATCTTGTTGAGGGCAAAATCGCCTTGCCTGCCACCCTCGTGTGGGTGGGGAAGGGCGGTTAATCCTGTCCAAATTTCTGCCTCTTGAGTAGTTAAAAATACAAGTCATAGAAGTTTCAGCTCCTCAGCAGAATTTGTGGGTTCTCAGCATATCCCAGCGTAGCGCAACTGCTTGACGCTGAGGCGGTTGCGGGCTGCGATGGCGCCAGTTCAGCCAGTAATCACATCGAAACAGGCGTATTTCCATCCCCAGCCGTCCTGCTTTCCGCCCCTGCGCCTTGCTCCGAACCCACGGATTCCGCCAAGGAACCGAAGTTTCATAAGAAAGCTACTTTTCAGCGGAAAAGTCCACAATCGTTTCAGCGCTCTGCGCCGCTTCAATGCGGAACCTGCGGACGCGCGCATTTCCGGGCGGGCCTTCGTCGTTGGGCAGGCCATCTTCCACCACCCACAAGGCCAGGTGGTCCGGCGTCAGGATGGCCGCCGAAGGATTCATGAATTGAGCTTTGTCCCCCGCTTTCGCGGGGGCAGGCTCTGAATCCGCCTTTCCGGGGCCGCCAAATCGTTCCACGAGTTGGATTCCTGCGCCATTATCCCAGAAGAGGCAGATTTCATTTCCGTCGCTGTCCCACAGCGGCGGGCCGCCATGATCCGCCACCCAGATCTGCCCGGCGGAAGCGGAAGGCCCTGTGGGATTGATCATCTTATCCGCCACATCCGAGGCGTAAAGCGCCTTGAGTTCCTTGCCGGTGTCCTCATATTTCCAGACCTGCCCCGAACGGTTGATGATGTAGCAAACGGATTCCTCGCGGTCGGCGGCAATGTAACGTTGTAAACCGGTAAAATTCGTCTTGTCCATGCTGATCCCATACAGGAAACCCGCGAAACCGGTTTTGGTCCGGTCATAGACCTGGAACAAACCATAGCAGCTCGGAAAATAAAGCCGCCGGCCAGGGCCAATGGCCATTGAATTGACCCAGGTGGTCGTTTTTCCGCCACCCTCAGCATATCCGCCTACTTTCATGTTCATCGATTCACCGGTGGAATCATAGACCAGCGCTTCATGATAGACCGATCCAATGTAAATCAATCCGCCCTCATCCACCGCAAAAGTCCGGATACCCCCCGTGGTGGGCCAGGAGGGCGACGACAGCAAAGGACCCAGACGCCCCATGTCGCCCAGGGAAGGGTCCGGTTTCCCGTCATGATGAAATTTGTAAATGAACGACTGGCTCCCGCCATAAGCGCCCACGACTCTCGGCGGAGTGCCGGGCTTCCACTCCGGATCATTTCCCTGATCGAACACAAAGATCGCCTTGTCGGTCAGGACGAGATCGGTGGGATTGATCCATTTTTCCTTGTTCGGAAGATTCAAAGAACAGTCGAAAACCAGCTTCAAGTTCTCACGATAACGGACGCGATACCTTCCCGGCGGCAGCTTTCTCCCCATGGCCAGGGAAAAGGTTGACGCGCCTTGCATCGTTCCCGCATGCAGGGTCTTGAGACAGCGACCGGACTTTTCCTCCAGAATCTCCAGGATTCCCGTCGCCGAAGAACTGGCGGGAACCACCTGGATCTTCCCGGTTGGTTCGACGGAGATCGTCACCGCACCCACCGCTTTCCATGGCCAGACGACGAGAACCACACCCCAAAGGCAGAAGATCAGAAAAATTTTTCTCCTCAACCGCGCCCAATTACTGTTTCTACTCATCCTTCATCCTTATTCTTATTTCCAGTCCAGCGCCAGGCTTCCTTTGCACAAGCTCGCGCGTCCCAATTTGATGAGCTGTTCACGAGTCGTCTTGCCGTCGCCCCATAACGCCAACTGATAATCCGTGCTGATCGTGTCGCCTTTGTGCGGCGTTGCGTTTTTCCCGTCCGATCCCACGAAGTTCACATCCATGTGGAAATCCAGGTAATTGCCGCAGATCACGTATCGAACCGGCAACTCAGGTTTGAAGTTGTGAACGAGCATGACCATGTTGCCTCGATCCGAGGAATGCATGGCGAGAAACATCGGACCGGTCAGCGTGTCCAGGTCCTTGTCGCCACCGAAAGCCCGGCTCTTTGCGCCCAACCATTTTGCCCGGCCGTCGGGCGCGACCCAAAGCACTTCGTCGTACCACCAGTCACGCGGCCAGACTCCCCGGAACGGAAACACGTCGAAAAACTGCACCTCGGGGTACGGCCAATTCTCGCGCACGGTGAACCGCGCTTTGACGCCGATCTGCATCGCCGTCGGCGAATCCGGCACGCGCACCACAAACTCCGACTCCGCCCCGTCGTTGGCGTTTCGGCTTACGTACCGGAACTCCGCCTCCTCCGGCCCGTTCTTCGTCACTGAGAACTCGCGGATTTGATTGAGCATCTGCTCCGGTGTGAACCCGCAGTACGAGAACCAATGCATCAAGTTTTCCGTCAGCGCCCAGTCCCGTTTTCCATGGGCCCGCATGTTTCGCATTACGCCGTCCATCAGGGAAAATCGAAAGGCGGCATACCGTCCGTCACCATGTGAGGTGAAACAGGCAAGGTTTCGCTGCGGATCTTTCCGCTGGTAAACGAGTTGAACACCGGACTCCTCGCGGAGTTCGAGGACTCGTGGAGTGCCGGTAATGGGTGCGTTTATGACCGCCATGTCCGCCGGACCTTCCGGAGCTTCGCGGATTGGAGCAAGAGGATCATCGGCGATGCCGCCTTCGGCTGAGAGTTGAGGTAATACCGGTTTGCCGTCAAGGGTTGCGCGCACGCCACCATGACCCGACAGTCCAACCACCTTGATTCTTGCCTGCCCGCCCGGTGCGCTGCCAGGAATGGTAATCCGAAGAGGATCGCCATTCTTGCGGACTTCATACACGCCTTCCTGATCGTTGTAGCCGTTTTGGTTGCCGTGCGTAACGCCACCGGTGACTTCGAGCTTCAGCGGCTCACGCTCTGCCGCAATAAATGACTTCACCTCCGTCTCGCGAGCGCCCGCGGTCAGCCGAAACAAGGCCACGAACTCGGGATTGGGGCCCGGATTGAATCCTTCACTCATCCAGTCCAATGCCAAGCTGCCATCGGATGTTCGGATCTGGCGCAGTCCGTGGCCTCCATACGCCTGAGTCAGGAACGACGGCCATTGATAATAAGTCGGCGAGTCTCCCTGGGGACGAGACACGTAATTGTTGAACGCCATTTTCCCCGAGCGCCAGTAAACGCCCACGGCTTTGTCCGAGCCGGGATTGATTATGATGAACCGCCCCGGTAAATGTGCATCGTCGAACGGGGTGACCGACGCAGCCGCCTTTTCCGTGTCGGCGCAGTCGATCATCAGTGCGCCTGAAATCACGGCCACTCGATCCATTGCGTTGGTCGGGACAGCGCATTGCACCGCTCCTGTGATCTTGGAGACATTCACGGTCACGGCTCCATTGGCGTAAGCGGGCGCCATGTTTTCGAATGACGCCGCGCAGGCCACAAACACCTCGCCGTTCGGGTAAACCCACTCCTCGGTCACGCCGTGTCCGTGATAGACGTTGGCTGCATCGTAGAGCTTGAACCTCACGCGCACGCCCAAACGTTCTTTCCCTTCTTCAAGAAAAACCACCTCCGCATCGCGATCGAATCCTTGCCTGACTTCCAGCGGCGCAGTTGTGGGCGGCGCTCGCAATGTAAACCGTGCCTCCAGGCGAGCGATGCGAGTCAGTTTCGGCCATTCGCCGCTGACGAGTCCCAGCACTCCGCCTGCGGTGGCATCGAGGAAGATGTGGCTCTTGCCCAGTCGGCCTTCGACACCTCCATTACGGGAAATGAACCCACCTTCCGACTCAATCCGCGGAGGCGGCTCCCCCCATGATGGGGCGCATCCAATGGCCGCCAGAACTGCCCAAACCGCCCACCGCATCATGTTAAATCCCTCCAATCATAGTACGCTCTGATGGCAAAGGCCGCGGCCCTTGTGTTGAGTAAACTCTTCTTGTTTTTCAGCAGCCAAGACAAGGACTTTTGGCAGCATGGCAAGTACTTATCGGACCTGTTAATTTGCATATACCGGCTCCACAGGGTGATGGCGACGGAAGGGGAATTCGGGTCGAGGTGGGGCCACGCGACATCGCCATTGGCATAATACCAACCATGGAACGAGCCATTCTTTTCCTGGCGATCGGCCAGCCAGTTGCAACTGCGTTCAATGACCTGCAGGTACTTCTGGTCCTTGAATTCCTGACAGGCGTAGAAGAACGGATAGGTGGCCCAGTAGGCCGACCATCGCGCCCCCGCAACCATGATGACGTTGTGGTGCGTGGAAAAATAGGCCTCGTAAAACCCGCCGTCTGAAGTTTGATATCTCATTTGCTCATCACATTGCGTTCGGAAATCCTTGATGAGGGTTGGATGGCCAGTCAGTTTGTAAAAAAGGTACCAGGTCCCGTCGTCGATGATCCGGTGCATGCTCAGGGAATATTTCCTGGTCTCGATGTTGTAGTCCAGATAGACCCTCGCTCGGATGCCACCTTTACTCACCCACATGTTGCCCGGACGCACCCTGGCTCTCTGGACGGCTTCAAACGCGCGCGAACTGCTCAGCAAGTATTTCCGCTGCCGGGTATGCCGGTACAGTTCCAATATGCCCCACAAGCTTTCGATGGTATCTGAAATTACGACCAGGTTCCTGCCATATTCCGGTGTAATCCATAGTCCATCCACATTCTTATCCGTGGAACTCGCCTGCTGTTTCAATATCCAGTCGCCACATTTGATCGCGCTTTCCCGCGCGCCATTATTATTTTCCAACTCTCCAAACTTTAACAGGGAAAGGATGGCCTGGCTCATTTCAAAAATGCAGCCAACCTTCAAACTGTCCTTAAAACTGCCGTCCTGGTTCTGGTTTTTGTGAATGAGCCAGTCCGCACATTCGGCAATTGTTTCCTTAAACCTAAAAACGGCATTTGGCTGGAAGCCAAAGCCGTTTTTACCGCGTCCAACCTCTTGGGACAAGAGGGTTGGCGCGGCCGAGTTTTCCCCAATCCCGAAGGCTTTCGGGGTTGGGGCGGGGTTAACCCCGAAGAGCTTGCGGTTTCGGCCCTTCGGGTAAATTCGGCAGTTGGTAGCTGCCGAATTTAGGTTAAAACGCGTCTCATCTGTTTTTTTCATTTGAACATTGCTCCTGCGTGTTGATGGCGATTGGGTTTTATTCATACCCGACATGGAAAACCGTGTTCCAGCCGGAGTAGAAATGAATGTCCGTCCGCGGACAATCCTTCATCGGCAGCCGTTTCACTTTTCGCGTCGCCATATCGTAAACCTCGAAGCGAAGACGGTCCCGCCAATATGGTTGGCTGATGAACAGATGGAACTCCCCGGTGCTCAGCGGGCCTTCATCCCCCAGGTAAACGCCCAGGCAGTAGAACCGAATATCCGTGAAAATCCAGCGGTTGAGCGTCCGGTCAAAAATCTCCGCCGTGGTGTGCATGCCATGCAGCATTACCCAGCACCGCTCATCGTATCGGACCGGCCGCTCGATGTGCATGTTGCGCGCGATGACGCCGAAGCATTTGCAGGCGTGCACGAAAATCATGTTGAACTGGACGCAGAACCCCTTGCTCTTGCCCGACATCATGGCGCGATACATCTCGAACGCCGAATAGTACTGCAACTCGGGCAGGGGAGTGCCGTTGTGCGGCCAGAGTTCGTGGCAGAGCGCCTTGGCGAGCGCCTGCGCTTTCGCGTAATCGGTCTTGGCGCCCTTCAGATGCTTGCCCCACGTCGCTTCCGCAAAGCGTCGTTCCTCTTGGGTGGGCGCCGGCGCGCCCCAACTTTCAGGTGTCCGTGATTCGCACTCCAACGGCGGCGTGATTTGCACGTCGAACCGCGTGGGCAATTGATCGCCACCCGCGCTGTACTCTTGACTCGTCTTGAGCGTGATCGCGATCTCGTAAGTCGTGGAACCTGCGCCGCCGTCGTACACGGGCCGCGCCTTCCCCTTCCAGGTCCGTTGCTTGCCAAAGCGGATGAGAAAAGTGTTGTCCATCGAGGAATACAGCGGTGAATCGTTGGCTGAAAACTGGAAATGGCAGAAGTCGGGCCGATGACAGGCCAGTGTCAAACGGAGCGCCCCTTCTTCGTCGGTCAGAGGCTCCAATCGCTGGATCACAACGTCTTCCTGCACGCCGTAATGGGCGCGATACGAGTCGAGATAGTTGATGGCAGGTCGGTTTTCGCGAATGAGCATGATGTTTTTCTCCTGGTTTGGTAACTACTCGGGTTCACGGTTCAAGGGTTCACGGTTACCTTTTTTACGGGCATTTCGTATTTACGGGCCTTCGCCACGCCTACGGCCACACAGGCGGGTCAATTCGCGTACTCCCGCCCACGGCGGGACCATGCCTCAATATCTTCAAAGTGCTCGATCCCCGCTTTCGCGGGGACAGGTTCTTCATATTTTTTTAACCGTTGAACCGTTGAACCGCTGAACCGTGAACCTGAGTAGTAACGTAATACTAGGGTTTCACCCCGATCCACCACACCATTTCGGTGGCCGGCGTGGAAGTCACTTTGCCCGACTCGTATTTCAGGACGATCG
>JACQHZ010000107.1 GCA_016198745.1 Verrucomicrobiota bacterium
CGCAAGTTCTTGTGGCACAAAGTGCAGCCTGGCCTCTTGGCCAGGTGCATTTTACACCTTGTGAAAAATGCAGGTTAGTCGCAAAGTTCTCATTCGCCGCCCAGTCCAACCCCGTCGGCGTGCCATGAAAATACGCGCTGCGGTTCCACATCCAACCTTGAAGCAAGTGTCCTGATTACTCGCGTAATTATGAAAAAATCGCTTGCATTTCAGCGTTTTTCTGAGACATTACGCGGGTAATGAACTCACAAATGATGTCAAGGCGAATCACTCAGCGGACTATTGCAGAAAATCTTGGTATTTCTCGACCAGCAGTGGGGGCGGTCTTGGGAAATCATTCTGCCAACTCACGCATCCATTTGAGCCTTCAGATGAGGCAGCGCGTCTTGGAAACCGCTCAGCGCCTGGGCTACCGTCCACATCGTTATGCGCAAATTCTCGCCAAAGGCCGGAGCGGAATCATCGGGGTTTTGCAGAGCAGCGGCATTTTGCAGATCAACATTCAACGAACGCACCATGTGCTTCGGTTGATTCGGGAGAATGGTTTTCACCCGTTGGTGGCCGATTCCACCGGCTATCCCGCGGAAACCGAGACTGCATGCCAATCGCTGATTGACGCGCGGGTGGAGGGCGTCCTTCTTCAGAACGCGAGCATCGGTCCTTCGCAGATTCGTCAATTTCAGAATGCGGAAATCCCGGTAGTCGCGCTGTCGGGGGGCGAGTTGTCTCATGTGCCCCAGGTGAGGGCCGATGTATGCCAGGGAATGTTGGATTTGACGAATCACTTGCTCGCCCTGGGTTACCGGCGGATGCGGTTGTTGGGTCTGGCAGGGGCCGACGGATCCGGGGACCTGGCCTGGCCGACAGCCGAACGCATCAAGGGATTTCGGACGGCCTTGACGAATGCGGGACTGCAATATGAGGATACGGACGTTCAGTTTTCCCAACGTCCCGCAGATTCCATGGTTCCCTATCGGAGCGGCTTCGATGGGATGCAGCGGATTCTGCAAGCGAGTCCGCTTCCGGAGGCGGTGCTTTGCTCCAATGACGATCTGGCCATCGGCGCCCTCTGCGCCGCGGCTGGGGCCGGGCGGCGTGTGCCGGAGGATATCGCGGTGACAGGTTTCGACAACTCCCCGATGAGCGAGTTCACCATGGTCCCTCTGACGACCGTGATGCATCAGACGGAACGGATGGTGCGGCAAGCCATGGAAATGCTGATGGACTTGATGCGCGGCAAGGAAATCCCGGAAGCCGACCGGTTGGTAAAGGTCCCCTGCCAATTAGTGGTGCGCCGGTCATGCGGGGCAAATCAATAATCAGTGACCAGTCATCAGTTATAAGTTATAAGTTATCAGTTATCAGAGACCAGTAATTGTATTCCAACATGAACGATTTACAATTTATGATGCAAAAGCATGAAACAATGGAATGCTGGAATGTTGGAGAAATGGGTAGAGTTGAAAGACGGCACTACCATCGTTTTCCACCACTCCATCATTCCATCATTCCAACGCCCCATGCATTCACCTTAATAGAACTCTTGGTTGTCATCGCCATCATTTCCATCCTGGCTGCTCTGTTGTCACCCGCGCTCAAAAAGGCGCGCGACAGCGCGCGCAGTATTCAATGCATGAACAACCTGAGACAGATAGGTCTGGCAGCGGCCAATTATGCAAACGACAACGATGGTTGCATCCCTGCGTGGGAGGAAGGCACATATTGCTGGGCCCAATTCGTTGGTTATTACGAATTCGACGGAACTCTGGGACCCATCGCCGGATGGGGGGGGCGAATCTATTCGTATCTGGGCGGGAAGGGCAATTGGCGGACGTTTGTTTGCCCATCCGATTCCATCAAGAGAGACCTCACGGATCGGACGAACAATGGCGACCAAGGGACCGGCGCTTCTTATGGCATCAATGCCAATGGTCTTCCGTGGAATGGCGGGCTGAGTTACAATGGCGCGAGCAGCATGAAGGTTGCATTTGCGCAGTTGGCATGGCCGAGTGAAACGTGTTTGGCAGCCGATGTGCGCGGTTACGCAAACAGCGCCTCGCCCTTCGGCCTGCTGTATCGTCCATGGTCGGGCTGGAATGCTCTGTACGAATCGCGCCATCGCAATGGAATCAACGTTCTCTTTTGTGACAACCGCGTGGCATGGGTGCCGCTATCTCCCTGTTTCACGATGGCGGCGAATCCCACTGTCTCCGGTGAAGGCGGCCATTTCTGGTTTGGCTTTTGAGGCGCCGCTGTTTTCCCATCACTCAATGGATGACATGAACATCGCGGATTTCGTGCGCGAAAGATCAATCCGATGAAAAGTCGTCTTTTCATTTTGACGTTCCTTGGCCTTGCATGGATATTTCAATCGGCCGTTTTCCCTGTGGACAAGGAACTGGATGAACTCAAGGAGCGGGCCAACCAAACCCGGACAACTCTGAAGTTCGATGAGAAAGTCGTTCAAGACAGCGCCAGGAACCGGGACTACACGCAGAAAACATTCGACATTGACACGGAATCCGCCAGGTTCCGACTGCAATACAAATCGTTTCTGGGCGAAGCCGCCGCGGACAATCCGAAGGAACTCAATGATGGATCGAGTGGTTACGGTTTGGTTGAACCCAGCAAGTGTTGGTATTGGCAGGGCGCCATCAACGCCAGTCTGCGTTCGTCAAAGGAACTCTCCATCGCAACGACCGAAGGCCAGGCCAGGATTCTTCAGCAAAGCGGTCCGCGCGCGGCCTACGATCTTGTATTCGACCTTGGAGGCCCGCGAATTGTCATTCGAACAGCGGCGCTCGCGGGACGAAGCGAACTTTTCTTCAGCGTCCATGGCGACCCGGATATGCCGTTGAAAGTGTGGTGGCGGGGTTATCCGTGCGGGTATGACGAGCCGCGAGATCGTTGCGTGCATGTCGAAGGCGCCGAGATACGAGCTGATTCCGCCAAGACGGATCACACGGTTCCTCTGGAACTTGAAAAGGCGCCTTGGCTCCTTCTGACGGATCACCGTATGAATTCGAGCGGCAACCAGGCGCATCAGTTGGGACTTGTTTTCAAAAAAGCAGGCATTGAAAAAGCGCAGGTTGTTCATCGAAGCAATTATGCGATTGAACCGGAATTTCTCGCTGAATCCGGCCAGACTGAACTGAGATTCATGATTTGCGATTTTGAGGTCATGTCCATCAAAGCGGCTACGGATGCGTTGGCTGCGCTGGCCAGGCAGGCGGATGAGTTGATGGACAATGCCTTCAAGGGGCTGCCGCAACCGTGACGTGACAACTTGTCTGACAACTCATGAACCAAAATTCATTCCTGCGGTTTCTCGTCAACCTCGCGTTTGTTGGGTCAGTCGCTTTTTGCCATGGAGAGACGCCGCTGATCCTCAAGCGGGCCGCGCAACCGCCGGTGATTGACGGCTTGTTGGAGGAATCGTGCTGGCAGAATACCACGAAACTTCCATTGCGGCATTACGCCGGCGGAGAACTCAAAGTAAGCGGGTCGGTGGCGCTGTGTTATGACGACCAGAATCTTTACGTGGCGTTATGGCTGGACGAGCCGACGCCGGAGAAAATGGCCGCGCCGAAGGCGGAGGTCAATGGTCCCGACTTGTGGAAGGGCGAGGTGATCGAATGGTTCATCTGTCCGAGCGAGGAAGGCAACGAGTACGTTCAACTCGCCTGGAACCCGGCCGCTACGCGCTTCAACGCCCGATGCGTTTCCACGGGGGCGGGAACGTTTAAGGCCGACACCGCGTGGCGTCCCAAATGGAACTGCGCCAGCGTCATTGGCAAGAACGGATGGACGACCGAGGCGAGCATTTCTTTCGCGGAACTCGGTATCAAGAAGCCGGCGGAGGGCGCCTGCTGGCGGCTTAACGTCAATCGCACCCGGCAAATTGGAGACCGCGAGTGGAGCGCCCTCGCGCCAACGGGCGCGGGCGGTTTCCACATCATCGACCGATTTGCGGAGGTGTTTTTCGGCAAACCTGTCGCCTCCGCTCCGGTTGAATCAGTCAAGCGGGAAGGTCCCGTGCGCGCCCTGATCGGCTGCTGGGGGCACTCCTTCGGTTTGGCGGCGATCTTCGAGCCGCACGTGCAGTTGGACCGCGCGCTGGGGAAGGAGAATGTGGAAATTCGCGAGACGTTCAATGACTCGATGCTGAACTGGCCGCGGCAATATCGGGATCTGGCCCGGAATGACCTGGTGGTCCTCACCGACGTGCCCGCAACGCATTTCGCCGACAAACAGCTTCAGGACCTGCGCCGGTATGTCCTGGAGGGCGGCTCCCTGATTCTCATGGGACCCATGACCGGCTGGAAACACACTCCTGAAGACGCCTGGTTCAAGTCGGCGCTGGGGGAATACCTGCCCACGAAGCCGGACGGGACCGATATGGTCCGGCCGCTGGATCCGACGGCCGAAAACCATGCCCTTTTCAATGGGATTCCTTTGGAAACGGTGAAGCTCACTGCGAGGACCCGCGAGGTCAAACTGACTGAAGGCGCAACCCTCATTGCCAGCGCGGGCGGCCTGCCGTTCATTGCGGAACGAAAGGCCGGCCAGGGGCGCGTGATTCAAATTCAAGGCGAGTACGCGCATAAGGCCACCATGCTCCCGGTTTCATGTTTTCGCACCGACTTTTTCATGTCGGCGTATTATCCGGTCTTCTGGGATAACCTGGTGCAATATGCCGTGGGACGTCCCGGGTCCCACGCGGCGCCGGTTCCGGCGTTGCCGCCCAAGAAGGATACTGCCCTGATCGTGGATATCATCGGCGACAACCTGGGCGATATCTTTCGGCCCGGCGCGATGTTGCGCCTAAAACCGCTAATCGAGGGCCGCACCGAATACGCCTATGACCTCTGGGCCTTCATCGAGGGACCGAACGTCAGCGCCCTGACGGCGGGGCATTTCGTCCTCGCGAAGGCGGACGATGAATTCCAGATTCCGTTGCCGCATCTGGACCGCGGCCGCTACACGCTCCGGCTGGAACTGCGCAAAAGCGGGACGGTGGTGGACACGGCAACCGCGCCATTTTCGGTTGCGCTTCCCCTGCTGGCGGAGGATGAGTTCAACTTCAAGGCACTTGTGGACTGCGCCTACCAGGGGGAAACCGACGCAAAGCGGATTGCAGCCGAACTCAAGTCCATCGGCTTCGATGGCATCTTCTGGTTAGGCGGAGACATCTATGCCGGTTACCAAGGGGTGTATCGGCTCTGGAATGAAGGCCGCGCCGAGTCCCGTTTTCAGGAGGCGGGATTGCGTGTGACGCCGGTTTTTTATCCGAATCTCTACGGAATCGTAAACCCCGGTTATACGGGCGTTCAACCCGGCCAAGTCAACCCCTTTACGAAACTTGCGCATCCCGACATGGGTTATCCCGGCAAGTCATATCTGCCGCACGCCCGGTTCTGGCTGGAAATCTTCGACAAGAAAATTCAGGGGCGCAAGCCGCTGACCGACGGTTATGCGGCGGCGGACGAGATCATCGGGGGCTCGTATCCGGTCTCGGACCGCGTGCGAAAAAGCTTCGAGACCGCCACCGGGCGCAAGGCGCCCGCCAAGGGACAGGACGACGGCGCCTATCCGTTCTTGAACTATCGCCTCAAGCTGGCATCGGATTTCGTCTGGTTTGCGCGCGCGGTCAGCAATGCCTACAACCCGGCCTGGAGCATGGAAAGCGTCATGACGCCCAACTCTTTCTGCGGGCATTCCTCCTGTCTGGCCGACGTGCCGGGAACCCTGTCGTCCCTTGGCGCCACTTCGCCGGACGAATACTGGTACGGTGAATCAAAACTTTACTTGAAGTCGCTTTGCAGCATGGCCATCGCGTGGTCCGGCACGGATTTCGGCCGACTCGCTCGCCCCGATTTCATGGGCGGTCAACTCGGCAAGTCGTATTACGAGGAATTTCCGGAACAGGTTTTTGCCGCGCTCACCGCCGGGGCGCGGCGTTTTTCGGTCTTTGCCTACGAGTGCGCCAGCTTCGAGAAGAACGGACGGCAAGACCCGAAATTTGCCGAGATAGCGCGAAAGACAACGGCCGACGCCGCGCGCATCGGACGGACGCTCAACCACTATGATCGCGCCCGGGCGCGAGTGGCCCTGCTCTATCCCCACACCGCGCACCTGTGGCTCTCCATGGGCAAGGACTTCAACGCCGATTACCTGAAGATGACCGGGACTTCCGATCAATATCTGCCGCTTACCTATGCCGTCCAGGCGGAATTCGATCTGCTCCGGCGGACGTTCGGGCATGTGGATTTTTTGTTTGACGAGCAAATCCGACGCGGCGATCTGCGAAATTACGATATTCTGGTCCTGGCCTATGCGCGTCAGGTGGAAGAGCGCACCCTGCGCGAAATCCGGCGCTTTGTTGAAAGTGGCGGAACCTTGTTCGTCACCACCGACTCCGGCCGCCTGAATGAGAACAACCAACCGACGGAGACGTTGTATGGCGCCCTTCCCGCCGGGGTAAGCGCGGAACGCGCCGTGTCCACGGATTACTCCGACACGCGCATGTCCAAACCGGAGATATTCAGCCGTGGCAACGCGCTCAGCGCCAAGGAGGGATCGGAGATTCTCTTTACCTTCCCCGACAACCAACCCGCCTGCGTGCGAGGCGCGGTGGGGCGGGGTGATGTCATTGTTTTGGGCATGCCGCTGGCGGGGCTAAAAACGGAGAATGCGCACCCGAAACTGAAACTCTTGAGTTATGTATTGGAAAAGAAAACCCGCTTGATTTCGAAACCGGACGACGGCGATTTCAGCGCGATCACCTTCCTGCCCAAACGCGGCGAAGGGCGGATTTTCATGGTGTTCAACGGAAACAAGGCCGCCGCCAAAACGCGCGTGTATGCCTGCGGCGATGAGGCGGAAGCGAAGGACACGTTGGCCGACATTGTGACAGGCGAAAAGGCGCCGTTCGAGGTGAAGGATGGGAAGCTGACGTTTGAGGTATCCTGCCCGGACCGGTGGGGGCGGGCCTTCGCCCTGATGCCGAAGGCGCCGGCCAGGATTGAAGTGAGCGTTACGGGGCCGATGGAAGCGGGACGAAAGTTCATGCTGGCGGTGCGGCTCCTGGGCGCCGATGACCAGCCGGTGCGCAGCACGCTGCCGTTTGAACTTGCGGTGAAAGATCCAGACGGCCTGATGCGCGACGATATCTCTGGGGTGCGGGTGGCGGAGCAAGGAGTGTATGTCTTTGCCATGGATTGGCCCGTGGGTGCCAAGTGCGGCAAGTGGGGCGTGACCGTGAAAGACAAAATCAGCAGCGCATCGGATAGCGCAAGCTGGGAGGCGCGGTAGAACAGGCATACCAATCCCGACGACCTGAAGACTGAGAACAGAAGGAGGTTTCACAGCGCGGCGTAGCAGCAACCAACGAACTTGTCCCCCCTCTGAGGGGGAATGTAGCGGCGCTTCTGTGAAGCGCCGTGGAAGGGCTGCGCTTCACCTGTCTGCCGACAGGCAGGTAGAAGCGCAGCTACAACAACCGAGAAATCTTCTCCGGAAAACAAGATTCCAAAGGTTGGTAGTATGGAACGATCGTTCCACCAATCCGGTAAATTGAAAACGGTCGCACCCGGTGCAGTCTTTTCGCTCAGCCCATTGAAAAATGGGCATGGTTCAACGGTTTCCGCCTCAGCCGGAACCCGTGGACTTTGAACCATGCCCCAAAGCGGATGCCCTTGGTCTGGACGCAACGGGAAACGCATGGCATAAGCAATGCCTGATGCGTGCGATCCAGACAATCCAACCCCCGCTGGTTTTGAGGCTCGATGGCGAGTGGGAGTTTGCCTACACCGCGGAACCAGGTTCCGGTGACCCGCCGGTCCTGCCTCCGGAATTTTCCGCCACAATGCCCGTGCCCGGCTACTGGGACGATCATCTGCCGCGTCTGCGCGCGAGCAAATTCTGGAAACGGGCGCGGTTCAATCCCGACTTTCGTCCGATCGAGTTCCCGATGGGTGAAAATCCGCCCGACGCATCGCTCCCCTACCTGGTCGGCGTGGGATGGTATCGCCAAACCTTCACGCTTCCGCCTGCGAAAGAACCCCAAACGGCGACGCTCCACGTGGGCGGCGTGATGCTGGAGGCATGGGTCTGGATCAATGGCGCGTTCGCGGGGCATCATCTCGGCCACTCGACTCCCTTTGAGATTCGGATGGATCCCCTGCTCCGTCCGCGCGGCCAGAATGAGATTATCATCGCGGTGGCCAACACCCGGCGGGATCGAATCGGCTGCGTGATTCGCGGTTACGCCGGCTATGGCGGCGGCATCCAGCGTCCCGTTCATCTTAAGATCACGGGCCGGCAACAAATCAAAAGCATCTATGTCCGCGGTCTCGATCATCACCGGAAACTTCTCTGGCAGGTGTCGCTCGGCGATGAAACCCGCGCGAAACTGCGCTACGCGGTCCGCGACGAGAACCGGATCATCCTCCAGGGCGAAATTGCCGGCGACCAGACCACCTGGAAAACCTCCGCTGCCGGCCTGATGCCATGGTCGGATCATGTCCCGAAACTTTATCAGATCGAGGTCAGCCTCGTGGAACGCGGAACCATCCTGGATCGCGTCACACAGCCGTTCGGATTGCGCGCGCTGGAGCGCTGCGGCACGGAGCTGCGGCTCAACGGCAGGCCGGTCTTCCTGCGCGGTGCGACCGAGCACGCCTACTTCCCGCTCACGTGCACGCCTCCTTCCGACATCGCCGTCTATCGCTCGCAAATCCGGGTTCTCAAGGAATTGGGATTCAACTGGCTGCGGTTCCACACCTGGACGCCTTCGGAGGAGCACCTGATCGCCGCCGACGAACTCGGCATGCTGGTTCAGATCGAGCCGCCCTGCGGTTTCGGCGAGCAGGAATGGAAGGACATCCTGCTGCACTGTCGGAAACATCCATCGGCAGTCATCTACTGTTGCGGCAATGAGGAATTGCTGGATGAAGCCAAAATCGAAACGTTGCGCGCGATGGCCGGCCTGTGCCGGAATCTGGCGCTGGACGCGCTTTTCAATCCGCAGGAGGCGCTGCGCGGAATCGAGTACACGTGGGGCGGCGTTTCGGAAGACGGCGACGGTTTTGTGGCGAAACCTTACCCGCACAATCCCCGGCGTCTCGCGAAACTGCGGGAATTTTCGGATGTCTTCGGCCAGTACACCTGGGGTCAACTCAGTTACACCTCCCATGAAGGCGACCGGCGCGAAATCGACCGGCGTCTCAAACCGTACCAACGTCCGTGTCTCTCGCACGAAGTGGGGATTCACGGCAACTACCTGAATCTTGACCTTGAACATCGCTACGAGGGAACCCGCATCGGGACGGGTTTGTTTGCCGCCGCGCGGCGCAATCTGCAGCGGGCCGGATTGCTCCGCAACGCGCCCCTCTATTATCGAAATTCATGCGCCTGGATGCGGATTTTGCGCAAACATGCGATTGAAACGGCGCGGCATTGCCGCCTCGTGGCCGGCTACGATTTTCTGGGCGCAACCGATCATCACTGGCATCGTTGCGGTTATCCCTGCGGCATCCTGAATGAATTTTACGAACTCAAACCCGGCGAATCCGCGGCGGATGTCCGAAGATACAACGGCGAAAGCGTATTGCTGTTGGATCACGACAACCACCGAAATTATCTTGCCGGCGCGCCTTTCCACGCGATGCTGCGGGCATCGTATTTCGGGAAAAACGAGGCGCGCCAGGGAACGATCTCTTGGCGCGTGATCTCCGGCGATGGCCGGATCCTGGAACAAGGCGGATGGAAAACGCGGACCGTTCACCCCGGCGAAGTTCGCGATCTTGGCCTGATCCGATTCCGGATGCCGCCTGCGCCAACGCCAACCCGGCTGACGCTTCACGTGGAATGGTCTGACCGCCAATATCGCCTCGATAACGAATGGCATTTCTGGACGTTCCCGCGCGTCACAAAGATCGAGACGCCCGTGGCGGCGGACCCGGTGCTTCGAAAACGATTTCACGAAGCGGGTTTCGGCACGCGGAAAATCTGGAGCGGGCAAACAACCATCCGTCTGGTTTCTGCGCT
Organism: Verrucomicrobiota bacterium; assembly: GCA_016198745.1. Classification (GTDB taxonomy): domain Bacteria; phylum Verrucomicrobiota; class Verrucomicrobiia; order JABWAM01; family JABWAM01; genus JACQHZ01. Next base: position 10,051 of record JACQHZ010000107.1, read on the forward strand.
GACGGATTCGATTCTGCGGTTCCTCAAGACCGGCGGGCGCGTCCTCCTGCTTGGCGACGGGAATCTGCCGTCTCTTCCGACAAGCTTTCAAATGGCAGTGGCAGGACGTGTCCGCGGCAATCTGGCGACGGTGATCCGGGATCATCCGTTGATGAACCGGTTCCCGCATGAAGGTTTCTGCGACTGGCAATTTTATTCGATGCTCGAGGGCGGGCGCGCGATTGTCTTTGACGACCGGTCCCTGCCTTTCGACCCGATTCTGGAGGTCGTCAGTTCCTTCAAAATCATCGTCAAACAAGCCGCGCTGGCGGAGTTCAAGGCAGGCGCGGGACGGCTGCTCATTTGCTCGTTGAACCTGAATCCTCGGGATCCGGGGGCAATGCATCTCCTGGAAAGCATGACGCGCTATGCGGCGAGCGACCGGTTTGAGCCGCAGACTGGGATCGCAATGGAAACACTGGGGCGGATCATCCGGAAACGTCCGACATTGGAAGTTGATTTCAGAACCGATCAGGCGCTGGATGCGAACCTGCGCCGCCAGATTCCCCCTCCATGAGCGTGTTATTTTATGCCGTCGCCTCTCATTGTTTTTCTCGACACCCTGACGCTGGACCGAAACGACCTTGATCTCGAGCCGTTGAAACGTCTCGGGGATGTGATCTTTTATCCCCGATCAACGCGCGAAGAAACGCGCGCGCGGATTGCGGGGGCGGAGGTCGTCCTGACGAACAAGGCCGTTGTGGATGCCGACATCCTCGTTGACGCCTGCAAGCTTCGATTGATCGCCGTCTGCGCCACCGGCACCAACAACGTGGATTTGGCGGCAGCGCGTCAAAAGGGCATTGCGGTCGCAAATGTAACCGGTTACGGCACGCAAACCGTGGCGCAGCATGCCCTGGCGTTCATTTTGAATTGGGCGACCCAGATGCATCGCCTGGTCCGCGAGCCGATGGAATGGACGAAATCCCCCATCTTCACGCGAATGGATTATCCGGTGATTGAATTGTCGGGCAAGAGCCTGGGGTTGGCAGGCACGGGACGCATCGGCGCCGAGGTGGGACGGTTGGCGACGGCCTTTGGGATGACCGTGCGCGCCTGGGCGCGGGCGGGCGCGAAACATCCGACCGGGGGAACTTCTGACTTCCCTCGCCTTCCGTTGCAAGAACTGTTCGCGGTGAGCGACGTCATTTCCCTGCATTGTCCGCTTACCGAAGAGACGCGGCATATCATCAACGCACGAAGTTTATCCTGGATGAAAGCCGGCGCCTTTCTGGTCAACACTGGGCGCGGCGATCTGGTGGATGAAACCGCCCTGAAAGATGCGCTCTTATCGGGAAGATTGGGCGGGGCGGGGCTGGACGTGCTGGCGGAGGAGCCGCCGCCGCCGGATCACCCGTTGATTGGTCTGCACCTGCCAAATCTGATGATCACGCCCCACAGCGCCTGGACCAGCCGGGAAGCGCGCGCGCGTTTATTGCGCGAGGCGGTTGCCAACATTGAAACGTTCCTGCGGGGCGAGGCGCGCAACCGGGTGGTGTGATTCTAACCCGGATATTTCACAAGTCCCTGTAACTAATCAGGTCATTCCCGTCCCGCCGTGGCGGGACGGGAATGACAACAAAAGGGGATCACCTGGATAATTGCAAGTTCGTGACGGTTGTTTCGAGTGACATGTCAGCCTCATCAACGGACAGTAGTGTGGTGAGCGAGGGATTGTTCGGCAAGCTGAAATGACGCGTGCGCTTTGAAATTCGGGTTCCGTGGGAAGAGCCGCTCGTGTGCCGCCTCGTGTTCAAGCAGCCTTCATCCTTGACTTCTGCTCCTTTTGGATTCGAATGCGCTCCAAATGAATCGCCTTCCGCCTTTGGACTCCCAAACCGCCTCTCTTTTGCGACTCTCCAATCCTGAACAAAACGATCTTGCGCAGATCGTCATGGCCAGCCTGCCCGTGCCCATGAACGCCACGTTGCCGCCCGGCCTCGCGGGAATCGCCACCCAGGGGGTTGATATCGCCTGGTGGCCGGATTCGCAAAGCGGAACCGCGCGCGCGCCGCGCCGCCGGCTCATCTTCGGGCTGTCGGACGGACCGTTGCCCCCGGAATTTCGCCTGGGAACTCCGCTGCGCCGACGGTCCCGCGCCCCGGCGGTTGCCGTAAGCGCTGCAATTGTGTCCGCGGATTATGAGGCCATGCTCCCGCACGAAATCGGCGAGCTGCGATTTGAATGCGGTGACCGCACCTTCGGCCTGCGAATCGGCTCTCTTTGGAAAAACGAACTGCACTGGTGGGAATGGCTGCGCCTGGAGAAACTGTGGTCGGGACCGTTGGTCGCCGCCTACCGCGTGGGCGGCTGCATCGAAACCGTTTCCTTGAAGATGGAAGACGTCGTTCCCAAGCGCGACCTGGAGCCGAATCGGGCGATCATCCGAAGCCCCTGGCTTCACCGACAGAACTGGTTGCTCGCCGAGGCATTCGTCCTTTGTTTCGCCAACGGCGTGGTCCAAGCAGCCTGTCGGCATGTCAACAATCACCGGTTTGACGAAGGCCGCGAACAAAACGACCTTACGCCGGTCATCGGGTTTTCCGTGAAAGACGCGCCCTCGATCCAGCAATCGCTCGATGGAACGAAGACCGAATTTTCCATCGGCGACGTCGCGCTCAATTTTGCGGATGCCGCGCCCCTGGTCAGCGCGCAGCATCCCGGCCGGTTGCGCAGCCAGGACGGCCTCATTCTTTATCATCCCTACGAAGGCGTGGAGATCGAAGGCGATCATGCGCATCGGCTGCGGGATGATGACTTTCTGGTTCGCGCTTCCGAAAAAAGATTTCCAAAGGGGATCGCGCGCACTGTTCGATTCGCGTTCAGCCTCAGCAACGTCGCGCCGACAATCAGCCGTCTTGTTGTTCCCGAATGGTGGTACGCGTTCAGCGGCGAGTTGTGGCCCGACCATGTTCTACCGGTTCATGACGGATGGGATCAGCGCATCCATCAGACGTATGAAATCATCGGAGAGGAGCATCGCGGGAGATTCGATGAGAACTTCATGGGCCGCTCATGGGAGGGCGAAACGCCTTACGCGGAGTTCCGTCATTTTTACAGAACGGGCAATCCGGAGCACTGGCGGCGCGCCGTTCGCGACGCTTATTACATGGCGGACATTGCGTTTGACCATTCGACGGAGACCATCCGGATGCACGACTATCCGCTTGATGGCTCGATTGCGCCGCCTCTCTTTCGCACCAATGGCATGTTGTTTGGCCATCTCGAAACCGGCGACCCGTATTTGTTGGAATGCGCTGAATCGGCTTCGTCGCACTGGTACTGGATGGATCGCCATGCCTGGCCGCGTTACGCGTACGGCCGCGACGGCGCCAGCATTCGCAGTCTGATCTTCCTCTGGGATTACACTGGAAAAGAGGATTACCGCCGCATGGCGCGCGAAGCAATCGGTCGGCTCATTCAGTGTCAGCAATCCGACGGCTCTTACCGGGACCAGGGCAGCGGCACCGGTATTCACGGCGCAAGCCATTTGCCGGTCAAGCCCTGGATGGCGAATCTCGCCAATGATCCGGTGATTGATTATCTGGAGCGGAACCCGCAAGACCCGGAACTCTGGCAATCGCTCATCCGTTACGGCGATTTCCTGATGCGGGAGAGCTCTCATGAGGACGGCAGCGTCTGGTGGCCTTACCAGGTGGCGTACGGCGACGCCAAATTTGACCCCTGGTTGGCGTTCCGCCAGGACCCGCGTGAGGGAAAGCTGCCGACGTCGCGCCCTTACGCGCACGGCCACAAGGCGCGGGCGCTGAATTTCCTGACGCGCCACACGGGGAAACCCGCCTACTTTGACGCCTGGCTTCGGTTTTATGAAACCAAGTGGGACAACGAACCGCCGCAGAAGGGCGAATATCACATCTTCAGCAAGACCTTGCAGCATCTCCCGTACGCCCAGGCGCACTCCTGGAATGCGCAATGGCGGCGGGGCGCACTTCACATCCATCCGGTTCCGTCCCAGGCGCGCAACGAAATGGAAGGAACCATCCTCACTCCCATGGGCGCCGTCACCTTGCGCGTCGGCCGCGTCCCATCCAAAACGCGGAAGCCCTCATGCAAATGGACTTTGTTGGAGCAAAAAAGCGAGAAAAAGATTCGAGTGATCATCGGAGGGGATGCGACAAAATTGTTGGGCGCATCGTGATGTTTACCGTAGGGGCGTTCAACCCCGATTGATTTCGGGGAACCGAATGCTTTCGGCTTTGAACGCCCCTACACCAACAATTTTGTCCTGC
>JACQHZ010000108.1 GCA_016198745.1 Verrucomicrobiota bacterium
CCCGCATATTTCAGTGCGCCCCCTCGCGGCGCACTGAAATATCCGGGTTAAGATCAACCGGTTTTTCCACTCTCTCTCTGGATTTTGCGGACGGCGGCGGCGATGTCTTCCATGTCCTTTTTTCCGGCAAGGAACATGGATTGCGACAGCCACACCGCCTCCGTCGCGCAGGCCCTTTCGCTGACGGGACAGGCGGCGGCGAAATCCGCGTAATTGATCTCGCGATCACAAATCCCCGGCACCACTGGAAACGGTCCGTTGAAAAACCGTTTTTCGATGAACATCGGGTTTTTATAGAGGGGCGTGCCATAACCGCTCGATATGCCGGAGACGCCTTCCGCTGCCATCGCCTGGACGAACTTTTCCTTAGGAAGCCCCTTGAACGCCCTCGCGTCATACCGGAGCATGTAGAGGTGATGGGAATGCGCGGTGGTTTCCGGCCGACGGGCCAGGGGCCGGATTCCTTCGATTTGGCTGAGGAGTTTGTCCAAATGCGCGGCGTTTTGCATCCGCCTGCGAGTCTGGCTTTTCAAGCGCGCCAGTTGCGCGATGAGAATGGCGCCCTGGAATTCCGTGAGCCGATGGTTGCCCGCCAACACATAGTGCCGGTACCAGGGTTCGCCTTTCTTGCGTCCGCCCCAGACCAATGATTCGAACTTCTCCGCCAGCGCAACGTCGTTGGTGGTGAGAATGCCCCCCTCGCCCGCCGTCATGTTCTTGGAATTTTGAAACGAAAAAGAGCCGCACGCTCCCAGGGAACCGCACATTCGTTTTTGATAGGAGGCGCCGTGCGCGTGCGCGGCGTCCTCGATGACGGCCAGCGAATGTTTCCGGGCGATTTCGTTGATCTCATTCATCGCGCACGGTTGGCCGCCGAAATGAACGGGAATGATCGCGCGTGTCCGGGAGGTGATTGCCTCCTCGATGCGCGCGGGGTCCAGATTGTAGGTGTCCGGCTCGATATCGCCAAAGATGGGCACGCCGCCCACCGTCAGGACGGCGGAGGCGGTCGCAATGAACGTATAAGCGGGCACAATAACCTCGTCGCCCGGTTGGAGGCCGATGGCGCGCAACGCGATCTCCAGGGTGGCGGTTCCGTTGGCCGCGCAAACGCCGTAGGCGCAACCGTGCATTCGCGCGAAGGCCCTCTGGAAGCGGGCGACGGTGCTCTGGAGTTTCGCTTCGTTCTCCTGAAGTTCGACCCCCTGGCCATAAGAGAAACGCCACCATTTTCCGGAGCGCAACACCGCAAGGATCGCCTTCTCTTCCGATTTTCCAACCACCGGCCATTTGGGCCAGGGCGCCGTCCGAACAGGTTTCCCGCCATGAATCGCCAGCGTGCTCATACCCTGTCCATGAGCGATAAATCGAGCGTTGTCACGAAAATTTTCCCGCGAACGCTTTTCGGAATGCGCGACAAAAGTGTCCGTCAACGCCTTCAGACCGTCACTTCAGGGACCGATGAAACTCTCATTCCACAATACCCAATGCGATTCGCAATGCCTGGTTCAAGGCGCGGGTTTTCTCAGGCGACAGAGACCCGATGTAATTTGTCAGCATGGACTTGGGAAGGCTGACCAACTCGTCACAGTGGATGCTGCTGGCATGTTTCAATCCGACTTCTTCATCCACAGCCACCTGCGTGGACAAACCATCATGAGCGGAGTAAATGGGAGCGCAAATCACGGTGGAAAAGCGCGAAACAATCAGGGTCTGACGGCTGACCACGACAAACACCCTGGAGCGTTTGGGATCGCGTGCGGACGGATGGATGACGCGATAAAGGTCGCCGCGTTTCACAGGGCAACCTGATAATTCAACACATCCGTCGCCTCGCGGTTCAGCCGATGCGCGCGCCGGTTGATGATGTCGAGGTCCTGTGGGCGACCCCGTCTCTGCCGGCGCGCCGCTTCAAGCCGGTGAACGTACTCGATCACCCGCGCACACTCCGTTTTCGGCAATGCCTTGATCTGCTCGATGACTTCGATCGCGCTCATTAGCGAACTCTCCCATGAAAACACGCGCAAGTCAAATCGGAGATGCGCTCAGACGCGCCGCGGCGAGCAAATCCGAATCCGGGGTCAGTCCGAGATTCGTTGCATCGCAGACCGTCCTTCGGGGGCGGCGCGCAACGTTGCTCGAGATGAAGGAAGACCTCAAATCTCTGCATGAGCGGTTTAGTTTTGGCCTAACCGCCGCTCAAATTCGTCAGGCGTCAGCCAGTGGGATGGGTCCTTGTCTTCCAGGCGCCGCTGGATGGCTGCTTGATAATCAAACTCGGAAGCGTGTCGAAGATGAAAAAGGAAAGCGGAAACCTCCGCTTGTTCCCTCGTTGAGAGTCCAACGATCTCTTTTTTCAGTTCCTCCACGCTCATGGAATATATGTAATCTGCAATCCATGAGATGGCAAGAGCGGAAAACAGGATGGGGAGAATGAAGGAGTCCCGATGCATCGGGACGACCGGGAAGGGCTTGCTCTCCAAAACCATTCGGATTCCACTTCCAGGGCGTCATTTGTCCCGCCGCGCCGCAACCGTGGGCCCGGGGCATGGGCATGCTGCGAAAGATGATTGCGACTTCGCCCTTGTTCTCGCGGATGACGCCGCAGCATGAGCACCCGACAAGGATCCGCCGTCCCGCCCGCGCTGGATCCCCATTTCCTCACCGACTCCCAACGTTTGTGTGACACGTGTCACACATTTGTTGTATGACTCGTTTCGTCATGGACCGGGTTCCCTCCCATGCCATCCCAAGAAAGCGATGAGGAACATCCTCATCCCCGCATCCACATTTCATGGGACAGCTTTGGGAAAGGAAAGTTCCCACGGCATCCCCCACCCCTCAATACTACTACTGTTCGAAACCTTGGTTTCCTGCGAAGATTTCTCTGATGTTGTAGCGGCGATTCCACCTGCCTGTCGGCAGACAGGTGAAGCGCATCCCCCCACGGCGCTTCATCCCGCCACGGCGGGACGCCGCTACATCCCCCCTCAGAGGGGGACAAGTTCGTTGGTTACAACTACCCCCCGCCTGGGACCGAGTATTCCTCAGAACTGCTTTTTCAGTTGGAAAAATGCGTTCGCACGCGCAAGAGTAGAAGCCTCATGAACCCACCCATCCGCCTTTTCAACTGGAGCACGGTGATGTTGTGCGCGCTCGTGTTTGCGGCGGGCACGGCCGGTTTGTTGCCGGCGGCTGACGGCGAGGAAAGGCCGGTGACCGTGAAGGTGTTCTCGCTACCCAGCAAGCGGGGCGTGTCGCCGGAGGCGGTCGCTGCCTATCGGATTTTCGAGCGGTTCCGGCAACTGCACCCGCACATCCGGCTGGAAAGCTCCACGGCGCTCCAGATCGAAGGCGACGTGCAGGATGCGGCGCCGCTGATGGCGATTGCCGGCGGCACATCTCCGGACATCATCTACGTCAATTTTCGACAATCGGAGACTTATATTCAGCGCGGGTTTCTTCATCCACTTGATGAATATGTGGCGCAGATGAGTCCGGAGGAGATCGCGGATCGGGTGCCGGGACCCGTGATGCCCGTAATCCACCGGGAAGGCGCGGGCGGAAAACACTACTGGGCTTTTCCCAATCTGGTCATCGCGAAGGTTTTGATGTACCGCCGGGACTTGTTCGCTGCAGCCGGATTGGACCCGGACCGCCCGCCGCGAAACTGGGATGAATTGCGCGAGTTTGCGCGTCGCGTGGCGGACCCGTCGAAGGGGATTTACGGATTGGCCTTTCTCACGGGACCGCATGCGTCGTTCGGGATGTATTCCTACCTTTGCAGCGCCGGAGCGCAGGCGGTCAGGCAATTGCCCAACGGGGAATGGCGCGCCGCCTTCGACAGTCCGGAGGCGGTCACCGCCTTTGAATTCATTGATGATCTCCAGAAGGAGCAGGTGACGCGAAACGGCAAGACCGGATCGCTTTCCTATCGGGGGTCTGACGCCAACCTCAAATGGACGGACGGCCGGGTGGCGATGATGTTTGTCTCGTTGCGCGGCGGACAGCTTGGAACTTTCGATCCGCAATTGATCGGGATCGGTCCGGTCCCGACAGGTCCCACCGGCAAGGCCAGCTCGGAAGTCAACTGCGCCATGTCCGGAATTTTTGCCGGCCAGAAAGACAAGCGGGTGCGCGACGCCGCCTGGTCCTATATCCGATTCATGGACGGTCCGGAGGCGCGGCAAATCTTCACCCAAACGCTTGTGGAGCAGGGCGCGTGGCGGATGCTCAGCCCCAAGTGGCTGAGGCAATACGGGTATCCGGAACTGGCCAAGCTCACACTGCCGGGGCTTGAGGAGGCCTATGAAACCGCCCTGTTGCAGGGAACACCGGAACCCTACGGAAAAAACTGCCAGTATGTCTATACCTTCATGACCAAACCCATGGAGCATATCTATTTTCACGATTTCACAGGCGTGCCGCACGAGCAGAAACGGGCCATGATCCAGGAATTCCTTTCCAACGCGGTCAGGGAAACGAATGAGAAGATGATCGGCGTGATCCCGGAGCCTGTCCGGAAGAAACGGAACTGGGCGGCGGCGGCCATCGCGCTGGCGGTGGTTGTTTCCTTCGCCTTTCTCGTCCGTCGGATTTTCGCATGGATGGAACAAGGGCGCCCGCCGGCGGCTGAAACCGCCTCGGAACATCGGGGCCGGGCCGCAAAGGTTCTCATCGCGCCCGCTCTGCTTCTGATCCTGATGTGGCAATACTACCCGCTGCTGCGCGGATCGCTCATGGCTTTCCAGAATTACAACGTCATGGGCGGATCGCCGTGGGTCGGCATCAACAATTTCGCGGACGTGCTTTTCGACGGTCGCTTCTGGCTTTCGCTGAAGAACGCCTTTTACTTCTGCGCGCTCTGGATGACGATGGGTTTTTTGCCGCCGGTCCTGCTCGCGGTGATGCTCCAGGAAATCCCGGTCGGCAAAATCTTTTTCCGCGTCCTTTTCTATCTGCCGGCGGTTGTCTCCGGCATCGTCATCCTTTTCATGTGGCGGGCGATCTACGATCCGTCGCCGGACGGGATTCTGAACAAAATCCTGGCGCTCGTTCATCTGCCGCCCCAGAAATGGCATAACGACCCGAAGATGGCCATGTTTTGCATCGCTTTTCCGCTGGCGTGGGCGCACCTCGGTCCCGGCTGCATCATCTATCTGGCGGCGCTCAAGGGAATTCCAGACGAACTTTATGAGGCATCGGACATTGATGGGGCATCCTTTTTCGGGAAATTGCGTTATATCGTGCTTCCCTATCTCAAGCCGCTGCTGGTCATCAACGCCGTCGGGGCGACGATTTACGGATTCAAGTCCGGTGACGCGGTGCTGGCAATGACGGGCGGCGGTCCCAACCTCGCCACGCACGTGGTGGGCTATGAAATCTGGCAGCGCAGCTTTCTCTACCTCCAGTTCGGCCACGCAACCGCGATGGCATGGGTTCTGGGAGTCCTCCTGCTTTCGTTCACTGCGTATCAACTCAAGATTCTGAACAAGGTCGAATTTCGCACCGCCAACCGGTAAATCGGGCATGGTTCAAAAGTTCCAGGTTCACGGTTCAACGGTTGCCCGTTTTCAGGTTCAAATCCTTTAACCCTGAACCGCTGAACTCTGAAC
>JACQHZ010000109.1 GCA_016198745.1 Verrucomicrobiota bacterium
GCGACCGCCATGCCGCCCTGCCAGCCCATCACTTCCCATGGCACATCCCACATGAAGCCGAAAATGATATTAACCATTGCGGCGGCGATTCCGGCCATCAAACCCGCCTCGTAAATTTTCGTCCGGCGTCTCAGCGGACTCAAAAAATGAACGCCGATCACGGCCGAAATCAGCGAGGAAAGCATCACGGCAAAGTTAAACTGCGTGATGACCGCAAGAAGGAAGCTGCAAACGAAAGCGGCCACGTTGGCGTGACGCCGATGGATCAACACGGCCACCAACATCGGGCCGAAGCAGGAAGGCAGGATCGAGGCGGTGAGGGATGGGCTGAGCGATGGAATGGTGTCGGCCAGATAGACGGTGAGACGGCAGAGCGCAAAATGCAGCAGGACGATGGTGGCCAACAGGCCATATTCCCGATTGGTGGTGGGGTGTTCCTGAACGGGCTGAAAGGCCAGGATCAAAATGGCGGCGCCCACGATCAGCGCGACAATCGCGCCCGTTGCGACGCGCTGACGCCAGCGGCTCTGGCCGGAAAATTCACGCGCCGCTTCCGCCTCGTGCTTTTTTAGCACAAACAGTTTGTCTTGCGTGAGACGTTCTCCGCGTTCGACCAGCGTGTTGCCCTTCATGACGTTGCGAGAGACGGGTTCGACGCTGCGCCGCTGGCGTTCCTGGAATTTCACCGTGAGCGCAAGGTCGAGGTCGAGATTGGGCGCCAGTAGATCCGTAAGGATGCTTTCCACCGCCTTGGGCGAGACCCTGGCGAGATCGAATGAAGCGGAAAGTTGTTTGAGCAGGCGCTGACGGGCCTGGGTTGTCGTTGGGAACTGTCCGGCCTTGGCATGCCGCATTTGCGGAAAATCCGCGGGTTGCGCGGCAAAAGCAATCGGCGTTTCCGGATTGGGGAACAGATCGTCCTTGGCAATGCCGCCTTCCGCCAGCTTGGCGCTTTGCCGCTGGAGTGTTTCCAGGAGGGCTTTCTTGTCGGGGACGAATATCAGGCTTTGAATTTCCGTCGTCGAAAGCGGGACCCTGGCGCCTTCATTCCAGGTGTCGGCGATTTGCTTCAACTTGGCCTCGATGGTCTTGCTTCCCGGTCGGATCAACGCGACACGATTCAAGAGATGCTCCACCCGGACCTGATCGCGCTGATAAGCGTCCATTGAGAGCCGGCAGACGTCGGGGGCGAGGCTCGCCTTGCGGTTGCGTTCGAGGGTGGTCGCATTTTCGTCTTCGTAGGAGAAGTTCACGCGCGCCACAATGGTCCTGGGACAAATCTGGCCTTCGCTGAGGTCGAGGGGTTCCCATCGGCTGCCGAAAATCGCAAGGCCAATCAAACCCGCCATGGACATCAAGGCGATAAACCAGCGGAGAACCAGGCTTGCGTGAAGGAAGTTGCGCACCCGCCGCCCTTCGAGGGTGCGCCGCATGCGCTGTCTTTCGAATCGTGGAAACATGGCTGTTGGAATGTACCACCTTCGCCCGTCTCAGACAATACGGAGATTTGATCCCCGATCAATCAGGGTGTGCCGGATCAATCAAGGCATTGCAATGTTCAGGATTGTCATTTATTCAAAGAGTAGTAGGGTGAATGTTTCCTTCCTGTGTAAATGAGCATTGCATTACGTAATTTCGAGGAACGCGATCTGGAGTCTGCCCGGTTGTTGATGACGGGGGCGGTTGGCCCGGAACTGGGGAACTCCGAATATCTCCAGCCGGAGCCGGTCAAGGCCAACCTGCTGATTGACACCGCGTTCGGCCTGGTGGCGGAGGACGAGGGGAAGATGGAAGGCACGGTCACCATCCTCATGGAGCAGGAAACGCCGGAGACGGTGTTGGGGTTGCTTTGCCGGTTGTGTGTGCCGGACACACCCGCGCGGCCCGCTCTGGCGGTGAATCTGGTTGGCACGGCGCTTCAATCGATCATCGGCAACATTCAATTGTGTTTCGCCGAGATCCCAAGCCTGGATTTGTGGGCGCAGGCGGCCTGTGAACAATCCGGTTTCATCCCCTGCGGTTTCCTGCCGCAGAAGTTCGGAGGGCAGGCGCGGTTTGGCGGCATGGTCTTTGCCTATCTCACGGAAGCGGCGCGCAACGCGCGGCGGCCGCATCCGAAAATCATCCCCAGTGTCCGCGATCTGGCGTCGGAGGTGCTCCGCGCCCACGGGCTGATCGAAGACGCTGAAACCCGCGAAGACGTGGTGGCCTATCCAACCGAATGCGATTTCACCGTGGCGCCGATTGAAGCGGAGGCGGTGCGCACCATGCTGCAAAGTCAGACGCAGCAAGAGAGCGAAGTCTTTCCCTTTCTCCAGAGAACCCAAACCCGGCTTCACCTGTTGCTGACCGTTCCGACCTATCTGGCCGCCAAGGATGGCGAGAAGGTCATCGGGGTCATCGGTTATGTCCATGATCCGTTCGACAAACGGGTGCAGATTACGGAGGTTGTGGCGTTGGACAGCGAGCCGCAGGGGTGCATGATCGCCGGCCTTTTTCAGAGGCTTACCGAGGAGCTTTCGCCCGATTACTGGGAGGTTCTGGTCAGCGCGCATGCGCCCCGGATGCAAAAAACTTTTGATCAGCTCGGTTTTGTCCCATGCGCTTATCTCCCGTCTTTCGGCACCGAACACGGCCTCCGGGCGGATGCCATCAAGATGGTGAAGCTGAACGCGGGATATGAAAGCGAAAGTGTGGATTTGACCAGCGCGAGCAAAAACATCTTCACCATCATTGATACCATTTTTCACGAGTACAGCGTGGGAATGGCGGTGCTGAAACTGCTGCGCGATCTGCGGATTTTCCGCGGGATGGGCGAAGGCGAGTTGCGGCGTGTCGCACGGCTTTTTTCACAAAAGCTGTTTCGGCCGGGCGAGGTTGTCTTTGAAGAAGGCACCACCGGCCAGGAGCTGTATGTCGTGGAACGGGGCGAGATTGAAATCCGCACCAAGAACGGGGATAAACTGCTGGGAGCCATCCGCAACGGCGCGGTGCTTGGGGAAATCGCATTTCTCAACGGCGAACCGCGGACCGCCCGGGCAATTTCAAAATCAGCCACGATTGTGCGGGTGATTCACCGTTCCGATTTTGATCGCCTGATTCAGCGCGAAATGCACCTGGGTTTGATCTTCTTCCAAAACGTCGCGTTGGATCTCGCCGAAAAACTCAAGCAAAGCGTTGTGCAGGCAAAGGCGCGGTAGGAACATCCGATCATCCGCCCGATGCGCGCCGCAACTTCCGGGTGGATCCCCCCCCTGTTCCAACCGGCAAGGAAAATGGGCATGGTCCAACGCTTCCCACCCACCTGTCCCCCTTTGAATGGGGATCAGGGGGTGGCCCCCCAAGGTGGGGGGCAGGCAGGCAAGGTTCACGGTTCAGCGGTTGACGCTTTCCAGCATGAATTCGTTCAACCGTGAACCCCTGAACCATTGAACCTTGAACCAGGCCGGAGAACGAATTAAAATTCCACCTTGGTTCCGTCGTTGGCGAAGACCACCTTCCCCGAGGGAAAATACTTCGCGCAAAGCCGTTTGGTTCGGGAAAGAACCCTCTGGATATGCGCGCCGATATGGGTGATGACGATGCGATCAATTTCCCGTTCCGCCAGCATGCGGAAGAGCGCTTCCGGCTCGAAATGCGCCAGCTCCACAACGAGAAGGTTCGTGCGGTTGCGGAGCAACAAGTCGAGATCTTCGGGGGTGGCGATGTCGCCGGAATACACAACGCTGTCTCCGTTGCCGGTGATGCGGAAACTGAACGACTCGAAGGGATTGCCGTATTTTTTTTGAAAACTTGCGCGCAATCCCTCCAGGTGGCGGTTCGGTTTCACTTGGAAACGGAGCGCCCCCACCGAAAATCCTGCGCCGGCCCGGATCGGCTTCATCAGAAGCTTGAACTTGAACAGTTCATCAAACAAATAGGTGGTTTTCAAAATCTCGCGCAAAGGCGTGATGCCTTCGGCGGGCATGTGCACCGGCAGGCGTTTCATGCGTCCCGCCAGCCAGCACCACTGAATCACCATCGGGAAACCGCCGACATGATCGGAATGCATGTGGGAGATCACGATGGCGTCCATCAAATCTGCGGACACGCCGTTCCTGACCAGGGTGTGGCTGCACGGCTCGCCGCAATCCAGCAGGACCGCCGTGTTGGACATGGTCAGCAAAATGGAGGCATGACATCGGCGGGGACTCACCACGCCGTCGCTGGTGCCAAGAATTAGAAGCTGGTTGGCCATGGATGGAAGCGTGAATTGCGCCCATTCTCATCTCCTGATTTGATGAGAATGGCAAGCCTCAATTGACGCGAACGAAAAAGTCTTGATTCGGAACAACACTTGCGAGAGTGTTGCGGCCTTCTTCCACAACAAATGGAGGAAATCATCATCTCCAATCAAAAAGGGATTCACAATGAAACTGTTTGTTCGTTATTTCACCCTTGCCATTGTCGCGAGTTTCCTGGTTTGCGCTCCATCCGCATGGGCAACCGATAAACCCGCCAAAAAGGAAAAAGCGCTCAAGGAATGTTGTGTCAAGACCAAGGAAGCGGTGTTGAACGGCGAGGCGTGCGCGAAGTGTGTCACGGAGCCCTGCTGCAGGAAAACGGCCAAGATTGCGGCCAAGTCCAAGGACGCCAAGCCCTGCTCGAAATGTTCCGGTAAGGATAAAGAGGAAAAGAAAGAGGAAAAGAAGCCCATGGAATAGTCGTTTCGCGCGGATCAACTTCCCCCCATCGGTGGAGAAACCACCCTGGGGCGGGAGCGGGAATTGCCTGCCGCGATGATGATCTGCGGGATCTCGTCCGGATGACGGACAAGATGATCCGGTTGCGCCTCGCGAACGGCGGCTTCGGAGCCGAGGCCCCAGAGAACGCCGCAACTTGTGTAACCCGCGTTTCTCGCCCCCAGAATGTCGTTGGGACTGTCGCCGACAACCAGAACGCGGTTTGATTCGATCCGCATTTGCGCCGCCGCATAGCGCAAAGGTTCGGGGTCCGGTTTGCGTTTGGGCGTCGTATCGCCGCCCACCACCGCAAGAAACGCCTCGCGCACACCCAGTCCCCGCAAGATCGCCTCGGAAGGCGCCGCAGGTTTGTTGCTCACAATCCCGAGAGGCAATCGCATCAGGGCGAGTTTTTCCAACACATCCTGCACCCCCGGATACAGACGGGTCTGGTCAAGACAGTGCGCCGCGTAGTGCGGCCTCCACAGGGAAATCGCCCGGTCCATGATCGCGGCATCGGTGGTTTGAAGCGCGCGTTCCATCAGGCTGCGGACGCCATCCCCCACGTAGCTTCGCACGAGATCAGACGGAAGACGTGTCAGCCCCATCTCGGATCGAACGTGATTGACGGCTGCCGCAATATCCGCCGCTGAATCGATCAGCGTGCCGTCCAGATCAAAAAGCACGGCATCAAAGCCGCGAAATGAACCGGAAAGGTCCACTTCACTTTGGACGGGTTTCGTCATATTGGTTCATCACTCATGGATGCAATCATTCCGAAGTCCGCTTGACTTTGCGGCCAAAAGCGTGAACAAGCAACATCCATGATGTCCAATTCCATTTTCGATCTCACGGGGAAAATCGCCCTTGTCACGGGCGGGGCCGGTCATCTCGGTTCCGCGTTTTCCGAAATCCTTGCCGCCAACGGCGCGACGGTCGTGATCGCCTCGCCGAATCTGGAGAAGTCGCAGGCGTTCGCATTGAAGTTGGGGCCAAAACACGAGGCCATGAAGCTGGATCTGGATGATTCCGCTGCGATTGGCGCGACGATGGATCAGATTGTCAAATGCCACGGCGCCCTGGATGTCCTGGTCAACAACGGTTACAGCGGTCCGGCCCCGTCGATCGACAAAGCCACGCCGGAAGATTTCGACAAAACGCTCCATCGGGGATTGACCTCTTATTTTGTTGCGAGCCAGCAGGCTTCGTTCCACATGCGGAAAAGAGGTTCCGGCAGCATCATCAACATTGCGAGCATGTACGGATTGGTGGCGAGCTACCCGGAGGTATATGTGGGGTCCACCGTCAACAGCCCGCCCAATTACCACGCCCTTAAAGGCGGCCTGATTCATCTCACGCGGCATCTGGCGGTTTACTGGGCGTGTCACGGCATTCGCGTCAATGCCATCAGTCCCGGTCCGTTTCCGCCCAAACGCGTTCTGGAAAGCCCCGGCGGCAGGGAATTCATCGAGCGCCTCTCGCAAAAAGTCCCTCTCAAACGAATGGGCGAACCGCGCGAGGTCCAAGGCGCACTGTTGCTCCTGGCATCGGAAGCCGGCAGCTTCATCACGGGACAAAACATCGTGGTGGATGGCGGTTGGACGGCTTGGTAGGCAGGTCCCGATGTTGCAACCTGACTGAACGCATGAATGTTTCCTTTTTGGTGGTGGGCGGGGGAAGTATCGGAGAACGCCACTTGCGATGCGCGGGCAAGGCCGGATACCAGCGTCTTGGCATCATCGAACCGCGCGATGAACGACGAGCTGAACTGAGCGCAAAGTATGACGCGGAATTTGCCTGGCGCCGTCTGGAGGATGCGGATTGCTCCAGATTCACCCATGCGATTGTCGCCACCCCTCCCGGTCAGCATCTGGAACACACCCGCTTTCTCGTGGCACACGGGCTTCATGTGCTGACGGAAAAACCGCTCTGTGCGAGCCTCGAAGACGCCGCCGAATTTGTGAACCTGGCGCGCACTGCCAAGGTCACGATTCGCGTGGCCTTCACTCTTCGTTCCTTCAGAATCTTTCGCGAGGTAAAAGATCGCGTTGCGCGATGCGACCTGGGGACGGTGAAGATTTTTCATGTCGTGGTTGGCCAGCATTTTCCGACGTTTCGACCCGATTATCTGAAAATCTACTGGGCGGATCCGAAACAGGGCGGGTGTTGCCTGGACGCGATGAGTCACATGGTCGATATGGCTCAGTGGCAACTGGGCGAACTGACCTGGGTGGGGGGAATGGCGTCCAACCTCGGATTGCCGGAGGCGCCGGTCGATGATTCCGCGGCGGCGCTTCTGCGCGGACCGTCGGGCGAGCATGTGAGCATTTGCGTCAATCAATTTCAGGCGCCCAACGAATCGCTTTTCACCTGGGTGGGAACGCATGGCTCGGCGGTGATCGAGAATCCGGCGGGACGGCTTCGCATGTATCTGCGCGGAGATTCGGAGTGGCGTTCGGAAACTTTTCCAGGCGAACGCGATGACGGGTATGTGAACCAAGCCCGTTTGTTCGTGGACGAAACCCAGGGAACAACCCGCAGCCTGTGCACCGTGGAGCAGGCGGCTGCGAATCTGCATGTCTGCCTGAAACTGCGTTCAATCTTCGGCCGAGCCTGATCCGCATATTGCTTGTCCCTACGCCTGCTCCCGCCTCGGCGGGCTGCCTCTGTAAACATCCGGGACAAGGGGGGCATGATGTCCGAAATGAAGGGAAAAAAATAATCAAAAAAAATGCAAAAAAACAGTTGACGCGCAAAAGGAAACCATATACATTGCCACACCCTTAATTTGAAAACCGCCACGTCGTGGGTGTTTTTCCGGGGTGTCCTGGGGGCGCGCAGATGATGCACGCGGGATATTTGTTCTCTGAAATCGAAATCCTCCGTTCCGCCTCGGCGGACGGTGGAGACGCAAAGATTGAATGGTGCGATACGTCAATGAGTTTGAGTTTTCCCGTCCGCTTTGGCGGAGCGGGAAACTTCCAATCGGCCACCCGCGCGCAAGCGCGGAGATGGCCGTAAACAGCAGTCAAATTCGACAAATCAAAACTTTGATCCCGCCTCGGCGGGGTCGCAAGTTTTTACGGAGAGTTTGATTCTGGCTCAGAACGAACGCTGGCGGCGTGGATAAGACATGCAAGTCGAACGCGATCTGGTCCGTTAGCAATAATAGGCCAGGTTGAGTGGCGAAAGGGTGCGTAACACGTGGGCAATCTACCTTCTTGTGGGGGATAATTCGCCGAAAGGCGGACTAATACCTCATGTGGTTGAGGGTTCGCATGACCTGAAAACCAAAGCTGGGGACCCAGCACTTTCTGCACCGGGTTCGGAAATGGAAACCGGATCTGTGCGTGGAAAGTGCTGGGCCTGGCGCAAGAAGCGGAGCCCGCGGCCTATCAGCTTGTTGGCGAGGTAACGGCTCACCAAGGCTTACGGGTCGCTGGTCTGAGAGGACGACCAGCCACACTGGGACTGAGACACGGCCC
>JACQHZ010000110.1 GCA_016198745.1 Verrucomicrobiota bacterium
CTACTCAGGTCATTCCCGCGAAAGCGGGAATCCAAGGTTAATTCGGAAACGTGCCAAACAAACTGGATGAGTCTTCGACCGCATGCACCCGCTTTCGCGGGAATGACGGCGAGCAACGGATAACCTGAGTAGTTACGACGATTTTGTTTATTCCTCTGGTTTGGCAAGCGGTTCCGGTTTGGAAGGCACTGCAAAAAATAGTGGTTAATGGCCAATAAATGTGGAGTTCCCTGACATTCCTCCGAGTAGGCTTTGACGAATCAAAGGTAAAATGCCCCCGTCGCCTTCCATCTCTTCCACCCCTTGCGATCCATGGTGCGCACGCTCCGGCTTGAAAGCGTTTCTGCGCGTATTCGGTTCGGTCAAGCTCGCGATGGTTCTGCTGGCCATTCTCATCGGAGCGTGCATCGTCGGCACGGTCGTCGAGTCGCGCATCGACACTTCCGTCGCGCAGGTCTATGTCTATGATGCGCCCTGGTTCATCGCATGGTTGACGCTTCTTTGCATGAACCTGGTTGGCTCGGTGTTTGCGCGATGGCCCCTGAAAGCTCATCATACCGGGTTCGTCGTCACTCACGCGGGAACCGTCATTCTCCTCCTGGGCGCAATCATCGGCCGCGTTTGGGGCGTTGAAGGTTTCATGACGCTCACCAAGGGCGAAGCGCCGTTGAACCATCTTGTCCTGCTGGGAAGATTTATTGAGGCGCAGATTGGAGATGGCGCGGAACGCAAACTCGCCCCCATCGAAATGACGCTTCGTCCACCCACCCCGCACCGTCCCGTGGTGCTGAGTCTGAAGGACGCAAAAGTTTCGGCGCTGGATTACGCGGAACAATTGGGGGTGAAAACGGTGGTTGAGAAAGGCGATGCGAACGATCCGCCGGCACTTCGTCTCGTCCTGCGCAGCCCCATGGCCGCTCCCGTGGATCGGTGGCTGGTACTGAACGACATGGAGCGGCATGGCATTGATTTGGGGGCTGCCGTCATCCAGTTCGCGGCGGACATTCCCAAGGCGCCCGCTCAGGCTGCCCCCGGTGCAACCGAAAATGCAGCGCTCCAGCCTGCTCGCGAAGTTCATTTTACGTTTGCCATGATGCCCGATATGGGCGTTGCGCGGCCGGTTGTGGGGGAAGCAACCGGCATCAAGGCGGTTTATCGTTGGACATCTTCCGCCACCAGCGTCGAGGACTACGGGGTGTTGGAGCTTGTCGCGAACGATAAGAAATTTTCCATGCCGGTCGCGAAACTCCTGGGAAAACGCACGCGATGGAACGGCACGCCCTGGACGGTGCACGGTCTCCAGTTCTTCGCCGATTTTCGGATGCAGGACAAGAAGCCGGTCAGTGTTTCGAACACCCCCAACAACCCGGCGCTCATGTTTGAAATTCTTGGTCCCCCTGCTCCCGCCACGGCGGGACGGGCAGGCCCGCCTGCCAGTGCACGGGCAGGTTCCCAGTCCCGACCCGATGAAAGTCCGGGATCGCTTCCTCCGGGGCATCCGTCCGTCAGCGGCCATTCTTCTCCGCATGCGGGTTTGGCGCAGCGCAATCGGCTCCGGATTTATTACGGCGCCAACGGCAAACTGCGTTATGAAGCGGATTCCAGGAAGCAGGCGGCCACGAAGGGCGACATTCAGATGGGGAAGGAATTTGATCCGGGTTGGGCCGACTGGAAGGTTTGCGTGACGGAATGCTTCGATCATGCGGTTGTGCGGGAGGAACTTGCGCCGCTCTCGGCGGAAAATTCGCGCGGGATTGGCGCGCCGGGACTGCGGGTCCAGGTGGAAAAAGGGGGACGGAGTTCGGTTCGCTGGATCGCGATGGGATCGCCGGCTTTCTTTGGAGGCGACGGCGGGGATTGGCATGTAACCTTTGGCCATCGGTTGCATCCGTTGAATTTCGGAGTGGCGCTGGATGACTTCGAGGTCGAACGAAATGAGGGCACACAGAACCCGGCGGGTTTCCGTAGCCGCCTTCGTTTTCTCGATTCGGCTGGAAAAACGGTCCTGCAGCGCGAGGTCTGGATGAATCATCCCGCGAATTTCCCCGATTTTCCGTGTGTCGGTTTGTTGGGGACGGCCTACAAGTTTTCGCAGTCATCATGGAACCCGGACAATCTTGACGAGACCACGCTCCAGGTGATGCGCGATCCGGGCTGGTCCCTCAAGTGGATCGGTTCGCTGATGCTTTGTGTCGGCATCTTCATCATGTTTTATCTCAAGCCCTCGCCGATAAGAACCGCCAGGTGATGGCATGAAAAAACGGATATTCCTCCTGCTTGGGATCGCCGGCGCCATGTCCGTGTTCGCCGGCGATCTGGATTTTCAAGACGCGGGTCGAATGGTCATTCAAGCCGGCGGACGCAAGAAGCCTCTCGACACATTTGCCGCCGAATCGCTTCAAACCATTTCGGGCCGTCAAACGCTCCGTGATCCCTCAACCGGTCAGCGCATGGAGGCCATGGACGCCCTGCTCTCCATCTGGCTTGGCGGCCGTTCCCCCGCGCGGGACGCGCCCGCGGGTGAATGGAACCAGTTTCCGATGGTGTTTGTTGCCGATCCGGCGCTTCGCAAGGAATTGGAATTGCCCGCCATCGAGCGGCGGTTTTCCCGCGAGACCCTCTTGAAAAACAAGCGTCTGACGGGGATTCGCGAGCAGCTTCAAGGCCGTCACGCCAGAAATGAGGACCTGACCCTCATTGAAAAGGAGGCGGAGATGGTGTTCGATCGCCTGGAATTGCTGAATCGCCTGATGACCGGCGAAGCCATGACGATCGTGCCTGATCCCGCTCATCCCAAGGGAAACTGGCTTTCCCCGTCGCTGGCGGCAGACGCTTATGGCAAGGAAATTGGAGATCGTCTTTCGCGCGCCATCAAGGGACTTTCCGAAAGTTATCGCGCCCGCGATCCCGCCGCGTTCGGCGTCGCTTCCCGCGAATTTCGCGAGGCATTGGCCGGCCTCGCGCCGGCCCATTATCCATCGGCGGCGGAGATCGGCCGGGAAGTTCACTACAATCACGCGCATCCTTTCCGATGGGCGTGGATTCTTTATACGGCGGCATTTTTCACGTTGCTGCTGGGGCGCGGCTATCGCCTGGGCCTTGGCATGTTCGCAGCCGGTCTTGGCTCGCACCTTTACGGCATGGTGTTGCGCAGTTGGATCGCGGGCCGAGCGCCGGTGACGAACATGTATGAATCGGTCATCTGGGTTTCGCTCGGCATCGCGGCTTTTGCGTTGGTCTTCGAGATGATCTACCTGTCCGCGTCGCAGAGGCAGACGGGGCGGGACCGTGTTTACGCGCTCACTGCGGCGCCGCTTGCGGTTCTTGGTCTTATCCTTGCGGACAGTTTTCCATCCGTGCTCAATCCCAACATCGGGCCGTTGCCGCCGGTCCTGCGCGACAATTTCTGGCTGGTCACCCACGTGCTGACGATCACTTTGGGTTATGCCGCTTTTGCCATGGCCATGGGGTTGGGGCACGTGATCCTGGCAAAACGCCTGTTTCGACCAGACTCCATTGACGAGCGGTCGCATCTGCATCATCTGCTCTATCGTGTCCTTCAACTTGGCGTGTTTCTTTTGGCGGTCGGGACCATTTTGGGCGGCGTCTGGGCCAACTACGCCTGGGGACGCTTCTGGGGATGGGACCCCAAGGAAACTTGGGCCCTCATCGCCCTGCTGCTTTACATCTTCGCCATTCACGGGCGAATGGCGGGTTGGTGGGGAAATTTCGGCTTGAGCGTGGCGGCAGCGGTTTGTTTCAACGGAGTGCTGATGGCATGGTACGGCGTTAATTTCGTGCTCGGCAAGGGATTGCACAGTTACGGTTTTGGCGGAGGCGGCGCGCCGTGGGTCGGCGTGGCGGTGGCGCTGGATTTCGTGTTTGTCGGCATCTGTGTTGCCGCACGAACCCGGCAAAAGAAACAAAGCGATGTTGTTTTGTCAGACAGTGGTGCTAACCCGCATTTCTCACCGCCCGTGAGAAATGCGCACAGAGTGCCGCCGGGGCGGGGTTAGCCCCGCAAGGGTGCGGCATGCAAAAGCCGCTTCCCAGCGAATTTTGCAGGTGCATTTCTCACCAAAATTTGGTGAGAAATGCAGGCTAACTTGAAGAAAGGGTGAAATCATGAAACGCATTCAAATTCAACTCACGAACAAGAAACTGGATGACGTGGTGCAGGAGATGGCGGAGGCCTGCGCGCACCGTCTTGAAAAAGACACATCCCGTGGTGCAGATCGTGTTGCCGTCATTCGGGGAACAATCCGCGAAGTTCTCGAAAAATATGTGCACGCCTACGATCTCTGCGGGCTGGCAACGGTTTGCCAGGAGGCGCAAGAAGTTGATCCTTGGGGATCGAAGGTCGCGGACGAGGAATGAAGCATCCGCCGTTTCAGAATGGACCGTCCATGCTCGGCCACACGGTGTGGCACAGGGCCGGATGCGCATAGCGCGCAAAACCCGGTTTTGGTCAAAATCCCATGCGCACGGCAACCTGGCCGTAAGGCGCGCCCTCGTTGCTCTCCACCCGGTCGTCGGCGTCCTGATAATTGAACTCGCGGGAAAGCAAATAACCGCCCTCCATGTCAAGCGTGAGACCCGGAACAATTTTCAATGAGGCGCCCAGGCCCGCTCGGAACTCGGTATAATCCAGCGAGGCGTTGTTGAGCCGGGGACGGCCGAACGGATCGCCGAAATTACGCGCCACCTTGAAGGTGCCGGCCTTGATCTCGCCGCCGAGATAGAACGTCACCGCCTCGTTGACGGCATATTCAATCCGCGGTTTCGGCACCAGGAACATCAGCGTCCATTGATCCGCGAATTTCCAGCGAACGCCCGCGCCCGGAAGAACGGGAATGTCGCGCCGCGGATCGGCGCTCAGGCCGAAAAACCATTGCAGGTTTTCATCCACCAGATAGGAAAAACCGAGGATCGTCGGCGAGTTCACATCTTCGAAACCGATGTCCTGAAAATCGCTATAGACACCGGGTTCGGTCTCCACCCGCATCAACCACTGATCGGTCAACTCGATGTCGGCCCCGAGCACCGCGCTGGCGGACTGGAGCGTGTTGGGCACAGGGGCGCGCGCCGGCACACCGAATGAAAACCGCTGCCAGTTGATGCCCGCACGGAGAAGGGTTCCTTTGTTGATTTGCGGCGAGATCACGTAACGCACATGGTTGGCATACTCCGAAATGTGACCGAAGTCCGCGTCGCCCAAATGCGCCTTGGCGCCGGCGACATAGCTGTGATCGGTGTTGAACTCGTGCGAAACATCATGAGACCGGGGGTTGATCTGAACCCGCACCAGTTCCTCGGATTCGCCTGCCTGCAACGGAATGCTTGCGATGCCGAGCAAGCCCAGCCCCCACGCCGCCAGTGCGGCGCGGATTCCTTTGGTGATCAGTGGGTTTTGACGCATCTTCATTCTCCCTGGTGGAAAGGGTGATATGTAAAACACGAGACCGGAAAAGGCGCAAGCACGAAATTGCGTATTTTTACCCACCCGGAGCAAGGTGCATCTGAGAAAGTATCGCTTGCTTTCCTTTGCAGGGACGGAGTGTCACGCTCCTTTTTGCCGCAAGGGAGGTGTTTATTGCGTCATCACCTTATCCCAACTCCACGACACTTCCGTGCCGCAGCCATCCATCTCCACGAGACGAACCTTTTCAGAGACCGCCCCGCTCAACACCCTTTTCCACCATGTGCCCCGCCCGTCCTGATCCAGCCCCGGCACGATCAGCGCCAACGATTTTGCCGTCAAAAACCATTTCGCATCTGTCTCCCGATCCAGTGCCAACGGCATGATCAACATAACCCGGCGAGCACGTAAATCCATGTTTCATGACACAATGCGTCGAACGGTTTCGCCAGCAAAATCATATCGATATCGTTCTCCGCAATCACCCTCGGAATTTCGCCCCCGTGCGTTTCGCCATGGACCGGCGTCCAAATCTCCACGCCGCACCTCCGACACCACGCCCGCAGCAACTTCCCGTAATGTTCGCCCATCACCTGCGAATCCGCCAGAAACAGGATTCGCCCGCCGCTAGTCGAATTTGGGGCTGAAAGCTGAATCCATGTTCCGCCATGCAGGAATTCCCGATGCACGGCATCGGCGCGATTTAACCAACCGCCCACTGCAAATAACAACCCCAAGCTGCCCGCGGACATCACGGCGGCCATGCCGAGATTCCAGGGCCTCCCGCGATTGCGGGAGAACCACCCTTGGTTTCCCCAACGCCGCCCCGATTTCCAACCACCGCGCGGGAGCGCCAAGACCAGCGCACACAGCGCCGGCCCACCGCAGCGCGAACGGCAACGCCTTGTGCTTCTCTGTTTACGGATCACTGATTACTGGCAACCGCTCACGACTCACCATCCATCATCTACCATTCACATCGTTTCCGTAACTTTTTGTCCTCATCGATCGCCGCTGCTGCCTTCATCTCCTCCGGTTCCGCCCACGCCTTGGCGATGGCCTCGGACGGCAGTTCCACGCGATGCTCCTCGGCAATCGCCTTCGCTTCCTCGCTCTCTGCCGCATAATACTTCCATTCTTGCGCATCGCCGATGTACTTCGGTGGGGTCGCCGAGTCCGCGTGACTCGAACCGCCCCCGCTCCGTCCCTTGGCCAGCATCGCCTGCGTGCGCGCGTGATGATGCGCGAAGAACGCCATGCTCAACGCCATTGAACCCGGCGGCACCTCGTGACCCGTGTTGGCATACGACCGCCAGAGGACCGGCAATTGCAGCTTGCGCGCTTCCGCCATGAACCGGGCGCCCAACTGGTAGCGTCCGTCATCGCCTTCCCCCACCGTCACGATGCCCGTCAGATATTTCCAGCGCACATCCGCCTTCGGCAGAACGCCCGGCACCTGCGCCACCCAGGCCGTCACCAATTCCGGTTTCCATGCCGTGAAAAAGCTCGAAAGTTGCCCGCCGCGCGACGCGCCATAAACCAACAACTGATCCGTCGCCACCCGGTATTGTTTTTTCAACTGCGCCAGCCCGTCCAGGATCGCCCGACCGTAGCCGTCCTCCACCTTCCAGCAACCGCCGCTCTTGAATTTTAGATGCACGATGAAAATTCCGCGATCATCCGCCCAGGAATCGAACTCCGAGGTCTGCCAGACGCAATTGAGCAACACCCGATGAACCTCTTTGCCCTTGGGATCGTAGTTGGACGGAACGCGATAGGGAAACGACACTTCTTCGTCACCAACCAGCTGCGTTTTCAAAGTAATGACAGGCAAGGAGTCGACCGGCGTCTGAGCCAGCGCCAACCCGCCGTGCGTCAGCAACATCCCCAAGACCCATGCCAAGGTTCCGACGGCTTGTTTTTTTCAGCGTTTCTTCATTCGCAATTCTTCGTTCTTAATTTCCGTTTCCTTCCCATGCGCGCGCCACGGCTTCCGACGGCAACACCGCGCGATACTCGGCCGGAATGCGCCCCGCCTCGTCGCTGTTGGCTGGATACGCCCGCCACTCCTGGATGTCGCCCACATAACTGCCCTTCCCTTTTCTCGTTGCGGAAAACGACCGCTCATCATTTTCCTTTCCCCCTTGCGGGGGAAGGTTAGGATGGGGGAATGCAGGGGAAAGACAGGATGGGGAACCAACCGCAAACGCTGCGAGAAACGCCTGCGCGAGCCGAATCACGCGATCATCCACCGCATGATGCTGCTGTTCCAAACATCAACCGCATTTTCACGTCGAATGCAAGCATCTCCCCGTTGATGTTGGATGGGGAAGCTGTCCCGATTCCTTCGGCACTTGCGCTTTCACAAATGATAAGACTCTGGTCAAAAGATGTTTGACACATAAATAATGTCACCGGCCCGCACAGGATGCTTTAGCAGGTCATCCGCATCCCTTTCCAGAAGCTCTGACTGATAGATTGCATTCTTGGTGATCAACTTGATTTGCGGCTGGCGTCTCCCAACCCGGTTTATGTTGACCTTGCTTAAGATGTCTCCAACCGTTGTGGTCCCGTCAACATGCTGCGCTTGTTGCTTCGCTTTGAAAAGATCACCATCCACCAAACACACTGAACGCCGGATACATTTTTCTACGTTCAATCTTCCTTCGAGAGGTTTTGAGCCGACGAACAACCACCGAAAGTCGTCACGTTCGACAAGAAGTGATGAGATAAGCTTTCCTGGTTGAGATGTTGTTTCGGTAACATTCACCGTTGTCATGGGAGGTTCAGCGTTGATGGACGATTGCTGGCAGAGCACTAAAGCTATGGCGAACGTGCCAATGATAACATTGTTGGCATTCATAGTTTTACCCGTCGCGACGGATGTGAATTACTCTGGTAGAGGTTCCCCATGATAGCTGGGGCGTGGCGGAACGCCGAGATCTGAACGTACTGGATTCTCGACAAGAACCACGTTCAACGGGTCATCTATTCCGAGCACGGCATGGCCCATTTCGTGTGCCAAAACAATCTCAAGTCCGAAACTTGGCGGCAATTCATCTGGGTATACTGGGCACGGTCATAAATTGAGCTTTTTTAGTGATTGGAAGCAAATGTAATCTTGTGCATGGCTGAGTGGTGTTTGGGTCCTCATAGCGGTGGCACTCTGGTATCACCTCCGCTTCAACCAGAAAACTCAGAGGCGCTTTCTTTTAAGTCCTTTGGGATAAAACGCGCTTTCCGCGAATTGGAAACAGCCATTTTAGCAATGATCGAGCGTCCCGCGACTACCGGGTGAAAGCCGCTGGCGGAACGGTCAGCAGGCTGGCCCCTTGTTTCATGGCCCGGCGCAACTCCTTTTCGATCAAAGTTTCGATCACCAAGGTGACCAGGACGCATCACTTCACGAAAATTTCGTGGCAGGACGGAAAGCCGGATGATTCCGAAATCGCTGATCCGGCTTTACCGCGAAGGCATCCGGAACCACCGACGCGTGGATCAGATTTTGGAGCGAATGCGGGCGGTCTCCTTACAGGCGTTCGATGCCCCCCAAAATCATCGAAACGCATGACCCGATTTGCAGAAAGAGCAGTTGAATGGCCCCTCGAAACTCGATGGAAACGCAGTTTGAAGCGAACCCTTCAAAGAAAAAAACCAAGGAGGAAAACCGGATGATCCATTTGTCATTTTCCAAAACCGATCTTGAAGAACTACGCGATCAAAGGTTTCACCATCCGCATCCTCACGTGCAGCGCAAAATGGAGGCGCTCCTTCTGAAAAGCTGCGATTTGCCCCATCACCAAATTGCCCGGATCGTTGGCTCATGCCCCAATACTCTGAGAAGCTATTTCCGGGAATATCAACAAGCAGGAGTCTCACGGCTTAAAGAAATCCATTTCCATTCTCCAACCAGCGCCCTCGCTTCAGTCCGGGCGACGCTCGAATCTTCCTTCCGACAAAATCCGCCGGCAACGATCAAGGAAGCGGCGATGCGCATTGAACAACGCACCGGCATCAAGCGCGGACTTACTCAGGTGCGCAGATTCTTAAAGTCGCTGGGCATGAAACGCAGAAAAACAGGATCACTGCCGGCCAAAGCCGATGCCCAAAAACAGAACGACTTCAAACAACATCAACTCGAACCCAGACTTCAAGAGGCCCGGGCGGGAAAAAGAGTGGTCTACTTTGTCGATGTGCGAGCGGCGGCGTAAAAGTCCCAAAAA
>JACQHZ010000119.1 GCA_016198745.1 Verrucomicrobiota bacterium
AGTGTGGGTAGCAAATGCCCCCGAGACAGCTGAGGAAGAAGGGTGGATCGCATGATTTGATGCGCAACTGGTTCTCTCTCAGCCGCTTGTGGGGTAAACAGCCTACGGGCGATTTGCAGCCGCACCATCAACGCGCCGCTTTCCTCTTTCAGCTGTCGCTGGGCACCCACAGTAGAGCCGGAAGGGCCCAAAATGATGTTGTTCCAAAAAACGAAAACGCATCAGTCCAAATTTCATCACCTTTTGCCGCCGACTTTTTCGCGCCTGCGTCGCGCCGGCCCGCGCTACGCCGGAGGCTTCCCCCTTCGCCAAGGTTTACCCGCCCCGCCTTTCGGCGGGCAAGCTCTTGTCCGCCTCTGTACGGAATGGGCCAGGCAGGACGCGAAGCTTTTCGAAAAACTCACCCGGCTTATCAGCGAAACAACGAAGGACCCCTTCGGCGGAATTGGAAAACCGGAACCTCTGAAACGCGATCTCAAAGGGCACTGGTCAAAGCGGATCAACGATGAACATCGTTTGGTTTACAAGGTGACTGAAGATTCCATCATCATTATTTTTTGTGAGGGACGCTATCGACACGCCCCCAGGAGGGGCGTCGCGTCGAAGCGCCGTCCTGTGTTCTCGAAATTTCCCGTTTCGTGATGAACAGCAGCCGAAGCTACGCGAAATGTTGTGTGTTTGGTTTTTCCTCTGGTCGGTTTCCTTTCCTTGAACAGGTGTTCGCGTATTTCGAGCTGCCGTTCGATGCAGAACCGCCGCCTTGAGTCGTGAGAAATCGCCAACTTGACAGCGTTGACTCATAATTTGACTCGCCATCCGCGGAGACGGATGGCATTGTTGGGGAGGGTGGTTTCGGGGCAGAATGACGTTTCACGGATATTAAGTTGCCAAAAAACTGCCGCAAACGGGTGAGAAAACACGCTTTCAGAGCCTTTTTCATGGGAAAATCAGCCGAAGTAGCTCAGCGGTAGAGCAACGGTTTCGTAAACCGTGGGTCGCGGGTTCAATCCCCGCCTTCGGCTCCCCCCTTCATTTCAGAGTGAAAATGAGGTCCGAAACGGGATGTTTTTCCTGCTATTCGACATGAGTTTTGTGCCGCTTTTGCGCCGATTTTGCGCCAGTTCCGGGCATTCCCAGCGCCCCCCGCTTCGGGGACCCCATGCGGACGGGCCAAACGATCCATCAATGCGCCACCCTTGCCGTCGGTTGATGCTTGGAACGCTCTCTTCAAACCCTGGTCCGTCTCTCCAAGGACGGATTCATCCTGCGTTTTTTCACCTTTGCAACCGGCCTCCCTTGAGTTAAATTCCGGGCATGAGCACCCTTGAGGAAATCGAGAAGGCAATCGAAAAGCTGCCCCCCGAGGAGTTTTCAAAATTCTCCATGTGGTTCGATGTGCATCGCGATGATGAATGGGATCGGCAAATCAGGGCGGACGCCATGGCAGGGCGTTTGGACAAACTTTTGGCTCAAGTGGATTATGACATGGATGCCGGCCGTTTGACCAATTTTCCGGGCGCGAAGTGATCTGTCTTGAACACCCGCGCGCACCCGCTCTTTTGGCGGCACTATCGGCGACTGCCGGCGACTTCCGCGCCGACCACGAGGGAGCCGTCCGCCAGTTAAAACAGGCCGCTGACCGGACATTTTTCGCAACCGTAGCCTTTTCACTTGCAAATGGCGATCCCTTGCGGTATGCGATTGGAATCAGCCAAGGTTTGTTCGATGAGGCGTTGTATGTTTTTCTGTTGTCTCCGATGAATGTAGCGGATGTGTTGATTGGAATCGCAGTGGTGGTGCTTGCCGTTGGCGGTCTGATGATCCTGGTCGCCGCCTTTCAGGAAGGCACCGGTTGGGGGATACTCTGTTTTGTGTTTTCCCCCATCTTCATCATCGCGCGATGGGACAAGGCGAAAAACGGTTTTCTCATCCAGCTTGCCAGTTTCCCCATTTTCATCGCCGGCGCCATGCTCGGGCCGGGCGAAACGGGAGAGTCGATCGTGAACTTCGTGCCGCCATATCGGCTCTTGTATCCCGCATTCCGGCGCGCGGAAAAACCCAGGGAACCCGCTGCCTCCCCGTCTGTTTCCGCGGCATCGCAGTCAACGCGCGACAAGCATGTTGTTCGTTTTGAACCCATCTCAACCCCCAAGCCTGTTCCCGCCGAGGCGGCGCCTGCCGCGCCGCCGCCTCCCAAGGTTGAAGCCCCGCCTCAACCCAAGGCGCCGCCGCCCCCGCTGGTTTCCGCAGCAATCGAAGGCGACAACAACAAGATACTGGAACTGCTGGTGCAACCCGGTACCGATGTCAACGCGAAGGACTCAGACTCCCGAAACGCGCTCATACACGCGGCGGCGGGGGGACATGCCGACGCGGTAGAGACCCTCCTCAAACAGGGCGCAGACGTGAATGCGGCCGACAAGGACGGATGGACCGCGTTGATGCTTTCCGCTCATCAGGGACGCCGTTCGGTGGCGCAGGCGCTCCTCGATGCCGGCGCGGATCCAAATGCGAAAACCACCCGACACACCACCGCCCTGATTGTGGCAGCGGGACAGGGACATGCGGATGTGGTTGAAATTTTGATCAAGGCGCACGCCGACGTGAATGCGAAGGATGCCGACGGCAAGTCGGCGCTCGGTTACGCGACTCAAAAAGGCCATGCTGATGTAATGGAAATACTCAAGAAGGCCGGCGCGAAAGATGCGTGATTTTCGAAGGCATTCTACCGACAAACCGATATTCACCGGGCTTCTTTGCTTCGAGGAATTGGCTTTACAAAACGACAGCTTGATCTTTATAGGGTGATGCGATGACGCAGCAGGATTCAGTGGCCGAAGACCCCCTGATCGGGCAACAGGTCAGCAATTGCGTGCTTACCCAACGGCTCGGCCAGGGAGCAATGGGCGTGGTCTATGAAGCACGCCATGTCACACTCGACCGCCGGGTCGCCATCAAATTCCTTGCCGCGCATCTGGCTTCCGACCCGACCTATGTCGAGCGTTTCTTGAGGGAAGCCCGCGCGGCCGCCCGTCTCAACCACGCCAATCTGATTGCCGTTTATGATGCCGGGGCGGATGGCGGCATTTATTACATCGTGATGGAATTTGTGGAGGGAAGCGATCTTTCCAAACTGCTGAAGGAACGGCAGGTGCTGGAAGAGGGGGAGACCATGTATCTGGGACAGACGGGCGCCATCGCTCTGGGTTATGCGCATCGCCACGGGATCATTCATCGCGACATCAAACCGCAGAATCTCATGCTGACCACGGAGGGCGATCTTAAAGTCGCCGACCTCGGCTTGGCGAAACAACTCAATGACGAAAACGCCTCGATGACCATGTCCGGCGTGGTCATGGGCACCCCGTATTATATTTCGCCCGAACAGGTCCGGGGAGCAAAGGACATTGATGGACGTGCGGACATCTATTCGCTCGGCGTCACCCTCTATCATCTGGTCACTGGCCGCGTTCCCTTCCAGGGTTCTTCCTCGGCGGAAATCATGTCAAAACACCTGACCGAGCCACTCCCGTGGCCGCGAACCATCCGTCCCGACCTGAGCGAAGGATTTTGCAAGCTCCTTTACAAAATGATGGCGAAAGACGCCAAGGATCGCTTTCAGACCATGGAAGACGTGGCGGCTGTGCTCAGCGATCTTGCCAGCGGCCGCGTCAACCCTTTGCTCGACGATGTGCGCGTGGCCGGTGTCAATTTGGGCGCGCCATCCGGCGCCGTTGATCCGTTCTCCGGATCGCTCACCGTCCTGGATTCCTCTGCCGCCACAAGCGGCCCGCGCCGTGTGCTGCGTTTTCCAAAAGCGTCGGAGCAACCCCCTGAAGTGCCCGCCGGCAGTCCGGCGGCGCCCGCGATTCCGACGGAACCGCCTTCCGCAGCGTCTGTGGTTGCACCTGAGCCATCGCCCCCCGTGAGCGCGGGAATCGCATCTGCCGCAATACCATCCGAAGAACCGAAGGTCTCCCTGACACTGAAAGAACCGTCGCCGAAAGACGCCTCTCCTGTCAAGGAAGCACCTGTCGTGCACCTGCGGCTTCGCCAGGATCCTGCTGCTGCCAGGAAAACGGAATCGCCGAAGACCTCTTCCACATCCACTTTGATCAAGTTGGTTGCCGTGTTGGCGGCGTTGGGGTTGATTGCGGGCGGCGCGTTCTATTTTCTTAAACAACGCCCGGAATCCGTTGCGCCGCCCCCTTCCGACACCGCCCAGCAGCCGAAGCGCGTCGAGAAACCTCTGACGCCTCCAACGGAGGGAAAGGCGGCCCCAGATCCGTCTGCTCCCGCCAGACCGCCGACCGCGCCAACGGCGGCATCCGTGGAGGTTGCCGTCAAACAGAAGATCGAACAATCTCTTGGTGAACTTGTGTCGAAACCACCCGAACCGCCTTTGAACGGGACCGTCAGGTTCGCGTTGGCAGTAAATGCCGCGGGGGAAATCGCGGAGTTGAAATCCCTGCCAGCCGATCCTTCTCCCGGCAGCGCGCCCTTGCCGCCGGATGCGGCCGCGGTTGTGTCAGCAGTGGAGAAAGCCATCCGCAAGGCTGCTCCCTTTTTTGATAAAACCGCCTCATTCGCGATATCGAATGCGTGGCAGGCGAACATCACCGTGAAGGCCGCGGCATCCACCGTCGCGGTGCAACGCAAATTCAACGCCACTGAAAAAGCCGCGCAAGCCCAACTTGAGGCGAACGATGCGCAACTCGCCCAACAAATCGCAAACCTTGAGGCTCAGAAATCCCGCATCCTGGAATCCGACCGAAACGCGTCGTCCAAGGGCGGCGGCGGTTCGACGTTTGACGGCGGCGGAGCATTCAAAGGTGATCTGAGCAAGAAATTCCAGGAGAAATCCGACACCGAAGGCGCTTCCATTCATGTGAAACGGCAATTGGAGGAGATGGATCTCGCAATTCAGGAGTTGCAGGGAAAGCGCCGGCGCATTGCGAATCAACTCGCCGGTTTTCAAAGCGGCACTGTCACCGAGAAAAAGCTCAAACAGGAATTCACAGTCCAGATCGAGCCTGTCGTTGCAGTCGCGCCGTAAAAGTTCAAATGCCGTGAACCGCTCCGGCGATTCACAGAGCCTTGACGAGCAGGCGTTTGCAAGCCATCCTTGCTTCCGTGAATCATTCAAGATCATCCAAACCGCAGTTGATTCCCCTGGGTGAAGCCCTTCGTCATGTGCTGAATCGCGTGCACCCGCTCGATGCCGAAAAAATCCCGCTCGCGCAATGCCTCGGCCGGGTCTTGATGGAAAATCTCAAGGTCCCTTTTGACCTGCCGCCCTTCGATCGTTCCGCGATGGATGGATACGCTCTGGCTGGAGAAACGGCGGACGGGTGTCATCGTCTGATGGGCGCGATCCCGGCCGGCGCATCGTCCCCGCCCGTCCTTCATCCCGGCGAGTGCGCCCGTATCCTCACTGGCGCCCCCATTCCCAACGGCGCGGATCGCGTGGTGATCCAGGAGGAATGTGTGTTGGAGGGAAAACAAGTGCGCGTCCAGCATCCGGTGCCGACGGGCAGCAACATCCGACGACGGGCGGAAGACGCCAAAATCGGCGACCTGGCCCTGGCTGCGGGCCAACGCCTTGGTCCCACCCATATCGGCATTGCCGCTTCGCTTGGCAAAGCGGAACTTCAGGTGTCGCGTTGTCCGCAGGTATGGATCTTGAGCACGGGGACCGAACTCGCAGAACCGGGGCAGCCCTTGCAGCCGAATCAAATCTATAACAGCAATGCGCCTCAACTTGCCGCGCAAATCGCCTCCTTTGGCGGAGACGCGCATCTTACGGGAAGCGTGAGCGATGACCTGGCAGCCATCGCGGCTCATATTGAGCACGCGCTGGCAGAGCGCGCGGATGTGGTGTGCGTCAGCGGCGGCGCATCGGTGGGGGATGCGGATTATACCCGGGCAGCATTCGAAAAATGCGGTTTCACTGTCCATTTCCACGGCGTGGACCTCAAACCGGGCAAACCCACGCTCTTCGCAACACGGGAAAAGACGCTCGCGTTCGGGATTCCGGGCAATCCCGTTTCGCATCTTGTCGTCTTCGCCCTGCTGATCGCGCCCACCCTCCGCGCCCTGATCGGATTGCCGCCCGCCGAAAACCTCAAGGCTGAACTAGGGGAACCCTGGCAGGGCAAAGCGGACCGACGGGATCGTTGGACGCCGGCGATTGCGCGGCAGATCGGGTCGCGCGTCGAGCTGGAATTTTTGGCCTGGAAAGGCGCGGGCGATTTGATCGCCTGTCGCGCCGCCAACGCGGCGGGCAACATTCCGACCGGGGCGACCGCGTTGGCCAAAGGGGTTGTTGTCGCTTATGTGCCTCTTGCGGGATGACCGCGTTGGGCAATTCGCAGACTCAGCCTGGTCGCAAACCTCCGGACCGGCCCCCGTAGGTTGCCTTCATTTCCGCGCGGCGAGGAACCAGGTTTTCATCAACCCCTTCCCTTTGATCTGCAGCTCGCCGCGCGCCTCAAACAGATAGCGGTCTTTCAGCGCGTCGCGCACGGTCTCCGTGACATGAAATAATAAAACATTCCATAGACCATTCCTGAAAAACCGAGGATGACGGAGACGTGAACGTACATTTTTTATCCGTCGGTGGGTGAAAAAGGCGGCGGCGAAAGATGAGGATCGGCAAAAAACAGCGCAATGAGGACGGCAAGGTTGGTGAAAAACCAAAAGGCGGCTTCGCGGCGCGTGGACAACAAGAACGAACCGAAGGGCACCAGCGCCCCCCATAAGATCAGCTCGCCCGAACCGTGGAATCCGCCGAGCGTGATGTGAATCATGGCCGGCGCAAAAATGATCAGCGCAAACTGGCTTTGTTGGAAAAGACCGCGGTTTTAGCCTGATCCATCGCGCCAAAGGCAAAAAGCGAAAGGCACTCATTACCCACCTCCTCAGTATCCTTGCTGCCGATCAATTGCCGTATCGTCCCACCCGCCGCGAACCGCGTTGCATCAAACGCCGCCCCAAACCGTATCAGTATTTGACTCGACCTCGCCATCAAATGCGCGAAATCCCTCACCGGAACAAATACCGAAAACCTTAATAAAGCGCCATTCGTGTCAGTTCAATTATTATCATATTGAAGGGAACCGCTGCGCCGCTGACGCTGCTCGCTGAGTCCGACCCGGATTTTGACCCCGGTCAGGCGACGCTCGCAGATTTTTGAGTTTTCATTCACCCCTAACCCAGGACGGGAACGAATCGGTTTTGTCTCGAGCAGCTTGACTTTGATCATCACTTGCGCCAAGGCCACCCAGAACGGTTCCTGGCGCCTTTCCGATGGAAGTGGATCGGCGCCAAACCCAAAGACCGCCTCGCGCTTGCCAATGCCTTCATCGCCAAATCCATCTGGAACTTCCCCACCACTCGCGCCCTCTTGGATTATCTCGAAAACGCTCCCTCCTTGCGCCGACTCTGCGGTTGGGAAACCGTCTCCGAGATCCCCTCCGAATCCACTTTCTCGCGCGCCTTTGCCGCTTTCGCCGCCCATCATCTCCCCGAACAAATTCATGCCGCCATGATTCAGGAAAATTGTGGCCCAAAACTCGCCGGACATGTCAGCCGTGATGCCACCGCCATCCCGGCCCGTGAGAAACCCATCCGCAAACCCGCACCGGAACCTCAAGTTCCAAAAAAACGCGGACGCCCGTCCAAGGATCAACCCGCCCCGCCCAAGGAACTCCGCCGCTTGGAAATCCAACCGCAGCGGTCCTTGGCCGAGAATCTCGCCGACCTGCCGACAGGCTGTGACCACGGCACCAAGCGCAACTCGCAAGGTTTCAAGGACTCGTGGATCGGATACAAACTTCACATGGACGTCATCGACGGCGACATCCCGGTCAGCGCCATCCTCACGTCCGCTTCCCTCCATGATTCGCAAGCGGCCATCCCCTTGGCGCAAATCACCCACCAACGCATCCTC
>JACQHZ010000010.1 GCA_016198745.1 Verrucomicrobiota bacterium
CCCGCACCATCGGTCCGTCCACGATCCAAAAGCCTCAGAACCAAAAAGAAAGAATCAATCCATAAAGACAAAACCCATTGACAATGCAAAACATCGCCAAATTCCCCTGTTTGGGGAGTTCTGCAAGAACCTCTTCAATCTGGATATGTAGTACCGTACTACAGCATGAGCTTTCTCAGCATTCGACAGATGCCGACGCGGCTCCAGTCGGTCATTGTTCACGAAGCGCACCGGCGACGGGTCACCAAGAACAGAGTGGTCATGCGGATGGGCAGAATGTCCACATTGCACCCTGCTTGCGCTCTGGCGCGCATTTCCGCAAACGGGTTGCGTAAAATGCTTCGCCCCGACCGGATTTCGTACAACAATTCGGAAATGCGCCCGGCGCGCGGGGGGAGCAAAAAAACTGCTTGACGCCCTTTCGATTCGGGGTATGTTACCGATAACAAAATGATAGCGGTAACATCGAGAAAATGCCCGTGAAACAGACGACGATTTACGATGTCGCGGCGAAGGCCAGGGTTTCGGCGATGACGGTCTCGCGCGCGTTGCGCCCCGGCAGCGGGTGTTCTTGTGTCCGCGCCAGCACGCGCGCGCATATTCAAAGGATTGCGCGCAAGTTGAACTACCGCGTCAATCCCGTCGCTCGCGGTCTGAGCCGTGGTTGTGCTTACAACATCGGGTTCCACATCAACCGGATGGATTTCAGCCTGCTGACACCCGTCTGGCGCAACCTCGTTTTCCCCATGCAATCGCGCCTCCGGGAAAACGGCTACCGCCTCGGATTCTACTATTTTGAGCCTGGACGCGACGATGGTTGGGAAGAGTTCCTGACGCCGCATCGGTTCGTGGATGGCGTCGTCGTCCTGGGCCGCAACTTGAGCGCCGCAGAGATCACCGCGGTCCGCAAGAGCGGAGTGCGCGCGGTATCGCTGTACGAGAAGATAAATGGCTTTCATTCCCTCACCATCGATGAGTTCGCCGCGGGACGCGCCGCCGCTGAATTTCTGTACGAACGCGGCCATCGCCAGGCCGCCGTTCTGGCCTTGCGATACGATGTGGAACGGTGGGAGGGACGCACACTTGGTTTCCTGCAAAGAGCGGCGGAGATCGGGATCGAAGTCCCAAAGTCCGCCAGGTTTTGGGCTTCAATCCCCGAAACATTTGGCGCCGAGCGCATGACTGCGCGCCGGTTGTTCCTCCGGTTCCTCGAAAGCGAATCACCGATCCGATGTCTGTACGTGCCATCGGACTACCTCGCTTTCGGGGTCTTGGAAATCCTGGACGAACAGGGCTTGCGTCTCGGGACGGACTTCTCTGTGTTGAGCTATGACAACCTGGAAGGAACGGGTTGCGCGCCATGGGGGGTCCCGCGGCTCACTTCCTTCGAACCTCCTTACGTGGCGGTTGGCGTCAAAGCGGCGGACATTTTGATCGACCAGGAAAATGAAAACGGTGCCACTGGCGCCACTTTCCAGCCGAAATTGGTGGAGCGGGGGTCGGTGGCGAAGGTGGTTGTGCCACCGCGCCGGGCCTCACGCCCCATGTCTCACGTCAATTCCGCGCAACGTATGCCGTGCAGTGTGCGGCATTCGCCACTCGGCATTCGGCATTCGGCACTCAGTTTCACCCTCGTGGAACTCCTGGTGGTGATCGCCATCATGGCGATACTCATGGCCCTGCTTTCGCCGGCCCTCAAGAATGCCCAGGGGGCGGCGCGACGGGTGATGTGTATAAACAATCTGAAACAGCTAGGACTTTCTCTCATGATGTATGTCCAGGATAACGGCGGATACTTTCCTCCCGTGACCAAGTACTGGGAAGGCGGCAGCCCGCTTACGTGGAACTGGGCCTACGGTCTGTACCAACAAGGATATGTGGGCAACGTGAATATTTTTATTTGTCCGTCCATGAAAAGAACCAGGTACGCGGGGTGGGAGTATC
Source organism: Verrucomicrobiota bacterium (assembly GCA_016198745.1). Classification (GTDB taxonomy): domain Bacteria; phylum Verrucomicrobiota; class Verrucomicrobiia; order JABWAM01; family JABWAM01; genus JACQHZ01. The sequence goes on from JACQHZ010000010.1 coordinate 1,945, forward strand.
TCGATGCGAACGACCTTCCCAACCACAAGTCGGACCCGCGGTACTATGTGTACATTGACATCGGGTATAACGCCTACCACATTGGCAGCAGTTACTTTTACCCGACGGGCAACTGGTCCTCACCGCCGGCCATGGTAGCCCAGATTGTCCACCCATCCGAGACCATTCTGGCCGCGGATAGTTGGGACTGGCCATGGAATGTCGGGGCATACCAGATTGTGGACGGCCAACTAACCTTCACCCAGGTGATTCACGACCGTCATTTCAAAGGCGCCAACATTCTTTGGGTGGACAATCATATCACCCCGGAAGCAAATGCCTGCCAGCGGTTTGAACATGGCGGCGATGGCCTTGGAGATGCCGCCTTTTTTGACCGGGATTAATCGGTTTTGCCGATGGCCATCTTCAACCCATGAAATCTTTGACCTAAAAGCAACGGACCATCCAATGAAAGCCATATTCATCACCCTGGCCGCAATCATTTCAACCTCGCTCCAAGCCGGTGAATTCAAGGAGGATGCGCACACGCTTTTCCTTGCGCATTTCAACAAGCAAATCGGCGCAGATTTTACCAAGGGCAACCCTGAACCAACCGGCGGTAGTGCAACCATCACCGCAGGTGGCGGCGGCAAGTTTGGCGAGGGGCTTTGGGCCAAGACCGAACCGTTCACCAACAAGCTCGGTAAGCCGGATACCTTCTATCCCCTCTCCTACCCGCTGGATGGCAATCTGAACCTCGGGGTCGGCACCTTGGAATTTTGGATAAAAATGGATTTTTCCGCGGCCCCTGAAAAGGCGACCCCGCTCTACTACCTCTTCGACATCCCCAGTATGCAGACGGACAACAAGGACAATCTCATCCGGTTCACGGTGGTGGTAGTCGGGCAGCAGGGCAAAAAATATCTGCACGTGTTTCCGGGCATGCTGGACGGCCAGACGAACAAGGCCATCGTCGTCGCCGTCGATTGGGAAAAGGGCGAATGGCATCATATTGCCGTGACATGGGACAAACAGGAGGTGGCGCTCTTTGTGGACGGCCACCCCACCAAGTCCATGGCCACCCAGGGCGGGTTGTTCGATGGCAACCCGGCCTACACGCAGGATCTCAAAGGCATTTTCCTCATCGGTGGCCTCTGGAAGTCGGATGGTTCCCAAGGGCCGGATGGGATCATTGATGAATTGCGGATTTCGGATGTGGTCAGATACACCGCCGATTTCGAGCCAAACAAGTAGCCGTGCATGACTTGTTCCGTCCAGTTTGACCCGCAAAAAGATGTTTGTGAACCCATTGTTTCATTCCGTGATTTTGTTGTCCCTGGTGGGTGCGCTTCGTTGTGACGCAGGGGAATCATCAACTGCCATCGCCGATATGCTTTCCATCGCAGGCGCCCAGGAATTGGCCGTTCCCTTCGAAAGAGTGAACTGCAAGCCGCAGTACGACGCCAGGATGGAAGCCAAAGTGGTCAACCACGCCAAGACCGGGAAACCGCAACTCCTGGTCACGAAGAAGAACGGTCTCGGGTACGGTGAGTTGGGGAGTCCGCTGATCCGGGTGGAACCGGAAAAGCCCTACAAGGTTACGGCCTTTTTCCATACGACCGCCTGGAACTACGGCGCGTTTGTGACCCTCAAGGTTTACGAATACTCCGAGCCGAACAAGAAAGCACCCGAACACAGCCACGAGAGCCCGGCGGAATTTGCCGTCGTGCTGCCATGCCGGCCGGACGAACGGATTCCCCGCTATTGCGCCTTCACCACGGCCAAGGAGACGAAGGCCATTGCCATCGTGCTGGTGGTGCAGGGCAATCCGGTGGACCTGGCGCTCCAGGTGCTCAAGCTGGAGATGGGGCGGGCCGAAGGACGGTCGGCGGCGCCGCCGCCCGAGGACCCCTTGCTGGAACGCGAAGCGATGCTGAGCCACTTGGAGAAACGACCCAACGTGGAGACTTGGACCAAGCGCGACAAGAACCGGATCAACCTCCTGCTCAACGGCCAAGCAGTGCCGCCGATCATTCACGAGACGTACACGCCCGATGTTCCCTACAGCCTGTTTGCGAAGGCCGGGGTGGTGTTCCAAGTCGTGCCGGTCGTCATTGGCCCCTACGCCTGGGGTGAGAAGGGCCGCAATATTCAGCCGGGCATCTGGGTTGGCCCCAACAAATACAATTTTGAAAAAACCGACCAGCTTTTCGAACGCGTACTGCGGGCCGCGCCCGATGCCTGTCTCGTTCCGGCCCTGTTGATCGCGCCATACCCGGCCTGGGGGGAGCGTTATCCCGACGAGGTGGCCCAGAATGAAAAGGGCGAAAAGGCGGTGGTTCGGTATTGCCACTATTATGCGAGCCGCAACGAGATCATCAACAAGGAGAAGGAATACTACGGGCATTCACTGTTCAGCGAGATCTTCCGCGTGGAAACGCGGGAAGCCATCGCCGCCTGGCTGGAACATCTCAAGACCACTCCGTACTACAAGGCCGTGGCGGGTTTCGTGCTGGCGGGGGGCCAGGACGGCCAGTGGGGCAACTGGGGCTATGCGGCCAATGCGGGCGACTACAGTCCGGCGGGTAAGAAAGCGTTTCAGCGTTGGCTGCGTGAAGAATACGGAACGGTGGACGCCTTGCGAAACGCATGGGGACGGGCGGACATCAACTTTGAAAACGCGTCCATTCCGACAATCCAGGAACGCGTCGGAAACGGCGCATTTCTCGATCCAGTGAAGGAACGCCCCGCCATTGATTACTTTAAATTCGACAGCGACGAAAAATGCCGCACCCTGGTGAACCTGGCGGAAGGGATCAAGCAGGCGGCTGGCAAAAAGGTGTTCTGCATGTCGTACTACGAGGACGCGTTTTACGGGCGGCGCAACAACCTTTGGTTTGAGCGGCGGCGGCGGCGCGACCCGGCCCTCGACATTTTTGTTTCGCCGCTCGATTACGGGCCGTTTCGGCGGCCGGGTTGGGTGGGCGGCATCAGCGGGTGCATCAGCTCGTTGCGTTTCCATAAAAAACTCTTCCTGAACGAACTCGACCTGCGGACCGAAACGTCAGGCGGCGACACCGATGATTATGACTACAACATCGTGGGACGGCTGGACACGGCGCGGGATTTCAACTCGGTGAACCGCCGCGAGGTGGGGCTGATGGCGGCGTACGGCATGTCGGTTTGGTATTACTCGCTGGCAAATGGGTTTCATTCGCCTTACGCGATTGCCGGCGTGAAGGAGGCGGTGGAGATTTCCAACTGGGCCATCAAGCACAACACAAACAGGTTTCAGCCCGAGGTGGCGATTTTCGCAGATGAAGAGGCGGGCGCTCATGTGGGGTTGTATGCCGCCGACCAGATTCATTTCCCTTCCACGAGCCGGGAACGTTCCGCCATTTTCCTGAGCGGGGTGCCGGTGGACATCTATGCGATAGACGACCTCATGGAGAAGAAGCTTCCGAACTACAAGGTTTACGTGTTCCTGAACAGCTACGCGTTGACCGAGACGCAACGGGCCTTTATCGACCGGCAATTGAAGCAGAAGGGCAAGACCTTGGTCTGGATGTATGCGGCCGGGTACAGCGACATGAAAACGCTGTCGGCGGAAAACATGTCGCGATTGGTGGGGATGACCATGCGCAAGGCGGAAGGTGAACCGCAACCGATGGCCACCATCAGCGTGCCCAACGGGGAGCAACATTTTCAGGACTTGCTTCCGTCCCAGGGCGGGGATTTGCCGCCGGGCAGCGCGGACAAATTTTTTGTGGATGACGATCAGGTCGCGGCGTTGGGACGATATGTGACCGGCAACGAGACAGCCATCGCCCTGAAGCGTTTCCCCAGCTGGACCTCCGTATACATCGGCCGGCCCGGCGGGCTTGGTCCCGACATGTTGCATGCGATTGCGAAAGACACCGGCGCCTACACGTTGCTCTCCCGACACGGCAACTGCGCGGCCACCAATGGCAACCTTTTGATGCTTTACGGCGTGGCCGGCGGCAAGACACAGGTGCGATTGCCTTTCAAAGCGACAGTGGAAGATTTGATTAACAAGAAAACCGTTGCGGAAAACGTCGAGACTCTGGAGTTAGAGATCCCCGTGCAGGATACAATTCTTCTTGGTCTAACAAAGGCGCCGCCATGATCCGTCGCAATAAAATTCCAACTGCACTGGCCGCCGTTGGCTTGGTGATCGTCGGCGTCCTGATCGCGGCGCTTTTCATCATGCTCATCGCCGAGAAAAACCGGGCGCAGTCGAATGAAGCGCGCGCGTTGGCCAGCGAGAAACAGTCCCAAGCAAATCTCGAACGCGCGATTGCCAATGAGAAGCTTGCTAACGAAGAAAAAGCGCGCGCGTTGGCTGCTCATGAAGAGAAGTTGAAAGCGCTGGAGGCGGCCGCCAAGGCAAACCGGGAACGCGCGCGCGCGGCCGAAGAAACGGCCCAAGCCGCCGAACAGGCAGCTAATAAGGCCAACGAGGAACGACTCCGGGCCGCCGAGGAGACGGCGCGGGCAAGCACGGAACGCGAGAAGGCGCTCGAACAAGCGGCGGCCGCGGAACAAAAGGCCAAAGTCAGCGAGGAAAAGGCGACGCAGATCGAAAAAACTGCCGTCCAAAAGCTGGCCATTGTCGAGGCAACCGCTCCCGCGTTTTATGATCAGGCGCGCGCCTTGATGGAGGAGCAAAAGTTCGAGCAGGCCCTCGAAAAAATCGCTTATGCGGTGAAACTCGAATCCAACAAAGCGGACTATCACTGTTTGAAAGGCCACATCCTGCAGTCGTTGTTGCGCTTGGCGGAAGCCAAGGAGGCGTACGAAACGGCGTTGAAATGCCCTGTCGCCGCGAATCCTATTCGCGCCGGGGAGGTTCCCGGCGAACCGCGAAAAAACTTCGCGGCTCCAACGGAATTGGCCGCCGAAAATCGAACGTTATGCGAAAAAATCCTCAAGGACAACGAAGGGCGGAAGGACCTCCTGCCCACGAGCCTGCAGGAACTTCAGTTGGCGATGTTGAATCAAGGACGTTCCGCCGAAGCGCTGGCGTTTCTTCAAAAATTCGGCGGGAACAAACAACAACTTTACGACACGTGGAAAAGCATCCTGGAGAAAATGGGATTATGGAAGGAACTGGAAAAAAAAGAAGGCGCATTCAAACAGGACGAAAATGGCACATTTCAACTGCGCCTAACCGGTCTCCCCATCCAAACCCTCAAGCCGCTCCGGGGAATGCCGCTCACCGTCCTGACCATCTGCGATGCGCCGATCAATGACATTTCCCCACTCGCGGGGATGCCGCTGACCGAGCTTTCGCTGGTCAACATTCCGGTAAGCAACATTAGCGCGCTGAAAGGCATGCGGCTTAAAAGGGTGAGTCTTGAAAAAACGAAGGTTAAAGACATCAGCGCCCTGAGCGAAATGCCGCTGGTTTGTCTTAATCTCCACGGCACGGGCGTGAGGGACATTAGTCCGCTCAAAGGCATGACCTTCGATTTCCTGGCGCTGAACCGCGAAGTAACGGACTTGACGGCGCTCAAAGGCATGACGATCAAGGAACTCCATCTTGCTTACAGCGCGGTCAAGGATTTTAGTCCACTCAAAGGAGCGTGCATTACCATGCTTAGCCTGGCCAACACCGAGATTAAAGATCTCAGTCCGCTCAAGGGCATGCCGCTGAAATCGTTGGGACTCTCCGGTTGTCAGAATGTTAAGGACCTTTCTCCATTAACCGAGTGCAAAGAACTTGAGACGCTGGGGCTTAACGCGACTTCAGTGGCCGATCTTAGCCCGCTGAAAGGCTTGGCTCTCATCGATCTCCACCTGGACGGTTGTCCCATGCTGCGCGACCTCAGCCCGCTGAAAGGCATGCCGCTGAAAATGCTGGGCCTCAGTTATAGCCCGAACATCAAGGACCTAACGCCGGTCGCAGATTGCAAGGGGCTTCAGTCGTTGCGTCTCCCGGCCCAGTGCAGGGGCAAAACCATTGAGTTCCTCCGCGATTTGCCCAACCTGAAGGAACTGGGTTATGCCGCTGATAAGTTGTTGCCGGTCGAGGAATTCTGGCGGAAACACGGCAGCGGGAAAAAGTAGCATTTCAATATGAAAAATAAACCCGACCGCCAACGTTTGCTAACCTTGTTGGAAATATTGCTTCTTACCCATTCTCCGCCCGGGGATGAGGCGGAAATTGACCGCCTCCTCCTCGAAAAATTCAAATCGCTCAGCGACAAAATGTGGCGGGATGAGGCCGGTAACGTAATCGGTTTGGTCAAGGGCAAGCAAACGGGTAATCCCTTACGGCTAATGGCGCACAAGGATGAAATTGCCTATGTGGTCAAACGAATTGACGCTGACGGGAAAATCCGGCTGGATGAAGTTGGCTCGCTGCCGCCTTGGAAGTTGGGCGAAACGCCGGTGGATATTCTTACGCGTAATGGCCTTGTCAAAGGGGTGTTTTCAATTGGATCTCTCCATATTTCCGAGGAAACGCAACGCATCAGGGGGCTTCTCAAGGACAAGCCTCTTTTGCTCAAAGACACTTGGGTAAACACCGGTTTGACGAAAGAACGACTGGAAAAACTGGGGGTGTACCCCGGTGTCCGTGTCGTCGTAGCCCGGGAAATGAAGAATCCGTTGATTGTTAACGACTGCGTTTGCGGCTACAATCTTGATGATAAGGGCGGAGTGGCCATTTTGTTGATGGTGATGGAAAAGCTCAGACAAAAAAAGATGCAGATCAACCGCGACATTTATTTTGTAGCCACCTCGATGGAGGAAGTTGGCACGATTGGAGCGCCGTTTGCCGCCGGCAAACTTCCTGGAACGACAACCGTGGCTTTGGAGGCTGGCCCGGTTGCCGAAGAATATGGGTCCAAGCTCGATGAACGACCAATTATTTGGTATGGTCCCAACGCGGTTTACGAAAAGAAGGGTAGTGACGCCCTGCTCGATCTGGCCCGCAAACTTCGTTTTGGCGCCCAACCCATCTACTATTGGGGGGCTGGCACGGACGCCGCTTCCAGCAAAATCTACGGCTTAAGCGGACGGGCGCTTTGCCTCAGTTTTCCTTGTGAAAACACGCACGGTTATGAAATGGCCCACATCGAGGGGATGTTGAACACAGCAACCCTGACATTGGAGGCCATTAGCAAAGATGTTTTTCCGTAGCCAGTTTTATTCTTAAAAGGGGAAGGTCCACATGAATGAGCGTCATTTTTTATTGCGGAATCAAGTGGCCCTGGTCACTGGCGCCGCCCAGGGGATGGGAGCGACGATAGCTGAGACCTTGGCCCAGGCAGGGGCCATTGTTTTTGTCGCGGATATTTGCTTCGACAAGCTGGAAACGGTTGCGGCGACTATTCGTACGGCTGGCGGCCGGGCGACGGCGATTCATCTCGATGTAACTCAAGCGTCGGACGTGGAGCGCGCAACCAACCGGATGATTAATGAAACTGGCCGACTTGACATCTTGGTCAACAATGCCGGCATC
>JACQHZ010000104.1 GCA_016198745.1 Verrucomicrobiota bacterium
CGGTGCTGGTGGGGGCGGGATTGGGATGGGGGTTGCGCGCGGCGGGCTACACGGATTTTTCGCCGTCGAGCCAGCCTTATACGCCGTCGCTGCATCTGCCGATACCGGTTCTTGCGGATGTGTTTGCGCTTTGGACCAGTCCGCACGGATGGAAGTATCTGGCGGTGATCTTCCCAATGGGACTCTTCAACGTCATCGGGTCGCTTCAGAACCTGGAGAGCGCAGAAGCCGCCGGAGATCGGTTCGAGACGCGCCCATCGCTGCTGGCCAACGGCATCGGCAGCTTGTGCGCGGCGTTCTTCGGCAGCGCCTTTCCAACCACCATCTACATCGGGCATCCTGGCTGGAAAGCCATGGGCGCGCGCATTGGCTACTCGATTCTCAACGGCGCCGTCATCACCCTGCTCTGTCTGACGGGCGGCGTGACGCTCGTGCTGAAACTTGTGCCGTTGGAGGCAACGCTGGGCATCCTGCTCTGGATCGGGTTGATCATCAGCGCCCAGGCGTTTCAGGAGGTGCCGCGATCCCACGCCCTGGCGGTGGCGCTGGGACTGATCCCGTCCCTGGCCGCTTGGGCGTTGCATCTTATTGAAACGACGCTTTGCGTTGCGGGAAGCACGCTGGCAGATGCCGCTCCGAAATTCGGTTCGGGTCTGTTCATCTACGGCATATTCAGCTTGAGCCAGGGATTTCTGCTCACCTCCACCGTGCTCGCGGCCGCGCTGGTTTTCATCATCGAACGGCAATTTCTCAAGGCGTCGTTCTGGCTGTTCGCTGCCGCCGTTCTCTCCGCGACGGGTTTGATCCATGCGTATGAACTCACCGCCACTGGGCTGCAAAACAAGTTCGGCCTCCTGGCCGCGCCGCAATTTGCGATCGGTTATTTCCTGAGCGGTCTCATTCTGCTCGCGCTGCACTTTGCGCCAAAGGACGCGTCCGATCATGCACCGGCGGCGGATGTGAAACGCGATCCTTCCCCTTGATGAAATCCATTTCAACCGGAGCGGGTCCGGCGAATTCGCAGTTGGCGACTGGGTTCCCGTTTACCTCAAACGCGCCTTGCTCAACCCCATTGGAGACAACATTGCCGTCGAGGTGTCTGAGGATGAAGCTTGGCGGTTCAATCCTGTTCTCGACGCCCATTTGCGGGGTCTTGGCATCCGATCTCAACCGATCTCGGAGGCAATCCAATGCAGGCCGCAACCCGAGAACCAACTACAGGCCGGGGAACGGTCGCATGCGCAGGCGACCTTCCTCCACCACGGAAAAATGACCCGCCCAATCCGCGCGTGACTCGATTATCTTGACAGTGGTCCGGGCGAGGTAACCTGGCGAACGGCACGGAATGCGAAATAGAATGATCCCACAAGGCAGGGGTAAACGCGCATGAAATGCCAGTTCGCCAAAATCTTTGTCAAACGTGAGTAGGATGCGGCTGTGGACCCTTGCCATCGCCAACACCGTTTCATCCTTAATGCCCGGGGCAGTGGTTCGGACCCATAGCACATCATGTCCCCGCTCACGCAACGCGGTCACTGCGTCGCCAGCAAAATTCTCGTTGGCCAGGAACTGCACGCGAACGCCTCCGGAAAGCAATCAGGCAGGGGCCGGGAAGACCTTTTCCGCATGCAAAGCGGTGCTCGCATACGCCAGGCAAGCCCGGATGTCCTCGTGCGTCAAACCAGGATAGTTGCGCAGGATTTCGCTTTCCGACCAGCCTTGGGCTAGAAGCTCAATGATGAACTCGACCGCCAGACGGGTGTCTTTTATGACCGGCTTACCGGCAAGAATGCTCGGATCAAGGACAATGCGTTCCATCAGGTTCATTATTCGACTCTAAGCCAAGTTCCCCCGCTTGGCAACCTTCCACCGCGAAAAAAATGAACGTCCGGGATGGGGTACCCGGTGGACGAACCAGCGCGGAGGGTGCACGCACGATAAACTTCTGCGGGCAATGCGGAACGATTCAATTGGCCAACGGCGACCAGGCGACATCGCTCCAGTTTCCGTCCGCCAGCCAGATTTTGTGTTCCGCGAAATCCATGATGCCAAACAAAAGATCAGGGGGGAGGCGGCGGAACCAACGATCCTACGTGAAATCAACCACGTATTTCACCTTGCCGCAATGTCGGCAAACGAACTTATAGACGGCGGGATTGCCCCCCGGCTGATAGCCTTGAACGAAGGGCGTCCAGATTGACTCGTCCCACTCGCACGCTGCGAGAGTCTCCGCCAGCGCATCCCCCTGCAATTCCAACAGCTCCGCACGCGGCGCGTCACCATGAAATTCGCAGGCGTCCTCGCAACAAGATTGCCACGTCTCCTGTTGCCACGAGTTGAACCCCGGTGTGCGCGTCGTCACCTCCTCGATCACATCGTCCGGCAGGCCGGCTTCGATGAGGGGGATGTCATCTGAGAAAGTCGCCTCGAATTTTTGCGCCGCCGATCCATCCGCGATGCACCAGGGACAAATCGAATCCTCCAACGATTCCTCGGCGTAAACCGAAGCGGTGTAGATCATGCCGCGCGCCTGCCCGCAGCACCGGCAAACCGCATCGCTTGCCTTCACGCTTCCGGTGGCGACGGGGTCCGGATGATACTTGAATGTCGGAAGAGCCATCGCGCGATCAGTGGAGTTTCCTGCAGTTCATGATGGGATGTTAGCACAAATCTCCCTGGTTGTCCAGAGTCCCAAATCCGGACGTAAGGAGGAATTTTGGAGGGCGCTGCTCCGTCAGCGCCGAGGGAGGCGACGACGGAGCGTCGCCCTCCATGTTCTCGATACACCATCGAGGATGTTTCAGGGGAAATTGGAGGGTTATGTCCGAGTCAGGGAGAGTTGCGCGCAGTCCCAAATCCTCGTGAACGGTTGCAAAAATTGCTGTTGACAGAACCGGGAAGGTCTGCAATATAGCAATCATTCTACACTATAGCAGTAAATTACACGACGCATCCATGAAGAATTCGCGGCGCAACACTTCCAAAAACAGCTTCCCAGGGAGATTGAAGTATGTGTCTCTGGCGCAGAGCATCCAAGCGGATATCGAATCCGGAAAGTTTTCTCCAGGGGACAAATTGCCTTCAGAAATAAATTTTGCACGACAACATGAGGTCGCTTACCTCACGGCACGGAATGCTTTGACGTTGTTGGCAAAAAAGGGGCTGATCTCGCGGGAGCACCGGCGCGGAACTTTCGTCAGGCACGCGCACAACAAGAAACGAATCGCGGTATTGTGTGAAGTCAGCTTAAAAGACGAGACGGCCTACTTCTACCGGGCTTTAATCAAGGCCCTTTCCGCTGAATTCGAAGGCCAGGCTTTGGTGGAAGATATGTACGACGGAAGATCGGGGGTAAGCGAAGATGAAGATTGGCAACGGTCCCATGCCTTCCAGCGATTCCGGGCAGATCACAGCAACTGCCCCTTCGATGGCGTGATTGCGATCTCCTTGCCTGAGGACTGGGAGCATCCGGCGATTCTTACTTCTCTTCCGAGCGCGCGATTGAATGGATATTACGCCCAACCGGATGTCAGCTTGGATTACGCTGACTTTACGTCCAGATCCTTGTCATTTCTGAATGACATCGGAAGGAGGAACATCGTCTATTTGCGAACCTTGCCTGAATTGGCCGGTCAAATGGCCGACCTCGAAGGGATCTCCAGAGCAGTCCAGGAATTGGCCATTCCCGAACCAAGGATCGAACAATTGATCGAAAGCCAGCGGTCCCCTGAAGGCGGCGCCATTGAACGTTCCGCCTATCAGAAGACTCTGGAACTCATTGAGGGAAAAATCCCCCTGGCCACCCTTCCCCACCCGCAGGGGGTGGCAGGCAGGGTGATTTCTTCCCAAAGACGGGGGATTGCGGGATGGAAAAAGAAAACAAACCGTCCGGATGCGTTGATCATCTCAGACGACATCGGCGCACGCGGGGTCGCCATGGCTCTTCTCAAGCGGGGGGTGCGCGTGCCAACGGATGTGACGCTCCTGTCGTTCGCCACTGAAGGAATCGAACATCACTACGGCATTCCCGTGGCCAAATATGAAATATCACTTGCCGAGGTCGCCCGGACGTTGGCGCGCATTTTACAACAACGAATGGAAGATCCCGCCGTGGAGATTCAGCCCCGACGAATTACCGGCCAAATCAAAACAGGAAAGGAAAAAGAGAATGAAATCAAACCTGCCAATCCATCCACTCTTATTCGTAACATTCGCAGCGCTAATGTCGCTCAAGGGACATGCGCAAACAACGTTTAAAGACGACTTTGACAGTTCATTCAACACGAACGGGGCCGCGCCCAAGGGTTGGCTCTGTTACGGCACGAATGCGGAAGCCAGGGTTCAGATTTCGACTGAACCGCCCTCCACCGACGAGCCATTTTCACCACCCAACGCTCTGTACATCGTCGATCGAAGCGAGAAGGAAAATCCATTGGCGGTGCGAAATGTCTCGGAAACCATGCAGGGCGAGTTGGCTTTGGATTTGTATGTCCCCCCGGACCTTTCGAGTTGTGTGTTCATCTACCTCATGGGCAAAGGCTATTCGCGGGCATATCTCACCCTGCAGGGCGGATTCCCCTACCTGTCATACACTACCAACGTCCTGGATGTGGTGACC
>JACQHZ010000011.1 GCA_016198745.1 Verrucomicrobiota bacterium
CCCTCGTTTTCCGTGCAAAAAAACGCCATCCTTTCCCTCAATTTCCGTGTCGAGACTCAATCTCAAGCAACCAGCGGTCTTCCCCGGCGGGGACCGCGAACGTCCAGCCGCTGTTCCATTTTCCGTCTTTGAAAACTGCCAGCTTTTCCATGAGAAATTCAACGTTGCCCACCCCGGGTCGGTTGGAAGGACCTCTTCCCATTGCTCGACCCCGCCATTCTGAACCAAGTTGTGGGTCAACTCATTGCCCGGCGCCGCCGGGGCGGCCGGCCAAAGCCATGAAGCCGCCACGATCCACGCCCATTTCTCGAAAGACATGTTTAGGTGACCTCCACCACCCTGATTCCAAACGGCTCGATTTCCACCCGGGTGGCATAGGCGCCGCCGTGGTTGGTTACCGGCAACGATTCGTCCCGCCAGCAGTCAAAGGCATTGTGCCGCACAATCGGTGGCGAGGAGTCGTTCTTCCAGGACAACCCGCCGGACCAGGGCGTCTGGTAGTTGTTGATCAGGGTAATCTTAACGGATTTTTCGGTCCTGGTAACGATGCTCTCGATGGCCGGACCTTCAATCGCAACGATTCGTACCTTTTGGTAGAGCCGCTCAATGAGATGAATGCCGATATGAAGCATCCGGCTTTCCATTCCTTCTTCTTCAGTAGCCAGCGCATCATCAGCTTGCAGGTAGTGGGCGGTTGTGAGAAAAACCTCTCCCTGGCCTTTTGGCATTCTGTAGATGAGCCCGTCTCCGGCATTGGTTTCGGCTTCTACTTCCGCTCCATCCGCATTGCACAAGGTGTATGAGAAGGGGCGTTCCTCGAAGACGGTTCCCGACCGGAGGTCCTTGCTGGTATCGGCCCGGTTTATTCTCCCGGCGGCCTTTAGCCCGAGCCATTGCTCGCTGTCCGCGTCCAACTGCAGTACGTTCACGACGAGCGTGCCTCCTTCCGCGACGTACTGCTTGATCCGCCCGAGTAAATCCCCGGTCAGTTTCACCCGGCCCAGCAGGATAAGCACCTTGAAATCTTTGAGCACATCGAGGGGGCAGTTCTCGATGACGACGTCAAAACTGTCGCCCCAGCGACTGCCACCCTGGAACAGGTCCTGTTCCAGGTTCTCGATCGGAAGTTTGCCTTCGAGCACCGCGGCAACCGCTTCCTCGTTGCTTTTGTCCCAGTAAGCGCCGTAGTGCTTTTTCTGGCAAAGCATTTTCGCGCCTTTGCCGGGGCTCCACTTGCCGGGTGTCCAGTAGAAAGAGGGCCAGGCTGAGAAGGCGGCCCGGAAGAAGTTGGTGATTGCATGGTCGCCGGGTTCCGGCGCTATCGAGCCTCCCCATATTACCGGGGGCCAGGAATCCGGCACGAGTGCGCCACCCACGTCCTCGCCTTCTTCGTTCCTTCTGGCCGCCAGACTGTTCCAGCCGTGGTCATGCTCGATGATAATTCCGAACGGGACGTACGGCCGGCCGCGGTCCCGGTGTCTCCGCAATGCAAAATCAGCAAAAATCCCGGCATTTTTACCGACGGGACTGACATTGCCGGCGGCCTGGGCCCTTAAGGCATAGCCTTGTTCGTTGGCCGCATCCACTCCGATGCCGGAGATATCCCCTCCCTGTAAATCTTCAAAGTCATACATGAAATGCGTTCCGTAGGATGATTCCTCCAATAACCGGTGCGCCCCGGACATGAAGGCCGATACCCATTGCCGCAACAGCGCGCCGGCGCTGATCCCGGCCCGGTATCCTTCCCGGGTGTAGAATGTCCATGATTCTTCGTCCTTCTGGCCGAGGTGCAGCGCGCCGCCGTGCGGCGAGAAATCAAGGCCCCAGTAACCGTCGTACTGCCGAGCGGCGCCCCGCAGGAAGGCGATCTGCAGTTGAAGGTTCCACGGAGTCATGCAATTGGCTTCGCATTCCACCGTGCCAATCCCCCATTCGTAATACTGGTGCACCGACCAGGCGCGGCTACAGCAGGCATAGAGGGGGTCCTGTTTGATATCCCGCTGTTTCAAATGATAAAATGCGAACAGGTCCGGGGTGGGGTTTTCTAAATTCCGCCAGGCGTTCGGCCCGGGATTCTTGGCCGCCCGGGCGGCATACACTTCCCGATGGAGGTTGCCGTTCCACCTTTTCCAGTATTCGGCGGCTTCCTTCCGCGTGTTGAGCCGGTAGGGCCAGAGGGAAGAGGAGTCCAGTTCTCCGGCGATATGCAGTGCAAGACACGGCCTCTTCATCTCGCGGTTGATTTCCCCTGCCAGATCCATGACGCGTTCGATGTAGTCAGCATCCGAAATGCCTTCCTGTTTCCCAATGCCCGCGAAACACGGCTGTGTGAACCAGAAATCCACGTCAAAGTCATGCAAGGGATTATTCGGGTCAAGCGCCATGCCCCTCATCGCTTTGAGAATACCGACATAATCCCTTTTGCCCTTCGAGAAAAACCGACTGATGAAACGCATTCCATTAAACCACCCCAACTCCTTCGACCGTTCCACCGTTGGTTCCGGTTTGATGGGAAACAGGTTTTCAAACGGCGCATCCCCCAATAAAACAAAGAAGTCCGAGCCAAAGCGCTTACGGGCACCTCCGAAAACGACATTTTCTTGAGGAATAGCGGTTAATTCTTTAGGGGGTGTTTTCACCGAAAAACAGAGGGGAATTCAGGTGTTTATTCAGCGAGAAAGCCGTGCTGAGGGGAAAACACCCCGGCCATTCACCCTACGAGTTTGCGACATGGCTGGGCCACCCTCCGATCGACCAATTGCGCTGGTGAAGCAACCGTATTGCGATGGGATTTTCACAGGATTCTTGGCAATGTAGCTGATCTCCACAAGAATACAAGCAAAATTTTAATCCGCATTAAAATTTTAGCATGTTTTAGGTTGACATTTTCTATGCTCTGTATATTTCCCTCATCAAGCATATTGATTTTTGTTTGATTTCAAATAATTTTATCCGCATAATATTTCCGTGGCTGACAGCATCACCCAACGTAGGCTCGCGGAATTGCTCGGGCTAAGTTTCCCGACTGTAAACCGGGCGCTCAATGGCTGTCCCGGCATCCACAAGCGCACCCGCGCCCGGGTGCTGGAAGCGGCGGAGCGGATGGGGTATCACAAAAACATTGTGGCCCGCAGTCTGGCACTGGGGCGAACGCACTCCATCGGCGTGGTGATCGGGGCCATACCGCACAGTTTTTGGACTACGGTGATGCAAAACTTCGATTGGCGCGCGCAACAACGGAAGTACTATGTGGTCTCCAGCCATTCCACCGAAAGCAATGAGCAGGTGGACGCATCCATCCGATTCTTGGTGGACCGACAGGTGGACGGTTTGGTTATGCATCCCAGTCATCTGCGCCGGGATTTTGGAATTTTCCGCGAACTGGAGCAAAAAGGAATTCCGGTTCTTTTCCTTGGGTCTTTCCTGCAAGGTGTTCATGCCAGCTTTGTCGGCTTGGACGACATTGGCGGCGGACGGATGGCATGCCGCCACCTGATTGAACTTGGGCATCGGCGGATTGCTTTTGTGGCGGGTCTTTTCGGCGATTCCACGGCGGATCGGCGTTTGGCGGGATACCGTGAAGCCTTGCGTGAAGCCGACCTGCCATACGACGAGACCCTCGTTGTGCCGGCAGGCGGCTACTGTCTTGAACACGGCCAGCAGGCCGCCCTGAAACTGCTGGAGCTGAGTCCTCGTCCAAGCGCTGTGGTCGCCATGAACGATCCGTTGGCTTTTGGGGTTGCCCAAATCTTTTGGACGAAAGGCGTGCGGATTCCACAGGACATGGCCTTGGTTGGCAACGCCGGAATGCCGGAGGGCGTGCTGCTCCCCTCGCCTCTCACAACCGTTCTGGCGCCAATGGAGAAAATGGGTCAGCGGGCTGCTGATGTGATCATTGAGATGATTGAGAACAAACGATCGGAGCCTGTTTTCGAGGAACTGCCAAACGAAATGCTGGTGCGAAAGTCGTGCGGGGCAAAGTTGGAATCCAATCAGATTTCGCCCCTGCCGAACGGATGAATGTCCGTATTTTCCAAATACCGATCTCCTGACGTCGTTGAATTTGCTGATAGAAAATTGCTTTTCCCATTGGAAGAACCGTGGCGATCAAGATGGGAAATGTCGAGACCCGACCACGCGGGACGTGGTAAATGCGGCTTTTTCCGCCCAATAACCGGTGAATGTCCCCGACGCCGTCGAAAAGATTCCCGCATCGCTTCTGCGCGAGGCTTTCAGCGGACGGGTTTGAAGGCGAAAACAGCCGCGCCCGTCTATTTTCATAATTTATACTTTCCGAAAATAGCACGGTTTGCTATTTTCACGGGGCAAACAGGAACCACCGATGAACGTAAAACTGAAAGCGCCGGGACGGAAGCTGCGCTGCGCGGGCGGTTACACGGCGTTTGTGCCCGATCCGTTGCCGCCCCCGCTGACCTGGCCGTCCCGACTGGTGCGGGTGTTGTCCGACGCGGACCGGTTGCTCGGCCGGCTGGCGGGCGAGGGCGGCGCGCTGCCAAATCCCCATCTGCTGATGCGCCCATTCCTGGCGCGTGAAGCGGTGCTGTCCAGCCGCATCGAGGGGACGCAGGCGACGCTGGGCGAACTGCTGGCCGCCGAGGCGGGCGCGGCAGTGGACCGCAGCCCGGAAGACTTGCGGGAGGTAGGCAACTACGTGACGGCGCTGGAGCATGGCCTGAAGCGCCTGAAGACGCTGCCGTTGTCGCTGCGGCTGATCCGCGAGATTCACGGGAAGCTGATGAAAGATGTCCGGGGCAATCACGCGACGCCGGGCGAATTCCGGCGGTCCCAGAATTGGATCGGGCGTCCGGGCAGCACGCTGATGACGGCGAGTTATGTGCCGCCGCCCCCCGACGAACTCATGGACTGCCTGGGGGCGTTGGAAAAATTTCTGCACGAGCGTTCGCTGCCGCCCCTGGCGCAGATCGCGCTGGCGCATTATCAATTCGAGGCGATTCATCCCTTTTTGGACGGCAACGGGCGCGCGGGACGGCTGCTCATCACCTTGTTCCTGGTTGAGCGCGGAATTCTGCCGACACCGTTGCTGTATCTGTCGGCGTTTTTCGAGGCGACCCGACGCGAGTATTACGACGGCCTGCGGGGCGTGAGCGAGCGCGGCGAATGGGAGGCGTGGCTGGAGTATTTCCTCAATGGCGTGGCCCGGCAATCCGAGGACGCCTTGAGCCGCGCCCAACGCATCAACCGTCTGTTGATAGGCTGGCGGCGCGAGGCGGCCGGTTCCTCGTCGAGAATCCCGACGCTGCTGCTGGACGCGCTGGCGGCCAATCCGTTCCTGACCATCACCAAGGCGGCGCGCGATTTTGGCGTGGCATTCACGACGGTCCAGCGGGCGATGGAACGATTGGAACGCCAGGGAGTCGTCAAAGAAATCAGCGAAGCCAGGCGCGACCGGGTGTATTGCGCGAAAGCCCTGCTGGACATCCTGGACGAACCGGCGCGACTCACGCCGGCGGAAACGGAGTGATTCTCCGTGCGCCCGCCTCATCCAAAACAACCTCCGTCTGGCGGAAGAACCCGCATGGTATCGAATCAGGCGCACGACCTGAAAGCGCGCATGACCGTGCGAATTTTTCTCGCAACATGAGAATTTCGGGCTAACCTTCCCCTCATGGTCCGCATCCAATCCCACGGCAATGCTTCCGACCGGTCCGCGGCCAACCTGGGCTTAAAACCGTCCTTGTTTTGCGCTCTACACCGGCATTGAAAATTCCTCCTTCGAAGTTCGTGGAAGCTCTTCCGCCTCATGCCTGATCTGACTCCAGAACAGAAGGCCCGCCAGCAGATCGACGCGATGCTCGTCGCGGCCGGCTGGATCATTCAGGACTACCAACAGTTCAATCCATCCGCCGGACGCGGCATCGCGCTGCGCGAAGTGCCGCTCAAGTCCGGGCGTTGCGACTATCTGCTGCTTGTGGATCGCAAACCCGTTGGCATCATTGAGGCCAAAAAAGTCGGCGCCACTCTTTCCGTTGTGGCCGCGCAATCGGGTCATTATGCCGAAAATCTCCCGGATTTTCTTGCGGACCTCCTGAATGGACATCCCCCGTTCCTTTACGAATCCACCGGCGTCGAAACGTTCTTCCGCGACGAACGCGATCCTGAACCCTGTTCCCGCCGTGTCTTCTCATTCCATCGTCCGGAAACTTTGGCCGCCTGGGCTGCGGAACCGGACACCCTGCGTCGCCGCCTCGCTCAACTGCCCTTCGCGCATCCGCTGGCAAGGATCGGCATGCGAGATTGCCAGTTCGAGGCGAACACCGCGCTGGAAGAATCGTTGGTGCGCGACGCGCTCCGATCCTTGGTGCAAATGGCCACGGGCGCGGGCAAGACCTATCTTGCGTGTGCGTTCACCTACCGGCTGATCAAGCACGCCGGGGCAAAGCGCGTCCTCTTCCTCGTGGACCGCGCCAATCTCGGCCGTCAGGCCACCGCCGAGTTTCAGCAGTTCGCCGCGCCCGACACCGGACGCAAGTTCACCGAGGTTTACAACGTCCAGCATCTCGCCTCGAACACGCTCGACCCCGTTTGTCGCGTCACCATCTGCACCATCCAACGGCTTTACTCGATGCTGCGCGGCGAGGAATTGCCCGAAGACGCTGACGAAATGTCCACCTACGAAATCGCCACAGCCTATCAAAGTGGAAGCGGCGTCCCGCCGCTTAACTCAGGAGACAAGCGGCAAGATGCCGCTTCCACCCTGCCCGTGGCCTACAATCCCGCGATTCCCATTGAGACCTTTGATTTCATCGTCATTGACGAATGTCACCGCTCCATCTACGGCCTCTGGCGGCAGGTGCTCGAATACTTCGATGCCTTCCTCATCGGCCTCACCGCCACACCCTCCAAGCAGACCCTCGGGTTCTTCAATCAAAACCTCGTGACGGAATACAACCACGAGCGCGCCGTCGCCGATGGGGTCAACGTCGGCTACGAAGTCTATCGCATCAAAACGCAGGTCACCGAGCAGGGCGGCAAGGTCGAGAAAGGTTTCTACGTGGACCGGCGCAGCAAAGAGACCCGCGCCGTCCGCTGGGAGCGCCTCGATGAAGACCTGGCCTATGCCGCCAAAGACCTCGATCGCTCCGTCGTGGTGAAGTCCCAGATCCGCACCGTCCTCCAGACTTTCAAGGACGCGCTCTTCACCGAGCTTTTCCCCGGCCGCACTCTCGTCCCCAAGACCCTCATCTTCGCCAAGGACGATTCCCACGCCGAGGACATCGTCCACATCTGCCGCGAAGTGTTCGGCAAAGGCAACGACTTCGTCCGGAAGATCACCTACAAGACTTATAATTCTGGAAAGTGGCAGCGGCGTCCCGCCGCTGATTTGGTTGGGATAAGCGGCGAGACGCCGCTTCCACGCCAGACACCCGAAACGCTCATCCAGGAGTTCCGCACATCGCCCCAGCTCCGCATCGCTGTCACCGTGGACATGATCGCCACCGGCACGGACATCAAACCGCTCGAATGCCTCCTCTTTCTCCGCGATGTCCGGAGCCGCACCTACTTCGAGCAGATGAAAGGTCGTGGCACCCGCGTCCTCACGCCTACCGACTTGCAGGCCGTCAGCGGGGCGGATGCCCGCGCCAAAACTCATTTCGTCATCGTGGATGCCGTGGGCGTGTGCGAGAGCGACAAGACCGACTCCCGCCCGCTCGAACGCCAGCGTGCCGTTGCCTTCGACAAATTGCTGCTCGGCGTGGCCTTGGGCAAACGCGACGAAGACACCCTCACCACACTCGCCGGACGCCTCGCCCGGCTCGACCGGGAAATTTCACGTGACGAGGCGAAGAAGCTTGCCACACTCTCCGGCGGCAAATCACTCGCCACCTTGTCAAAAGCTCTGCTTGAAGCCGTGAATCCGGACGAAGTGGAAGCGGCGTCCCGCCGCTTGCTCCTCTCCAAGGTCGCTGAATCCGGTGCTGCCGACAGCTACGATCCCCCGCCCATAGGCTACTTCGAACCGGATTCACCCATCGCCGAACTTTCCGGTAATCTCCCCCACTGGCGGCAGGCGGGTGTCACCTACTTTGTCACTTTTCGTCTGGCCGACTCTCTTCCGCAGGAGAAACTGACCTGCTGGCGCGAAGAGATGGAGGCATGGCTCTCCACCCATCCCGAGCCCCACGATAGGACGACCCATCAGGAATTCTACGACCGCTTCCCATCCCGATTGCAGCGCTGGCTGGATGCCGGTTACGGGTCCTGCATTCTGGACATTGATGCCGTTCACGGGCTGGTGGAAAAGGCGCTCCGTCACTTCCACGGAGACCGCTATTCACTCGATGAATTTGTCGTTGCCAAGAACCATGTGCATGCTGTGGTCACCCCGCTGGCGAAGCATCGTCTCAGCGACATTTTGCATTCATGGAAGAGTTTCACCGCCCATGAAATCCTCAAAATGGAAGGGGTATCTCACCGCTTATCCGCGGCGCATGGCAGTCCGATTCCTGTCAGCTACAGCAGGAAACAGAGTGGCAGCGGCGTCTCGCCGCTGAATTCAGAAAAAAAACAGAGCCGGGATGGCTCTGCCACTGTCTGGCAGAAGGAATCCTTCGATCACATTGTCCGCTCACCGGCGAGCCTCGAAAAGTTCCGTGAGTATATCCGCGCTCATAAAGGAGCAGGCTCATCTGGCCTTCTTGTTTCGGGGGATCTGCGGCGGGACGCCGCAGCCACACTCATTCTCGAAGCCTGCATCCCCTTCGATGTGCCCGCCCTGCGCAACGCCCTCGCCAAAGCCAAGCAGGACGTCGAGCAGACCATTGACACCGTCACTGTGGACACCGTCCTGAGCCGGGGCTTCGATGCCGCCGCGAAGGCGAAGGCCGAAAGCCTCATCAAGACCTTCCGCGACTACATCGAGCAGCACAAAGCCGAGATTACGGCTCTGCAAATCCTCTACTCGCGCCCTCACCGCCTGCGCCTCACCGAATCGATGCTCAAGGAATTGGAGAAAAAACTCCGCGACAATCACGCCACCTGGACCGAAGACCGACTCTGGGACGCCTTCGCCGTCACCGCGCCCGGCAAGGTCAAAGGCCGCTCCCAGGTCGGACGTTTTGCCGATCTGGTGTCCCTCGTCCGCTTCGCGTTGGAACAACAGCCTGTGCTCCAGCCATTTTCCGAATCCGTGAATGAACGTTTTGAAGCCTGGCTTGCCGTCAGGCAGAGTGGAAGCGGCGTCCCGCCGCTTGGTTCCGGGAAAAAGCGGCAAGATGCCGCTTCCACTTTCACCACGGAGCAATTGACCTGGTTGCACCTGATCCGTGACCACATCGCCACCAGTCTCAGCATCGAGCCGGGCGATTTCGATTATGCGCCGTTCAGCCAGCGTGGCGGCTTGGGCAAGGCGAATCAACTCTTCGGCGAACAACTGCCCACACTACTCGATGAACTCAACGAGGTGCTCGCGGCATGAAAGCAAAACTCATCCAGCAGATGCAAAGCTACGTGGCGGAGACGTCTGTTGGCGCTTCGGCACTCCGCAATCAGGGAGGCAGCGGACTCATCGAGACAGCACGCACATTCCTCAAGAATTTGGACCTCTCCGTAATTCCCACCGATCAAGCGGATTTCAATGAATGGTTGGATAAGGAAACGGTCAAGCTGCGTAATAAATTTCCAAACGGAGCACGACATTTCGGCGCGGCCCGCAAAGCCTTGAACCTGTTTCTCCGTTCCGCTGCCTACAACGTGGTCCTCAATCGCGCACACAACCTCGACAAGGTTTTGCCGTTGCTCGAAGTCCCGCTCGACAGCTACACCGCCAAACATCTCAAAATTCATGACCCAGACTTGTCAATGAGAGGGTTCAAACTGAAATCGGTAAGGCGGGCGGATTATCGGAAGTATCAGAAAGCAGCAACCGCCCTCGCAACACGATGGAAAGTCCATCGCGTGGATTTAGACGTTTTTTTCTACCGAGAGGAGGTTGATGCCGCATGAGTGTGAATCTCGAAACGGCTTCCCCAACGGGACAAAAGAAAATCGTCCAAGGCAAGGAGCAAAGTGGCAGCGGCGTCCCGCCGCTGAACCCGCCTGCCAATCGGCGGGCAGGTCAGCAAAACCAGAGGCGAGACGCCTCTGCCACTCTCACCGCCCCCGTTTGTCATCCTGAGCGCAGCGAAGGATCTCTGTCGTTGCCGGCAGGCTGGACACGCACCACCCTCGGCGACGTTACAGAAGATCGCGTTGAGCAGTCCGGGCCGCCCGGACGCGGCGAGTTCATCTACGTTGACATCAGCAGCATCGACAACAAAGCCAAACGCATCATCGAACCGAAGACCTTGCCGGTCGCGCAAGCGCCCAGCCGAGCGAAGCAGAACCTCAAAGCTGGTGATGTTTTGATTTCGATGACTCGCCCAAACCTCAACGCGGTTGCGCTTGTTCCACCGGAGCTTGATGGCGCTGTTGGTTCGACGGGATTCCATGTCTTGCGGTCACGCGATGCCGAACCGGCTTGGCTCTTTAACACCGTCCAGAATACCGGCTTCATCGACGCGATGTGCCAAGTTGTGCAGGGCGCACTGTATCCGGCAGTTCGTCCGAAGGACATTCGCGCGTTTCCGCTACCGCTCCCACCCCTCCCCGAGCAGCGGCGGATTGTGGCGGAGATTGAGAAGCAATTCACGCGGCTGGAGGCGGGGGTGGCGGCGTTGCGGCGGGTACAGGCCAGCCTCCACCGCTACCGCGCCGCCGTCCTCAAAGCCGCCTGCGAAGGCCGGCTTGTGCCTACGGAAGCAGAATTGCAGAAAAGTGGAAGCGGCATCTTGCCGCTTGCTCTGCAGCACAAGAACAAGCGGCAAGATGCCGCTTCCACTCTCACTTTTGAATCTGGCGCAGAACTGCTCGTCCGCATCCTCGCCGAACGCCGCCAGCGCTGGCTCGAAGCCAATCCGAAATCCACAATCCGCAATCGAAAATATGTTGAACCCGCCGCTCCAAACACCGCCAAGCTTCCTGCGACTCCCGAAGGCTGGACGATTGCCAGCGTTGATCAACTCGCTGACGAAACAATGATTGGTCTCGACCGGGGACGCGCCCAACAGGGCAACGACCCGTCGTCAGGCATGCCTTACATCAAGATGAACAACGTCACGATGGATGGCCGAGTGTTCTGTGACAAGTTGGTTTACGTGCCAGCGAGTTGCGAAGAAGGGACGCGCTTCGCCGTCCAAGACGGCGACATTCTTTTCAACACACGCAACAGCAAGGAACTCGTTGGAAAGGTTGGGCTTGTTCGCAATCCACCCGCCGGGGCAATTTACAACAACAACCTCATGCGCATCAGGCTGGCCGGAGGCGTATCGCCAGCGTTCTTGACTCTCCAAATGTGTTCGCATGAATTCCGTCGGCACATGGAGCTTGTGAAGAAAGCGACAACCAACGTTGCCGCCGTTTACGCGAAAGACCTTCTCCCGTTGGCAATTGCGCTCCCCCCGCCCGCCGAGCAGACACGGATTGTGGCGGAAGTGGAGCGGCGGTTGAGCGTGGTGGAGGAGTTGGAATTCGCCGTGGCGAACAACCTCCAGCGCGCCACCCGCCTCCGCCAGTCCGTTTTGCAGCGGGCGTTTGAAGGGAAGCTGCTTTGAAAGGCTCATTGGGGACCACACGCGGCATGGAAGCGAACCGGCCCAATCGTCAGAGCATCCGGCTGCGGGGGTGGGATTACACCGCGACGGGCTGTTATTTCGTGACCTGCAACACGCACGGGAACCGGCCGCTGTTCGGGACGATCGTGAACGGGCGCATGGTGTTGAATGAGGCGGGGCGCATCGCGGCCGAGGAGTGGCAGAAGAGCGCCAGCATCCGGAAGGAAATCGAATTGGATGAGATGGTGGTGATGCCCAATCATGTGCATGGGATTGTGCGGATTCGGAGGGGCGAGCAGCCGCTCGCCCGTCCGGGGGATGTGGGCGCGGAGAATGCGGGCGCGGGGGATGCGGGCGACCTGCCGGTCGCCCGTCCGACGGGGAGGGGCGAGCGGCCGGTCGCCCGCCTCTTGCCGAAATCATTGGGGGCATTGGTTGCGGGATATAAAGGGGCGGTGGGGAAGCGGATCAATGAAATGCGCCACAGCCCCGGCGCGGTCGTGTGGCATCGGAATTATTGGGATGTGATCGTGCGCGATGAGCGGGCGCTCGCCAACATCCGCCATTATATCCGGTTCAATCCGCAGAATTACCACGCGGTGATGCAGGGCGGGGAACCCCGCTATCGCGGCAACCGGGCCTTGCTGGAGTTGCCGAAGCTGGGATTCCTGGCGTCGCGCGGCGAATCTTCGCGACATGGGAGGCTGCCGTTGAAATCGGGAGCAGCCATCCTGTCGGGATTTCTCTCGCCCATGGAACGGGCCGTGTTCAGGGCGGGCTTGGAAAACAGCCGGTCCATGATCTGGGTGAAACCGTGGGGGTTGCAGGATGACGCCGCGACCGCCCCGGTGCGCCTCGCCCTTGAAGCGGGCCGCCTGCTTCTCATTTCGCCCTTCGATGACAAGCACGCGGTCCCCAGTGCGCGGCGCGCGGCATGGTGCAATCAGTATGTGCTGGCGCATTGCGATCGGCTGGTGGTCGGGCACCTCAATCCCGACGGGATGTTGGCCTGCATTCTATCGGAGGCCGATCCCGCCATGGAGATCATCTACCTATGACCAATCCTCAACAACTCATCCAAAAACCTTGGAACCACCCGCCTCCACAGCATTTCGGCGCGGCAAGCGGCAACAGTTTTCCGACTCCGCCCCGTTCGACAGGCTCAGGGCTTCCACCTTCGCCCGGTGGACGACGGCGGACGGGCCGGGGCGAAATTGCGAATGGAGAAGTGTGGATCGCGGATTGAGACCATGCCTCAAGAATGAATGACCTGATTCCATCCTCTCCCGTTCCGGGCGGCGAATTCCTCCTCTACCAGACAGAGGATGGGCGCACCAAACTGGAAGTCCGCTTCAAGAACGAGACCGTCTGGCTTTCCTTGAATCAACTGGCGGAATTGTTCCAGCGGGACAAATCAGTCATCTCACGGCACATCAACAACGTGTTCGACGAGGGGGAACTGCGCCGGGAAGCAACTGTTGCAAAATCTGCAACAGTTCAAACCGAGGGCGGCAAGCGGGTGACACGGGAGATCGAGTTCTACAATCTCGATGTCATCATCTCGGTCGGTTACCGGGTGAAATCGCATCGCGGCACGCAGTTCCGCATCTGGGCGACGCAACGGTTGCGCGAGTACATCGTGAAGGGCTTCACGATGGATGACGAGCGGCTGAAGAATCCGCCAGGCAAGGGTCAGAAGGATTACTTTGACGAACAACTGGAACGCATCCGGGACATCCGCTCCTCGGAACGGCGGTTCTACCAGAAGGTGCTCGATCTTTACGCGACCAGCGTGGACTACGCACCGGACACGGAAATGTCCCAGCAATTCTTCGCCACGGTGCAGAACAAGATGCACTTGGCCACCCACGGCCAGACGGCGGCCGAGGTCATCCACGCGCGGGTGGATGCGGGCCAGCCGTTGATGGGGCTGAGGACCACCCGTCCCGGAGGCATCGTGCGACGGGAGGATGTGGCGATCGCCAAGAACTACCTGAATGAAGACGAACTCCAGGCGCTGAACCGGATTGTGAACGCCTACCTCGAATTTGCGGAACTCCAGGCACGTGGGCGCCGGGTGATGACGATGCGCGACTGGATCACGAAGCTGGATGAGTTCTTGAAGCTCTCCGAGTTCGAGTTGTTGGATCATGCTGGGAAGATTTCCGCCGAAGCCGCCAAGGCCAAGGCCGAGATGGAATATGATCGCTATCGTGTGGTGGTGGATTCCCAGCCGCGCCCGGTGGACGTGGATTTTGAGGCGGCAGTGAAGGAATTGAAGCAGCTGCCCAGGCCGGGCCAGAGGAGAAAGAAATCATGAGCAACCCCCAACAACTCGTCCAGAAGCTCTGGAATTATTGTTCGATCCTCCGCGACGACGGTCTTTCTTACGGCGATTACGTCGAGCAGTTGACGTTTCTGCTGTTCCTCAAGATGGCGGATGAGCAGAACCGTCCGCCATATGTCAAAGTGGAAGAGCCGTCCCGGCTCTTGTCCGGAGAGAAGGATCAGCGGCGGGACGCCGCTTCCACTATTCCCAAAGGCTGCGATTGGCCGAGTCTCCTGGCGAAGGACGGGGACGAATTGGAGACGCATTACCGGCACGTGCTCGACACGCTTGGCAAACGGTCAGGGATGTTGGGCGTCATCTTCCGCAAGGCGCAGAACAAAATCCAGGACCCGGCCAAGCTGCGCCGGCTCATCGTGGACCTGATTGACAAGGAACAGTGGTCCAGCCTTTCCGCCGACGTGAAGGGCGACGCTTACGAAGGGCTGCTGCAAAAGAACGCCGAGGACGTAAAAGGCGGTGCGGGCCAATACTTCACGCCGCGTCCGCTCATCGCCGCCATGGTGGATGTGATCGCCCCGCAACCGGACCAGACGATCTGCGATCCCGCCTGTGGCACCGGCGGTTTCCTGCTCGCGGCGCATGATTACCTGGCCAAGCACCACGCGCTTGACCGGGCGCAAAAGAAGCGGCTCAAGAGCGGCACATTCTTTGGCATCGAGTTGGTGGACAGCGTCACGCGGCTTTGCGCGATGAACTTGCTGCTTCACGGGATTGGCGATGGTGGAAGCGACGTCCCGTACCTTGATTCGGGTGATGATAAGCGGCGGGACGCCGCTTCCACTTTTGATCTGCCCGTCATCACCAAGGATGCGTTGGCCGGGAAGCACGGCGAATACGAGATTGTCCTGGCCAATCCGCCGTTCGGCAAGAAGAGCAGCGTCACCATCGTCAACGAAGCGGGCGACACGTCCAAGGAATCGCTTATCATCAATCGCGATGATTTCTGGGCTTCGACCAGCAACAAGCAGCTCAATTTTCTCCAGCACATCTTCACCATCCTCAAGCAACATGGACGGGCGGCGGTGGTCCTCCCCGACAACGTGCTCTTTGAAGGCGGGGCGGGTGAAACCATCCGGCGCGAGTTGCTCAAGCAAGCGGACGTCCACACGTTGCTGCGCCTGCCCACCGGCATCTTCTATGCGCAAGGCGTGAAGGCCAACGTCCTGTTCTTCGACCGCAAACCCGCCCAGGAAAAGCCGTGGACCCAGAAGCTCTGGATCTACGACCTGCGCACGAACCAACATTTCACGCTCAAGGAAAACACTCTCAAGCGCAGCAACCTGGATGACTTCGTGGCGTGCTATTTTGGGCAAAGTGGAAGCGGCGTCCCGCCGCTTGGTGGTGCGGATCAGCGGCGGGACGCCGCTGCCACTCTGGATGAGAAGAAACAGAGCCGGCATAACCGCGTCGAATCCGAGCGTTTCAAGTCCTTCACCTACGAAGAACTGACGAAGCGCGACAAGGTGAACCTCGACATCTTCTGGCTGAAAGATGACGCCCTCGAAGAAAGCGCGAATCTACCCGCTCCTGAAATCATTGCCGCCGACATCACCGCCGATCTTGCCGCCGCCTTGGAACAATTCGGTGCCATTGCGGAGGATTTGAAGAGCTAAGAAAGGGGTCGCTCCAATTTTTTATCATCCAATCCTTTTCAACAACTTTCCTTGACGCGCCCTCTTTGCATCGTCTTGCAGGGGTGCCAGCAGGATCGCGTATTTTCGACCTTGCACGGCGGAGTTCGTTGTTCGGGTTTTCAGATCTTGACGCAAGTAAGTTTGAATTCCAGCGGAACTGGACGCAAGCTGCGTAAAAGATGGAAACCGCAACAATTCCCCGATTGCGACTGCGCGTCACCGCGGCCGCGGAAACCATCATCCGCTCAGGGCATCCGTGGCTTTTCGCGGACAGCATTCGCCATCAAAACCGCGACGGCCAACTCGACGATCTTGCCGTCATATTTGATCGGAACGACAAGTTTCTTGCCATCGGTTTGTTTGATCCGGAGTCGCCCATCCGCGTCCGCGTGCTGCACACGGGCAAGCCGATGATGATTGACGCAACTTGGTGGCAGGAGCGGTTGAGGCAAACGCTGGCGCGCCGCGAGGGATTGTTCGACGCGCAAACCAACGGCTACCGCTGCATCCATGGTGAAAGCGACGGCTGGCCGGGCCTCGTGCTCGATCGTTACGACACGACGTTCGTGCTGAAGCTTTACACTGCCGCGTGGTTGCCGCGCCTGGATGAAGTCGTGGACAACATCCGGGCAACGCTCCATCCGCAGCGGCTCGTGCTTCGTCTTAGCCGCAACATTCAACCCCTTGCCACGGAACAATTTCATCGCGACGACGGTCAGCTTCTTCTTGGTGAAAAGCCGGAGGGACCGGTGACGTTTCTCGAATCCGGCTTGCGCTTCGAGGCCGACGTGTTGCAAGGACAGAAAACCGGCTTCTTCCTTGATCAACGCGAGAACCGCCGGTGCGTCGAGTCGCTGGCGCGCGGCCGGGATGTGCTGAACGCCTTCAGTTTTTCCGGCGGGTTTTCGCTTTACGCCGCGCGGGGCGGGGCAAAGGCGGTCACCGATCTCGATATCAGCGAGCACGCGCTTGCCGGCGCGCAACGCAATTTTGCATTGAATCAAGCCGTTCCCGGCGTGGCAGCCTGTCGCCATGATTGGGTCCGGGCGGACGCCTTTGATTGGCTGGCGGCAAAACCGGTGCGGAAATTCGGCCTGATCGTGCTCGATCCTCCCTCGCTCGCCAAACGCGAAGCTGAGCGCGAACGCGCCATCGGCGCCTATCGTCAACTCAACGCGGACGGGCTCCGCTGGCTCGCACCGGGGGGTGTGCTCGTGGCGGCGTCATGTTCAGCCCACGTTTCGATCGAGGAATTCTTCGGGGCAGTGCGTCAGGCCGCGCGCGAAACCGCGCGACCGTTCACCGAATGGCAAACGACCGCCCACGCACCGGACCACCCGGCGACGTTCCCCGAAGCCCGGTATTTGAAGGCGATCTATTTGAGGTTTACGTGAACGCGCAGTTGGAGGAGCTTCACCACCTTTGTTGCATGAAAGCAACGCACGAGGGAAAGGATGAAATCACGGATGACTTCAAAAGAGGTCACGGGCGCCTGTCCCCCGAATGGGAGACTGGACTCAAAATCTTGCGAAGCTTCGCCTCAAACCGACAAGAAATGGGAGGGCGATCCCGCCATGGCGGGATGAGCCGCCTGGGGCAAAGGGCAGAACCCCTTGGTCCCGCGGCTCGTCGGGAGACTCGCCCGCCCCGAAACGTGTTCGGAAAACTTGACAGTTTTGTCATCATTCAAACTTATGAAGGCTGCTAATGGGAGTTTTGCAAGTGTTTGCA
>JACQHZ010000105.1 GCA_016198745.1 Verrucomicrobiota bacterium
CCGGCGCGCGGCCCCCGGTCGTCATCGAGACCTGGACCTTCGACCGCGATTTCATGCCCGAGAGCGTGTTCCACTGCGTCTCCGAGGACGGCAGGCAGATTGAGCGCCAACTGTTGCGCCATGTCCGCAACCACGAGTTGATGGATGACGACAAGGTGATTCCCGACACGTTTGAGATCCAGTGGTTTGTCGACATCAACGAATTCGGGTTCCCGATCGAAACCGAGCGCGTCAAGGATTCGCAGGGCGTCGAGACCGGCTACCGGTATCAGCATCCGATCACGGACCTCGACCGCGATTTCCCGATGCTCAAACCCGCGGTCTGCAGCGTGGACCGGGAGAAGACGATGGCATGGAAGCAGTTCGTGGACGAACTGCTCGGCGATCTTTTGCCGGTCGAACTGGGCGGCTGGATGCCCTACCACACGATGTTGACCCACCGGATCATCCCGCTGATGGGAATGGAGGCGTTTTTCTACGCGATGAACGACAATCCCGACGGGGTGCACCGTCTGATGGCCTATCTTCGCGACAACGCGATGCGCATGATGCGCTGGGGCGAATCGGAGGGACTGCTGCGCGTCAACAACGGAAATCACGCCAGCTTCGGTTCCAGCTATAATTTCACCACGCGGTTGGCCGCAGACGGCGGCAAGGACGCCCCGGCGCCGCTCGGCAAGATGTGGGGATCGAGCAACAGCCAGGAAACCGTGGGCATCTCGCCCGCGATGTTCCGCGAGTTTTGTCTGCCGTACTACCGCGAGGTATGCGCGCCGATGGGCCTTTTGTATTACGGCTGCTGCGAGCCTGCGCACCCGTTCTGGGACGACCTCCGCAAATTGCCGCATTTGAAGAAGGTCTCCATCTCGCGCTGGTGCAATGAACGCCTCATGGGCGACGCCCTGCGCGGCTCCGAGATTGTTTATTCACGCAAACCCGACCCAAACCTGCTCGGCGTGGACGTAACCCTGGACGAGGATGCGTGGTCGGCGCACATCCGCAACACGCTGGAGGCGACGCGCGGTGTGTTCGTCGAATTCATCATCCGCGACGTGTACACCGTCCACGGCAATCTCGCCAAAGCCCGCCGCGCCGTCGAGCTGGCCCGCCGGCAAATCGACCGCCATTACCGCGCATAGCTTGTTTGAGTTTCACATGCACCCGCTTCTTTTGCTTTGGGACATTGACGGCACTCTGATCCACTCGAACGGGGCGGGCGAGGAGTCCCTCCGCCAAGCGTTGTTGAATCGGTTCGGCATCCTGGATGACCTCGGCGACATCGAGATTTCAGGACGGACCGACACCGCCATCATGCTCGACATCTGCCGCAAACACCAGGGACATGGAATCGCGCCGCAGGAATTGCTCGAAGCCTATCTCGACCATCTGCCTTCGCTCCTGGCTCAACGAAAAGGCTGCGTCTGTCCGGGCGTCAGGGAATTGCTCGATTGGGCGCATCAACATCCGGAAATCCACAATGCGCTCCTCACCGGCAACGTCCAGCGCGGCGCCCGGATCAAGCTGAAACACTACCGCCTGGACCCGTTTTTCGAGTTCGGGGCGTTTGGCGATGACGCGACGGATCGGAACAAGCTGGGACCCATCGCCCTCGAACGCGCCCGATCGCGTTTGAACAAGGATTTCCACATTGAGTTCACATGGGTGATCGGCGACACCCCGCGCGACATCGCTTGCGCGCGATCTCTCGGCTGCAAGGTGCTGGCCGTGGCCACGGGACGAT
This sequence comes from Verrucomicrobiota bacterium, assembly GCA_016198745.1. Taxonomy (GTDB): domain Bacteria; phylum Verrucomicrobiota; class Verrucomicrobiia; order JABWAM01; family JABWAM01; genus JACQHZ01. Next base: position 1,742 of record JACQHZ010000105.1, read on the forward strand.
GGAGCGTCCGACATCTCCAGGCGCATCAACCGGATCTTCTGTTCCCAACCCTGACGGATCATCAGACGGTCGTGGCGCAACTTGACGCCAATCAAAAAACGGCTTGCCGCGAGTTGCACCGGTGATTCAGCACCCATGGAAAACGGGTGGGAAGTCCTTTCCGCAAATGGCGGGATGGCTGTGTTTTCGAGATTGCGCCAGCACCCAAATCCGGACGTAAAGAGGATTTTTCTGGTATCACTCCAGCCAAAAGCCCATGCCAAAACCGCAGGCCATTGCGGTGACACAACAACAACCCACAAAACCGAAAGAGCCGGCCCCGCCTGCAGTGAGCTTGTCGAATCCGCCTGCGCCACCTTCTGTAGCACCGAAACCGCCTGCGCTTGAGGCTCCTGCTGCTGAAAAACCTGCCAAGGCCAGTGAAGAACTCGCTCATGAGAAAAATGTAGGAGCCGACGCTGTCGGCGACCGGGCGGGTGTAGGAGCGGTTGCCAACCGCGATGGGATGCAGAATTTAGAATGAAGAATGTCGAATGCGGAATGCGAAAGGATGAGGGATGAAAGATGAATCCGCCTTCGTTCGCCGCGGCGAACTACGGCGGACAAGGGCGAAAGGAAGAAGTAGATGCAGCCGCGTTTCGATGTAGCTGCGCTTCTGTGAAGCGCAGGGGGGGGCGGCAAGGCAAGAAAGAACGGCGTTTCATCCCGCCTCGGCGGGACAGGCAGAAACGCCTCTACAACGTGATGGATAAAAGGTTCTTTGAAAATCACTCTTGACAAGCCGTAGTAATGCAGTATGTTTTACTGCATGAAAACAACACGTTTCACAATTGACTTGGACCGGGTCTTTGACGAAAGACTTTCGAACCTGGCTGAGCGCAAGCATACATCGAAAGCCGAAATCATCAAGCGAGCACTTGCCACTTACAGTTTCATCTCAGGCCAGACGCCCGATGACTCAGGCAAAAAAGTTTCGATCACCGACGAACATGACAAGGTTTTGAAGGATATCGTCATCCCTTAGCCGCAAGTTTATGGCCGACAAAGAACGGGTGGAAGCAGCGACAGTTTTGAAAGATGTTGAGGGCACGAAGGTTAAGCCTTCATTTGTCCAATGGGCAGGCTTGTGGCTTGCAGCGGGCGTGGGTTCGCTCATGTTCATTGTGACGGTCGGGGTAGGAGCGTTCTTCTACACGCATCACCCTTCAGTGCCATCGGCAGAAACACTCAGCCACATGCCAGACCCAAAGGCTGCTATTGAGCAATACAAGGAATTGAGCGGGATCGCCCTCAAGAGCGTCCAAGATTTATTCCAGACGATTGTTGCCCAAGCCTTACTGCCTCTTTTCACTGCGATTTTGGGTTACATCTTCGCGAAGGGTGGCAGGGAGGGTTGAAGAGTTCATTGAAATGATTTGATCCGGTGGGGAAGATTGGTTTGCGGTTCCATCTGCCTGTGCGGCACGCAGACCACCGCTTGTGGATGGCAAGCAGGTCTGCCGGAGCAAAGCGGCTGCGCCGAAGGACGCGCCGGGTGTTCCCCCATTGGGAAGGGGGACAGGTGCGCGGGGCGTCGTATGCCGTGGGCATCCAGTCTGCGGCATCTGTGCCCAGAGGAAAACAGTTCCCAGCCTAACCGGCGCGCCCGCGCCCCATCTCGAAAAGGATGAAGGATGAAGGCGGAAGGATGAACTTGCGGCTTGATGTTCAACGGATTCACGGGTAGCGTCGCCTCTTTTCGCGCATGAAAATCCAATCCATCACTGCAACGGAGGTCCGGGTTCCGATGAAGGCGGGTCATGTGGATAGCGTCATTTATGGCGACGCCCCCTGGAAGCATCTGACCAAGTGGATCGTTGAAATCCAATTCGACAACGATATTGTCGGTCTGGGGGAAAGCCCTCGCGGCGTCGGGTGGGGCGACGTGGAATGTTTTGGCCGGTTTCTTGTTGGAAAGCAAATGGCAGAGCTTCGGCTTCAGCGGTTTTTTGAGCCATCCGAGGAAACCTTTGACATGCTGACGCCGGCATCGAGTCGGGTCAAATCCCGCAGATGGGAATACGAATATCCCCGAAGAGAAACGTACGGCGCTTATGAAGTGGCCCTCTTCGATGCGCTCGGGAAACGGATAGAGATGCCCCTGAGCGGACTGCTGGGCGGGGCGTGGCGGGACACGGCCCCGATCAGTTTTTGGATCGGGCGCATGACTCCCGACGACGCCGCGCGTCAGGCGCTCCTTGCGCGGAGGATGGGGTTCACATCGCTCAAGATGAAGGCTTCCATCGAGGACGATCTCCCGGCAATCATTGGCGCAATGCGTCAGGCAACCGGCGATCCTTTTCCAATCGTGGTGGACCCCAATGCGCGTTTTTTCCGCTTGGTCGAGGCGCTGGCGGTGGCCCGTCGGCTCGATCGGTTTCAGGATATTTCCTACGAAGATCCCTTTCCGTATCAGCCGTTCGAGTGGCAGGAGTTCCGGCGTCAAACGCAACGCCCGTTGATCTGGCATACGTCGGATCCGTGGCGCGCCGCCGTGGATCATGCGTGCGACCATGTCAACCTGGGCGCTTGGTCGTTCTGGCAACTCCGTTTTATGGCGGAGGTCGCGGCTCAGCACCGGCTGCTGCACTGGCAGGGCACGGGATTGGACCTTGGCATTCTGGATGCCGCCAGGCTGCATTCCTCTGCGGCGGCGCGAACATGCGTGTTGAACGGCGACGCCATCGGCCACCGGATACGGGAGGACGATTTGATTGTGGAACAACTTGATGTGCGCAACGGCGAAATCCGCGTGCCCACAGGACCCGGGTTGGGGATCACCCTGGATCGCGACGCCTTGAAGCGATACCAGGTCCGGCAGGAAATCATCAGCGGCTCGTGATTTTCCGCCTTCGACCATGGTTGTGTGCGATGGCGGTCGTTTCCCAAAAACGTGATAAATCCGGCGCTTGACTTCCGTCTGCTGGATTTTAGAGTGATGCGGCTTTAACGATGCCAACTTCGCTTGATCTCGCGCGCCGGCTTTGTGACCGCTTTCAGCGGGTTGCCTGCGCGCCCGTGGAATTTAGGGGGGAGACAACCGTGTCCGTCAGCGATGTTTCTGTGATTGCGGAGGTGATGGATTTCGCCAAAAGCGGGTTGGGATTCAATCTGCTGCTGGACATTTGCGGAGTGGACCATCCTGGCGAGATGCCGCGTTTTGAAATCGTGTATCACATCTTCTCCTTGGACAGCCGTCAGTATCTCCGGATCAAAACGCGGACCGGCGGGGAAAACCCGGAAGCGCCGACGGTTTCCGGCGTCTGGAGGGCGGCTGATTGGCTTGAGCGCGAAGTGTTTGATATGATGGGGATTCGGTTCAAGGGACATCCCGACATGCGGCGGATTCTGATGTGGGAGAGCTATCCGCATCATCCGTTGCGCAAAGAATTTCCCCTGGCGGGGATTCCAACCGGGGATGGCATCGCCTGGGCGGCGCCCATGGGGGGCGGGCCGTTTGTCACTTCGCCGGGAGAAAAGACCGCTGTCGAGCGCGAACCCCGATCCCAGGGCAAAATCAATTCCCCACCCTGATAACATCGCCGGCTGCGAGCGCGTGCGCAATCGCCCGTGTGTTTCCACGAACTGATTTGGAATCGCCGCTGCCATTCTCCTCTGCGCCGTTGAACGAAAACAAAGCTGACTAACCCGGATATTTCACACTCCGCGAGTGTGAAATCTCCGCCCGGAGGCCGAAATCGCCCCGAAAATCGGGGCTTTCCTCGAAAGTTTTCGGGGACTCGCGAAGGCATTCGGAGTTCGGGGTTAGCCCCGCCCCAAGGCCAGGGACACTGTGTCCCTGGCCTTGGGGAAAACTCGGTCTTGCTTTTTGCCTCTTCCCAGAGGCAAAAAGACAAGGCGCATATTTCA
>JACQHZ010000112.1 GCA_016198745.1 Verrucomicrobiota bacterium
AAATCCCTGGAACTCTCACGCGATTCAGCAATCGCGTGGGAGTTCCATGAGGTGTTTTCTCTCCTCTGTGAACCTCCGTGTCCTCTGTGGTTAACTCCCCCATCCCATCGGTTGCGGCTATGCCGCGCTGTGATCTCTGTGGCTCAATGTTCTGCCTTTGAATTTGGTTGCGACTACGCCGCGCTATGGTGAAATCCCGCTTATGCCTGGGGCGTTGCCTCGATCGGCACGATTTCGCCACCGCGCGTGACGGCCAGGATGCCGTCCGCGCGCAACTGCATGAGCAAGATTACTTCCTGCTCCAGTTCCAAAGTGCGGATTCGCCCGCCCTGCGGCGTCAGCCACACCAATTCGTCGAGACCAGTCGCGGCCACGATGGCGACGGAATCTCCGTCTCGCGCGCAATGCAGCGCGAGGACGTGGCCGCCCAGGTTCCGTTCCCACAACAGATCGCCGTTCGCGTTCCAAACCGAAACGCCGCGTTGGCCGCCCACGAGCAATTCAACGCGACCGTCGCCGTTGAGATCGAATGCGGCCAGCGTTGCGTCCTCGCCGAAGCTGCGCGACCATCGGCAGTAGCCGTCGGAACCCACGAGGTAAGCTGAGCCGTAGCGCGTGGTGGCGGCAATTTCGGCCTTGCCGTCGCCGTCGAAGTCCGCGGCGGCAAGCGCAGTGACGGCCCAGTGCAAAAGCTCCGTTTCCCAGAGCAAGGCCCCGCCTGCCCGCCGCTTGGCAGGCGGGTCCCATTCGAAGGCGTAGAGCCGGCTGCGGCCCGATGTGCCAACCAGCAGTTGTTTCGAACCGTCGCCTCGCAGGGATGCGGTGGTGATCGCCGTCGGGCGTTCCTCAGATCGCCAAACGGACGCGGGATTGAAGCGATGGGTCCATTGCCGCTCGGCGACGGAGGCGAAGGCGATGAGTTCGTTGCCGACGCCGAGGAAGAATGCGTCGGGCTGAACATGCACAGCGGTGATGGAAGAATCAAGACGATGTTGCCAGAGGACTTTGCCCGTTGGGTCCACGAGTCGAGCGTGACCATCGTGATGACCGAGCAGGATTTGTTCATCGTGAGAGGCAACGCAGGCAATGGGTGATAGTGATTGTGAGACGCTGTTGTTTGTCGGAGATGACCTTTCATTTTGCACCCGACACTCGACACTCGGCACTCGGCACTCGGCGGATGGCTGCTCCGTCAGCGCCGCTGCGATTCCAGGCGGCGCGGGAGCGTCGCCCTCCAGCGCGAGACATGCTTTGACCGCCTCGGTGTGGGAGAGAATCGAAGGCATATACAGCACATTCACAAAGCGTAATCGTTCGCCCTTCTTCAGCGTTGCGCGTTGGGTTTGTCGCAACACCCGCACGCCGCCGTCGGCGTGTTCGTAGTTTCCCCAGTCGCCCGCGCCGCCCGACCAATGCTTGCAATCTGGAGGACGCTCTTCACACAACGACAGATCACTCCCGTCATCGTTAAAAATCGAGAACGTCTCGCCGTTCTGCGTCACTTGCAAGCGTCGTTCTCGTAGCGCAACCTCGCCGAGCACGCGCCAGTAACACGTGACGCGATAATCGCCCGGTTCGACGGCCTCCAGTTCATCCACGACGAGAAACCAGCGGCCCTTCTTCCACGTGATGTTCCGACGCCAGCGCATGCCGTTATCGTCGGGAACTTCGGTTTCGGCGGTGGCGGTGTCGCCGTGGTCCTCGTGCGCGCGCAACGCGGCGAGCACCGGCTTGGAATGGGATTCGCCGTTGCGGACGATGACGACCGAATTGTGATAGCACGCCAAACGCCGCGGGTAGCCGAGATCGGCCAGCCAGATGCGGTCGCGCCAGGTGAGACGCAGGATGGCGTTCACGTCTTCGTGACTGTGCGAGAACCCGCCCGCGCCGCCGAGCAGGAGATATTCGCTTTGCGGGTCGAAATCGCGGCGAAAGGAGATTTTGTCAAAGGCTTGTTCGCGCGGGACTTTGGGCGCGCTGAGGTTGTGCCGGGCGCACAGGTCATCATACGCGGGTTGATCGAGCAGCGCCGCGCGCAGGCCGAGCGCATCCGACGGCGGTTCGGCGGACAGGTCGCAACGATACGCGCCATCGAATGCTTCCCAGTGAATCAGTGGGTGCGGTTTCTCGAAGTCGAAGGAGCGCTCGTTCTCGACGCCACGCTGGAGGAACTGATAGGCCCACTGATATTTTGGCTCGCGGTAATGCCACGCGGCGACCGCAAGCGGCTGCAACGCGCCTTCACGGCGGGTCGTCGGCGCGCGGTAGGCGGCTTCGTCACCGAAGCTGACCGGGTCGCCGCGATTGTCGGTGATGAGGATGGCGTAATCGGCGAGGCGGCGCAGGTTGCCGTTGTCCAGATATTCGGTTTCGCCTGCCTGCGCCGCCCGCCTGCCAGGCTGCGGGCAGGCCGCGGCAGGCAGGCCGCGCCTGAGGAAATAATTGAGCAGGAAATGCGGCGTGAGCCAGCCGTAGATGCAACCGCCGTTGTCGTTGGGTTTCCACGAGCGCGCGTGATGATGCATGATCGTATCAATCGCGGGCAAATGCCGATCAAACTCGTTCACGCCGTAGTGCCGGTGGAAATACTCGCGTGCCAGGTAGAGGCTCAGTGCGGCGAAGGCCTGATGATTGTTGCCGCGTGGCGAGGCAACGTGTTCGGGCTTGAAATGATCGAGTTGCGCGACCCAGCGGGCGAGGTTGTAAAGCATATTCGTGATACGCAGGCGTTCGGCGTCATCGAACACCTGGCTGGCCTCGATGACGTTCCATGCCGCCAGGACGCGCGCCAAAATGAAATAGATCAGCGCGTTTGGTTCGATCTGCCACGTGCCAAGCTCGTCCGCGCGCGCGTGAAAGGCGAGAACGACGTTCTTGAAGACGCGGACGAACGCGGGTTGCGCGCCGAGATGCCCCAGCAACCCATAACACGCCGCTGTCCATACGGCGACGGCCGATTGGCCTTCGCGGATGTGTTCGCAAAGTTGCTCCTCGGCGCGAACCAAAACATCAGCCGGCGGCAAGGGAACGTTGCGGACGGACGCGCAAACGTTGAGCGGTCCGTCGAGCGCCGCTTTGCCCGCCGCCGCGGACGCAAGCGCGTCGCACGCGCGACTTACGCCGGCCGCGTCGCCGCCGCCGAGCAATACAAAATTGCGACCGTCGCCCAGCGGATTGTGAATGGTTTGCGCGACAAATCCGCCTTCGCCCGGCCAGCCGTGATCCACAAAGCAGAGATGCTGGCGATAGAGATTGAAGATGGCGCGGTTGTTGAAACAATTGCCGAGAAGAATCTGGTTCGCGTGAGCGTCCGATGGCGCGGCGTCGTCGCGAATCGGCAGCGGGCGAACGAGTCGTTTATTCAGTGTTTCAGCGAGCGGGCGGAGTTCATCGGGACAAACGATGAGGCAACGATCGGTGGAAAGATCGGTTTTCAGCCGCAAATCGCGCAGCTTGGGCAACAAGCGATTTTCTTCGTGTACCTCAACGTACCTTTGTTGAACAATGAGTTTATGCATAATGGTCAGGGCTTGGTTGCGGGCAGTATTTGTTCGAGCGCGGTCGCCACGAGTTTGCGGGCTTCGTTGTAATGATCAGGATTGCGGCTGTAACGGAACCGGTCCTTCGGGTCCTGGACTGCCAGAAGAACCGCCTTGTCGAGCGCGGCCTGGGCCGGCTGCCATTCGCGCCCCTGTTTCTTGGCGCGTTCGATTTCTTGTTGGAGCAAGTCCAGATATTGCCAATCCTCGATTGCCTCGCGGTACAGCTCCCAGCGGACGGAATCAATCAATCTGCCCGTTTTGCGGTCAGGGTAAAAGAAGGTGTTGTGATCGCCCGTTTGATAGCCCATCGCGGGCGCGAGTCCCTCCACGCGATAATGCCACGCCTCCCACACGAACGCGCGCGGGTGCGTCCAGGGCATGTTCTCGATCATGCTCGGTTGGCCGCCGCCCGAGAGCAAGTGCCACCAGGTTTTTTTTCCAGCCCGCTGCGCGCGTTGGTAGTATTCGTCGTGTTGATCGAACGTCGGCCAACTGATGTCTATATGCGGTTGCAGGGTGTCGAGCAGTTCGTCGAGGAACACGTGCGGCGTCTCGCACGTGGTGGGGATGCCCGCGTCGCGGTACGGCTTGGTCTGGCGGAGCCACCAACCATCGGTCCAGGGCATTTCTTCGCCAATCTCACAATAGAAAATATCGTTCCAGCCGCGGCGCTGGCACATCGCCTTCAATGCCGCGATCTTGGCCTTCGCCATCGCCTGGATCACTTCATCGGCGGCAGGATAGGGTTGATCGAGCAACGCTTTGCGCGTGGGTGCGTCCATTCCCTCGATGCGGCCTTGCAATCCCAGACGCCGTCCGGCGTCCGCCTGCGGGCCGCCCCAGAAGACGTGCCGCAGGTCGTCCGCCAACTCATGCGAATGGAGCATGATCTTGCGGATGCCGCCGCCGAGCAACAGCGCGGTCTCCTCCTCGAACTCGCGCAAATCGAAGTTGAATCGGTAAGCCAGCTTGCCGCGCTGCGGGGTGGGTTTGTGGATGACGCCGTACTTGTATGGGATCGGGTTCTTCACATCGAACGCGGGAAAACTTTGATCGCCCTCACCCTCGACGATGGTCATGGGGACTTGACTCCCGCTGTCAAAACTGACGTTGACCTTGTGCGCAACAAGGTTCGGCGCGATTTCGTCCTTCAACGCCCGGCGCCAACCGGCGTCGTCGTTTTCCAGACCGAGCGCCTTGCGAATCGAGGAGTAGAACAGATAGGGCATGTTTTCGAGCCGCGCTTGAGCGGGGATTGAGAACGACAGCACTTTCAATTCGATGGGCAGTTGCCGGCGGGTGTCACCTGCCTGCGCCCCGGCCGTGGCAGGCAGGCCGGCGGTCACACGCAGTTCGCCTTGGTAGAGACCCGGTTTGGCGTCGGCAGGCACATGGAACGTCAACCAGAGCGGAACGGACTGTCCGGGTTCAAGTTGGGATGGGAGTGAATCGAGCAAAGCGTCACGACGGAGTCGTTTCCAGTGGTCGGCGATCATGAACTCGCTCACCACGCGGATGCGCGGCGGCGGGAGTTCCTTCCCGTCGTCGCGTTTCAGCGATGTCACGGTACAGCTTACTTGTTGCAGAAGTTTGCCCGCCGTAAGAACGATCTGCGCCGATTCATATTCGCCGCGCGCCGCGTAAAGCGAGAGACGGGCGCGGTCCTCATTCTCGCCTTTGGCGGGACGCGACCAGCGGTGCGCGACGCGCATCGGGTCTTCGCGCCAGAGCGAGAGGGCGGGGAGCGCGACCGGCGGCGCAGCCTGCGTCAATCGCTCGACCGCCGCGCGCAACCCCGCCAGATCGCTGCCTCCAACGAACAGACTTACGCGCTCCTCGGTTTGAATAAGCGCGATGCGTCCCTTGCCAGTGCCGGGCCAGGTGGGCGTGACCGTCGCGTCGCGCGGATCGCGCGGATGCCCGACCAACGCGAGAAGCGCAGGGCTTTGCGCCGTGCCAACGACGCAATAGATGCGATAAGGATCAGTCCCAAGCGGCATGTCGCGGCGTAACTGTTCCAAGCTGGCCAGCGATTGACCGAAGTGGTTCGCGAACGCCTGAGCAAGCTGGCGTTCCTCCGCCGACGCCTGTTCGTCATAGACGACAATCGCGTTTTGTTTCTGGAGCGCGCGCAGCGTTTTCTGCAGTTCCTCTGGCGCGAAGACGACAGGCTGGTCGGCTGGCGGAGGCGAGGGATAATCGAAGGCCCACCATTCGGCTTTCTCGTCCACGCGATCTGGACGCACCTCGGCCACGAGCCGATTTTGCGCATCCCGCAGCGCCAACACCGCCTGGGGTTGTTTCAAGGCCGAACGACCCTGCCAATTCAATTCAACCGGCTGGGTCGGTCCGACCTCGACCGTTGCCACCGATTCCCTCTGCAGATTCGCGTCCTCCAAGAACGCCTCGACTTTCCCCTGCACGAGCGAAACGAACCTGCCCGTCACGCGTAGTGATTGTCCGGCTGCCGTGAGTCGAATCGGCTTTTCATAAACCAAATACGAGTCCGCAGAGGCGATTTCTTTCAAGCCGCCAAATTGACCGTAGTGGACGGTGGTTTGCCAGACTGCGGCCGGTGGCAGCGTGACTCCGCGAAACATGACCTCGGTGGTGAAATACGCGCCCTGCCAACTGTACGTGCCGAGGGTTTGCTCCGCGTCGAACGCCATGCTCACGCCGTGGCCATTACGCGGGTTGAACACGGCCAGCCAGCGTCCGTCCCAGCCGTCCACGAAGCTGGGCGGCTGTTTTTCCCACCATTCGATGCCGCGCCCTCCGTACGCGGTCTTGTAAGTGTCCACGCTGCGGGCGCGGTAGCTCGCGGTGCGCAGATAACTATCATGGCGATTGCGCGGATCGAAGACGACGCGGCGCGTTTGCCCGTTGAGATCGCGATAGACGATCACGCTGTCCATCATCCCGCCTTGGCGGGACGGTGGTTGCGAGGGCGACACAACCTGATGCAGCCACAGCTCGAACGGCGCGGCGGTCTGTTCGTTGCGATTGCGAAACTGATAGGTGAGCCGCGCGAGGCTTGAACCGTTGCGGATGCGGTACGCTTTCTCGATGATGCCATTGGACAAGATGACCTCGGCCATCTGCCCGTCGCGATTCACGCCGGAGCGCGTCACCCGATAAGGAACGATTGGCTTGGGATTGCGCGGGCCGGTGAAGCCGGCGCCGTACGCGGCCGGCGTTTGACCCGGTGCCGCCGGCCACAAGTCCGAGGTGTCGCCGACCAAGTACACATCCTGCGCCAAGTGGCCCAGAAACGCCTGATGCGCCACCGTCCGACCGACCGGATCATCGCCAAGCGGAAGGAACTTCCATCCCACCACCGCGCCGCCCGTCAGGTCCTCGATTGCCGAACGCCACGCGCGGCCAATGGCAAGTTCCATCAGATCGTTTTTCAACACCGCGTCTTCTTCGCCGTTGCCGTCCGCGTCGCGCACTGAGATTGAACACACCTTGGTTGGCGCGTTCGTCTGCGCGCTTGCACTGATCGTGAACAGCAATAAGACAAGAGCTACAGCGTAACTGCTCAGGTTATCAGGTTCACGGTTCACGGTTATTTTTTCACGGGCATTTCGTAAGTGCTCGATCTTCATGCTTTTCAACCGTTGAACCGTTGAACCTCTGAACCGTGAACCTGAGTAGTAACTATTTTTCAGGTTTGAGCGAGCCATAATCCTGCGCGCCGGGTTTTGACTTGACCAGCGTCTGCCGCGGGAAAAAACCCTGTTTCTTGTAACGCTCGGCCCATTCAAACTCGGCCCGATCACGGAGCGGGATGGTGAGGCGATCCTTGCCGCAGACCTGTTTGGTCACGTTCACATATTCAGCAAAATTCGTCGCCAGTTTGGCGCGAACATGGACCTCGCCGGTCTGGTTGCGGAACACGTCGAATAACTTCATTTTTTCCACCAACGAATCGCCCACCGTCTGCACATATTCCTCGTCCGTATCAACACTGCGTTGGTACGCTCCGTTAAACTTCAGGGAAGCAACCTGGTTCGTCCAGGCCGCAAATTGAGTTTCATCGGGAAAACTCAGGAAGTAAATGCCCGCGTCATCCCATGCTCCAAAATCATCCCACACAGCGATGGCGGCGACGGCAGGGTTTTCGACGAACACCTCGTAATTGCGTCGAGCCATTTCCGCCGAATAATTCGGTTGCTTGAAGTGTTTGAAGATGGGAGCCGGTTGCGACCTTCCCAGGTCCCACTTGGCAAAGACGAATTCGATGTCGTCGCCCAGCAGTTGATGATGCAGTTCGGTGATGCCTTTGACGTGGCGTTCCAATTTCCATACATATTTGCTCTCGCGCCCGCCAACGCACCGATCGCAAGCGCCGTACAGCCAGGCTTCGTAGTTCCAAAGGCGGTTTCCCTTGCCGCGCGCATCGTACATCCCCTTGTATAACGCGTGGCGGGGATTGGTCATCGGAATGTCGCCGCGTTTTTCCTCCTCCGACAGCGTGAGATACCAGTTGGTGAGACCCGGGTAAAAACCAAACAGAATGTCCGGGTGTGCCTCGCGCATGGCCTGCATGATGTCGCGCCCCAGGTCGTACCAGAACCGGGGATCGTTGCTGACGGTTTCCATTTTGCTGAACTCGACATCGAGCAGCATCCGTCGCAGGCCGGCGTGCCGCAGCAATTCGGCGCGTTGTTTCATTCCCTCCACGGCGGCGGCGCGCCATTGTTCGCGGGTTTGAGCCGGATCGAGAATCGGATGCGCGTGAACGTGCAGGAAAGAATCATTGCATCCGTAACGACGGTAGAGTTCTTGGAACTCGCGCGCCTTTCCGAAGATGAACTTTTTCTCGCCATCATCGTGATAGACCGGCTCCTGCCAACCCCCTTCGACGAGATGCGGCAGCATTCCGCGAATCGAAAGCGCAAGGCCGTCTGATCCGATCACGCGGCCCCAGTAAAACGCGCGCTCGGCGGTAAGATCGCCGTTGGGATGTTCGCTGAAATCCGCGCCAACATAGGATGTCAGCTTGAGCAAAGGCCAGTGATACAACTTCTTTGACTCCGCCAGAGCCGGCGTGGCGAACAACAGCGATACGCAAAGGATGAGGGCACATCCGAATGGCGCTAAGATAAGCTGGATGGTGGATTTGCAAGAGGCGCTTCGCGCGACCCAAAGCAGGACAGGCATCTTGCCTGTCACCCCTCTGGGGTGGCCTGTCTCCGTCAGGTCGGGCCTTCGCCACGCCGAAGCCCCGAATGCTTTCGGAGCGCAGGCGGAAGACAGGCAAGATGCCTGTCCTACTTTAGCGCCAACATGTTGGTTCATACGAATTGCTAAGCGCCTAAGCGCCTAAAGAGGGAGCGCGTCTCTATCAGTTTGTGCTGAGTTCAATTCGCAGGTCCTCAAGAAAATACCAGGGTGTGTCGGTTTTGTTGGCGGCGCTGACGCGCAGGAGAAACGCTTTTGCGCCGGCCATAAACGGCGTGAAATCAATCGGCGACTCCGGACGCGCGGATTTGTGCGCCGTCCGCCAGCTTTTTCCGCCATCGGTGGAAATCTCGAAAGCGACCTCAGCGTTATCGTTGGAAGGCAGAATGGCCATCAAAGCGGCTTTGGCGCGACGGAACGTCGCGCCGTCGGGCGCGCGGAATTCCCACTCGATGCCGCCCTCCGAATTCGCCGCCAGCCCGAGTTGGCTGCTCCGAACCAGGATATTCTTCGGCGAAACGGCCTCCATGGCCCGCATGTAACCATCCACCTTGTAGTCGAAGTCGCCCCACAAGAAGTCCTCCGTGTTCTGGAGATGGGAGTATTTCGGCTTCGCGCCCGCCAGGACGCCGAAGGTGTAGTTCAGTTTTGCGAGGAGCTTCCCTTGGTTGGGCAACAAACGGCCCGTGTCGGAGGAGAGCAGGCCGATCAGGGCGTTGTAGGCGTCTCTGAACTTCTCCCGATCTTTTTGCAGCCCACTCTCCAATGCGACTTGGGCAAGGTTGGCGAGTTGAAAATACAGCCGGGTGATGTCGAAGATGTTCTGGACCTGCTCGATCCGCGCGGCGTATGGCTGTTCCTCGCCGACGCGTTTGCGGGCGGCGGCAAGCGGTTGCCCCCAGCGGTCCAGGTCGGGCACATCCTTGACCTCGCCCGTGCCTTTCCAAAACCCCTCCATTTCCCGCGCCGCGGGTCCGAAGAATTCCGAGAAGAATGCGCGGCGGGCGGAATCGAGGTCCAACTTGCCATCCCAACCCAGCTTCATGCTGAGATAAAGGGTCGGATAATTCAGTGGGGAATGATCGGCTTCTTCGCACAGAGAGATCGCCCCGCCCGAATGGGCCGCGCGCACAATTTCAGGGATACCATGCAAATTGTCGTTAAACGGGAATCCCGACGTGATGGGGTCATAGACCCAAATGTAAAAAGAGGGTGGAACACCCTTGGCAGCCCATTCCTTGACGTAGCGCGGCTCGTTCACCACCCAGGGCATTACATTTTTCTCCATCTCGACGTCGGCGGGCGGACTCCTGAGGTCATCCGTGTAGGTGGCGAGATAAGCCAGGAATTTGTCGGGGTGCTTTTTCCTCACATCCCTGGCCACGGTGTTCACAAAGATTGCCAGGCGACGGCCATGATCGCCGGCGCGCGCGGGGTCGTCGAGCGCGCGGCAGTTGTCGCACTCGCAGGTGAGAGGACCATCATTGGGGGTGAGCGAAAAGGTCAGATACCCGGGATGCTGGTCGAAAAACAGATTGGCGGCTTCGATGTAGTACCGGATAACGTCGGGATGGCTGCTGCAAAGCTGGTAATCGTTTCGGCGGCCTTTCACGAGGCTGTAATACTCGGGATGTGACTGGAAGAAAATCTTCGTCGGGAGAACGATGCGCGTCCAATTGTGTGCGGCGTAGAGGCGCGCGCCGCCCATTTTGTTCTTTGTGGCCCAGTCCACGAGTTGGGATTGAAGTTGGGCATTGGCGATGCTGGGGACGACTGGCGCGGTGAAACCAATCAGCTTCTCGTTCTCATAGACCGGTCGGACCTTGTATCCGAGAAGCCAGAACTCGCGCGCGATCATCGCAGGCTTCTCGGCGATGTTTAGCGCGGGGATGCGGATGGTTTCCCGGCGCGGGATGACTTCGCCCTGTTCGCCGGGAAAATAGAATCGGCAACCGAGCGTTTCGAGGAAATCATAGGCGGCGAACAGCGTGCACTGATCGTTGCTGCCTGCAAGGAACAGACCGCGTCCGCCGGCGGCAATGACAAAGCCTTCGCCGCTCAGTTCGGCGCGCGGGATGGCGATTTGCTCGCGGGCGAACGCCCGGGTGTTGCCGACGTAAATGGGATAGCGCGAGACCGATGGCGATTCGTTCGTGATGGACAGCTTCGCGCCGGAGATTTTTTCCATGTAAGCGGACAGTTCGGACGCCGCGTGCAGCTCGTTCGTCGTCGCATTCTGCGGCACGATGATCGTGGCGAGAGGAGAGGCGTTCTTCACCAGCGTGAATTCTGGCGATCGGGTAACGCAAGAAACGCACATAAATGCAGCAAGGATCAGAACAAGGATCAGTTTGATTCTCATTTTGGGAATTCGATCAATTTGCCGAAGAACGAGTGCGCCTCCGCCAGTTTCTGGTCTTCGGAGATGCCGACGGGTTTGACGCAGTACCCGCCGCGAAAATCCTCGGTGTGGAGGCAGCCCGCGTAGCCGATTTTTCGCAGGGCCGCGATGATCTCGGTCCAGTCGGCCAGTCCCTGGCCGAATGCGGCCGGCTCGGCTTCCCATCGGCCATTCTTGAAGCCCCAGCCATAATCTTTCACATGCACGTGGGCAATGTGATCGCGCAACAACTCGACGCTCCATAACCAACGTTCCATGCCTTCGAGAATCATGTTGCCCGGATCGTAGATCACGCCGATCCGTTGCGGATCGAACCCCTCTATCAGCCGAAACATCGCGCTGGCGCTGGGATGAATCGTGCCCGCGTGCATTTCGAACAGAAAACGGATGCCGAGTTCGCGGCCAAGTTTTTGGAGCGCGTCGAGACCGCGGCGCGCCTCGTCGAACATCTGAGCGTAAGGCCGAGCAGGATCGTAGCCGCCGGTGCCGACGCGGAATTGGCGGCAACCCATCAGCAAGGCCGCCTCGGCGACTCGACGAATCAGTTCCGTTTGATTGAAATGCAGTCCCTTCACGCCGAGTGAAACGATTTCGATGCCGGCAGACCGGGCCGCATGACCCGCCCGCTGCGCATCTTCCTTGAAGTTATCAAGTCGCAGATGCCATTCGCCGCTCGCGCCGCCGGGCTTGGGTGGATAGCCAACCGTCCACTCGATGCCTTGGAAGCCATGCTTTGCTGCGCGTTCAACGGCTTGCTCAATGGAATCAGTGGGCAGAAGAATTGAGTAAACTCCAAGTTTCATGTGTGCCTCCGAATTTGTTTTGGACTGCCGCAATCAACCGCGGCCGTCATGAAAGCTTTCAGATGTTCCCACGATCCCGCGCAAATGCCGCCGGCGGTGCAGAGGACAAGGCCGCCGTCGCTACCCACTCGACGGATGTCGGAACAACAAGCCTGATAAACCTCCTCAGGCGTGCCGTTGATTGTCAGCATTGGCGGCACTTGTCCATAGATGACCGCGCCGGGTAATTGCTTGCGAATCGTCACGATATCGTCCTTTGGCCCGAGGTTCACCTCGGTCACGCCCAACACGCGCAACGCGGGCAAGTGCGGCGTCATAAAGCTATCGGCATGATAATGCCGCGTGTCAGCCGGATTTGGCGCAAACGTTTCACAATACATCTTCTCGACGGGGAACGAGAATTCCAGGTAGTCATCGGGCGAAAGCAGCGTGGCGCTGTCGTTGGCGATGCCGAATCGGCCCGTCCGGGTATTGCCGGTCGCTTTCTTCATCTCATGATTCCACCGGACGACGGTGCGCCCCAATTCCACCATGAATTCCTTCATGAACACCGGATCGTCTTTGATCCAGTAGCAGAGGTTTGCCGCGCCACAGGCGAGCACGACCAACTCCGCCGCGCCATGACCGCCGCCGCCGGCCGGAATCGAGACGCCGAATTCCTTTTGAATGCGCGCGCGGTATTCGAGCCAGCGCGGCATGATGCCCGCGCTCAAAACGTCAATCTTGGGAAGCCGCAGCAGGAGCGCCTTGGCTTCGTCAAGCGTTTCAGCCACGGGCTTGATCCACGGCGGCGCGTTGGGCGGGAAATAGACCTCGCCGCCGAAGATGGACTCCATCGTCGTGCCGAGGTTGACGCCGGGACCGATGTCGAACCCGATGTGTTCGCGGGTCAATTTCCCGCAGGCGAGCCGCGTCTGCTGCTGGCAGTCGAAATCAAGATAAAACCGCGCGTGATCCTGGACGTTCATGCGCCACTTGATGAAATCCTCGCCGATGGAAAGCGATACGGGCGTTCTTGGCTTGGCGACATCGAAGCGACCGAAGCAGCAGGCGTTGACCTCCCAGAATTCCTTTAAATCAATGGAGGAACGATCCCTCTCCAATCGGGAAGCTAAAGTAGGACAGGCATCTTGCCTGTCTTCCGCCTGCGCTCCGAAAGCATTCGGGGCTTCGGCGTGGCGAAGGCCCGACCTGACAGAGACAGGCCACCCCAGAGAGGTGACAGGCAGGACCTGTCCCGCCGTGGCGGTGATGCCTGTCCTACTTTGGGCCGCGCGACGCGCCTCTTTTCCCAAGCGTGGTCTTGAGGAAAGGCGTAGATTCTTATCAGAAGTTTTGTTCTGAAGGTTCATAAAGTTCGAATCGTCACGCGCGATTTCCATCTTCGATCAATCGCATCGCGAAATCATACGCCTCGGGCGGCAGTTCCTTGAAGGCCGAGTGCATGCCCAGGATCACGCCGCCGTCTTGCGCGAGTTTGATGAGGGGGCGAAGGTGAGACTCGATCTCCTTGCGGTTGTTGCGGGGGAGAATCTCCGTGTTGCAGATGCCACCGGTCAACACCAGTTTCTTGCCATATTTGGCGCGCAACTCGGCCAGACCGGGATTGCAGCGCGGCTCAAGCGGGTTGACGCCTTCGAAGCCCGCCGCGATGAACAAGTCGAGCAACGGGCTGACGTTGCCGTCGCTGTGGATGAAGAAATGCTGACAGCCCGCCTTGCGACAACTGGCGATGATGCGTTGGTAACGCGGCAGGAAATAACGCGCGAACATGCGGGGACTGAACATCGGGCTGTTGACGCCCGCCATGTCGTCATAGACAAACAGTCCCGTGTCGTAGGTCTGGGTGCGTTTCAACGTTTCCAGCGCCATCTGCGTGAAATGTTCCGTTACGCGATCGAAGAGCGCATTGCAGAATCCCGCCGAGGCGGGATCCGCCATGTCCACGAGCAGCTTGTCTTCGCCGCGCATGAAATGGGTGCGGATATAAAGGCCCCCGAGCTTGGTGAACGCGCAGAGGCCCGTCTCGCGCGCTTCCCGCGCGCGTTCCTCCAGGCCGTTGTAACGGCTCGGCAGCGAAGCCGGCTCAAACGCGAGGCGTTCCAGGTCGTTCGGCGTCTTGAGCGCCCGGTCGATTTCCTCGGAGAAATACGTGCCCGGCCGCGATCGTACGACGCAACCCCAGCCGTTGTTGGAGATTTCATGTTCGCCTTCCTGTCGAAGAAAGCCGGCTTGCGACGGAAAAAATCGTTCGTCGCCCATGAGGATTCCAACGTCGTGGCGGTAATGGCCCAAGGGGTGCATCTCCTCACCGACACCCTTGAATCGCTGCCATTGACGGACAAAACCCGGATCGAAATACGGCTGCCAGATCGGAATTTTGTCTGGCCGATCGAATCGGATCGCAGCCAGAGTCCTTTCCTTGCTTGTCATACTAAGA
Organism: Verrucomicrobiota bacterium; assembly: GCA_016198745.1. GTDB lineage: Bacteria > Verrucomicrobiota > Verrucomicrobiia > JABWAM01 > JABWAM01 > JACQHZ01. Next base: position 14,374 of record JACQHZ010000112.1, read on the forward strand.
AATTGATAATTCAGGCTGCAGTTTTGGGAAATGTGGCACAGCCCCGAAAGCTTTCGGGGCTGTGCCACACGTTAAATCTGTAGTCCATGTTCCCGTCTGCTTAGTATGTCAATGCGCCCAAGGGCCGTTGTAGTTGGGGTTGGGAAGGTCGAGACGTTGGCCGTAGTATTTGTTCATCCCCTGGCGATAGAGCGCCCATTCGCCGTGGCCATCCCAACAGATGATGTTGGCGCCTTCGTTATGCCGCCACGCAAGATGCGCGCCGTGATCATTGATGATCCGCGAGCGAAGGTTGCCGAACACGCCGTCGAGGAGATTGTCCTCGCTATCGGCCACCATGGCAAACGAAGCGGAATTGGGAATTTGATCAATGCGCGGCCAACCGCCGTTGTTGAAGCCATACTGGCCTGAGAACGGATCTTGCGGCGTCGTGCCGTAGTTCAAGCCGTTGCAGATGCCGTAGGAGACGTTGTAGGCGAGATCGGTCGGTTGGAATTTCTTGTCAGTCGGGCAACGAAAGATCGAGAACTGGTTGGTCGGAAACAGCATCTCGGCCCACAGCCTGCTCTCGTCCGCCGATACATAGCCGATGATGCAACCGTCGTTTTCATTCGAATACAGGGTGATCGCAAGGCCGACCTGCCGAAGGTTGTTGATGCATGCCGCGCGACGGCCTGATTCGCGGGCGTTTTTGAGCGCCGGCGTCAGCAGCGCCGCGAGGATGGAAATGATCGCGATGACGACGAGTAGTTCGATAAGGGTAAATGCAAGGGGTGATGGAATGATGGAATGATGGAGTGGTGGGGGACGATGAATGTGCCGTCCTTCCGCCCTTCGCATTATTCCAGTGTTCCAATATTCCATTGAGCCTCTTGCAAAACTCCGCTGCGAGATGTAGCTGCGCTTCTGCGAAGCGCAGACTTCCGACCCGCCCGCCGCCTGGCCTGTCTGCCGTGCTGGCACAGGCAGGCAGGCGGGTTGACGGCGCTTCATAGAAGCGCCGCTACACCATTTTGCAAGCACTTCCATTGTTCCACCCATTTGCCTCTCCATCCTTCCCCATTTTTCATTTTTCATTCTGCCTTTCTTCGCATCCGCAGGAATTCCGCAGAATCAACTTGGGCTCGACCGAAATGTGGCGGCGTTCCGCATCGGGCTGTTCGATGAGCCGAATCAATTCTTCGCACGCTTTCGTCCCGACAGCTTCTTCGCAGTGACTCACGGTGGTTACGAGGGTCGGTCCGTGGACCGCCAGATCGTCATCGCCAAATGAAACCAAGGCCAGATCTTTGGGGATGGCCAATCCCGTTTCCTGCGCCGCCCGGAGAACGGCGGCGGCGGGCGATCCGCCCGAACAAACGATCGCGGTGGGACTGGCCTCGATCGCGCCTCCCAGGAGGGATCGCGCCAGCGGCAGGGCCTCCGCGAACGATCCTTTTTCCACATGGCGAATCCAGCGTTCCTCCAAGGGCAAGCCCTGCGTCCGTAACGCGCGCTCGGCGCCCCTGCGGCGACGCCCCCCGCCCTCGAACCGCGGGAAAATGAATCCAATCCGGTGATGCCCATGTTCAATCAGGTGTTGGACCGCCATTTCATGACCCTGTTCACGATTCACATCCACATAAGAAAAATCCAATCCCTCCGAATCCTCGTGTTCGCCGACGATCACGCTGGGAAATTGCGCCTCCATCAGCCGTCGCAGATGTTCGATCTCACCATTCCGCAGCATCGGAAAAATCACCACCCCATCCACGCGCCGGGAATAAAAACCATCCAGATAAGTCCGTTCGGTTGCGACCTCGCCCCGGCTAAGTCCCATGAGCACATGATACCCCGCCCGTCGAAATTCGCGCTCGATGATGTCAAATTTGCGGATGACGATGGCGTTGTCGAGCGCGGGGAGGATCAGGCCGATGGTCCAGGTTCGTTGTTTACGCAAGGAGGCGGAGACCAGGTTGGGAACATACCGAAGCTCGCGCGCCGCATCAAAAACACGGAATCGCGTGTTGCGAGCGTAAGCAAAGCCGGGACGATTACCCAAAACGTGCGACACCGTGGCAGGCGAAACCCCTGCTTTACGAGCAACATCTTTTTGCGTGACAACGCCAATTTTCATGTCATCATTTCGTAATGATAGTTGATTATTACGAAATGATAAATGGCCTTTAATAATTGTCAAACAGAAAAATCATGTAACTATTCAGGGGTTATTCTTTGACAGTCCCTAACCGTGAACCGTAAACCGCTGAACCCATGAACCTGAGCAGTTGCAAAATTTACATCATGACCGATATGGAAGGCGTCAGCGGGATATGCAGTGAAGATCAATGTACGCGAGATAAACCGGGGTATGACCAAGGGCGTATTTGGTTGACGCAGGACATCAACGCCGCCATCGCGGGTGCGCGCGAGGCGGGCGCAACCGAGTTCGTGGTCAACGACGGTCATGGCAGCCGCCCCCACATCTTGCTGGATCAGTTGGAAAGCGAGGGCGTCACCTACGAGATGCCGAAGAGTGGCGCGCAATATATGCCGGGACTCGACGAGACGTTTGCGGGCGTGTTCATCATCGGCGCTCACGCCAAGGCGGGCACGCGTGATGCATTTCTTGACCATACGCAAGCGCCGCTCGGCATTTTTGATTTTCAGGTGAACCGCCGGAGCATCGGCGAGATCGTGCAAGTGGCCATCATCGCGACGCACGCGCGTGTGCCGGTGCTCATGGTAAGCGGAGACGAGGCCGCCTGCCGCGAGGCACGCCATGATTTGCGCGCAGTGAAAACCGTCTCCGTCAAAATCGCGCTCGGTCGCCAGCGCGCGCGCGCTTTGCCGCCGGTTGTGGCGCAGCAGAAAATCCGCGCGGCGGCGCGGCAGGCCGTTCGGTCCCGCGCCGCCTGCCGTCCCTTCCCCATTCGCCTCCCCGCCGAAGTTAAGATCGTGTTTCAAAGAACGGACGTCGCCGACCTGCACACCAATCCGCACCTCAAGCGATTGGATGGGCGCACCATCACGTATCCAATCCGGACTGCCCGCGACCTCCTTTGGGTATAGGAAGGCCGCCCATGAAGGGGCTGATCCATGATGGGATCCATCTGTCGCGTCCGGCACGGCGCAGGCAGGCCGGGGGCAAAGGGCTCGCGGGCTGCGCGACAAATTTATTGGTCAAGAGCAGATTGAAGTCCATGTGGCGAAAAATCTCATCTGAGACGATCTGCTCACAATCTCCCTCAGCGGCTGCTCGCTAACGACCTCGTTGCGCAGATGCTTCCGCACAACCCATCCAAGATAGAGAAAAAACCCGCGCTGGTTTCCAGGAGGTCGCCAGGATCGTGTCTTCCATCCAAATCGGACCGTGGTAATAGAGGACGTCCTGGATACCGGCGTTGAGAACCATGTCGATCTGTTTCACCACTTTATCCCCATATTCCGGATCTTCGGTGGCCAGATTGTAGCTGCTCGTCGGCGTAAAGATGAGACGATGCCCGGCAGTCTGGAAAAAACGAAGACATTCTTTGAGCGAAGCGTATTGCTCGGGTCGATAGCTGGAATAGTCCCAATGGACGATGGCCGTCATCGGCGAGATCTGCGGAGCGATGACGTCGAAATGCTCGTCAAATGGACCGGGGACATCGAAGGTCAACATCCGGGCGCTCGGCAACAGTGTTCTGGCCCGCTGCACCAACTCGCCCTGAAATGCCATGCACGTGGCCCAGTAGAACGCATCGATCCCACGGTCCGACGCTTCCGCAAAACTCTTTTTCGAAGCCACATGGAACGCTTGTTCACAAACGCGGCACCGGCAGCTCACAAAGTGTTCCGGCGGGTGGAATAGCACGCCCGAAAAACCACGGTAACGCGTCAACACTTCCTCCACCACCCCAATTGCGTACGCTCGTGCCACCAGGTGGTGGTGGCAAAGATTGAAGGCGTGCCGCCCATCGGCATCGACGAACCTTTGCTTCAACCCGGTGGCGGCGACGACCGCACATTCCGGATGCGCTTTGGCATACCCCATCGCGTGACCGGTTGTACAGAACGTGGCGATCAACGACAACCCGCGCCCCCGCGCATGATCGAGGATTTCCTGTAGAAACTCGCACTGCACATTGGGGTGATCCTTCTCGCGAACCTCTGGAAAACGTTGCGACGGATAAGGCAGCAGGAAGCCGTTCATCAGGATCGCCAGGGTGTCGGCGTCCAGGCGATCCACGAGAAAGTCGATGCGCCGCCTCCAATCGCTTGCGTCCCAGGTGCTCGTCCAGGTTTGCGGAGGGTGGTCGATAACCTCCGGGCCAAATGCCAAATGATAGTCTCCTCGGCCGAGAAAGAGATAGTAACCGTACATAAGCCTATGTCTCGTGTTGATGGGTTTGAGCCGGCGGATCGGTTCGACGGGGTTGCTTAGGAACCAGCCGACGGGGATTTTCGCAGCCAATCGTCTGTAGCGTTTTCTGAGACAGACCGGCGGCGTGAAACTTGGCGATGGCCGTTTCGATGACCCTGGAACCGAACCCGCCATCCGATCCGAAGAGCAGCCGATCCACCGGGCAACGGCGCACGATCTCCGCCAATGGCCCGCAACTGGGGCCGCACAAACAAAGGAAGAGATTGGGATGACGCCGGCACGCGAGAATGGCATCTTCGTAGGCCTCATCCAGTCCAGCATGTCCCAGGATCACCATGGTGGAAGGGACCTGTTCGGCGACGGCGGCAATCTGCAGAGGATGGCTGTACGGCGGAGTCCCATCATGGAACAGGACCGGCAGTCCCATCTCGCCGGCTCGCTGCAGAATCGGCTTCACGGATGGATGTGTCAGTGAGAACCCCTGGAGCCACGGATGCAGTTTGAGACCGCGCATGCCCAGCTCGAAACGCATCCGTTCCAATTCACGAATCGCCGCATCCTCGCCCGCGTGCGGGTTGACAGTGCCAAAGGGCTCAAAGAAATCGCGATCTCCGCGGACGGCTTCCGCCAGGATGTTGTTGTTTTTCTCCGCTTCCATCACCAAGCCGTCGGTGGTGAAAATCCAGGCGCCGCAAAGCCCCGCGTTGGCAAACTCCCGTCGCAGATCGGCAATCGGACGGGGCTTGCCACCGAAGCTCCGACCCGGCAAATGCGTGTGAGCGTCAATGAGATTCATGGACGGATCCCCCAGAGTTTCATGGCGTTTTCCCGCATCACCCGACGAAGGGCCGCCGCACCAAGATTCATCCTTTCGATCTTTTGAATTTCCACGGCGGGCGATGATCGCGGCCAGCCGGATCCATAGAGTACTCGCTCCGCGCCCACGACGTTGATAGCTCCATCGATGACTCCTGCCACCTGGCAGGAGGTTTCCAGCATGAGGTTGGACGCCTGTTTCAACGCGGGGACCACGTCGTACCAGAAATCCGAGTAGCCCGCATGTCCCATCACAAATGGGATCTCCGGAAATTGACGGGCCAGTTCCGCCAGTTGAAAGGGCTCCGCGCAGACCGGGGTACCGGTCGAACTGTACACGGGTTTGCGATGACGCCGGCAGGTTTCAAGCAGCGGCTGAACAATGGATTCGGTGAGCCGAAAACCTTGCCGTCGAGGGTGAAGAAAGAGTCCGCATAAGCCTCGTGCAAACGCCCCCTCGATGGCGTGCACCGCATCCCGCCCAAACCAGGGGTTCGCCACCGCCAGGCCAAACAGGCGACCCCGATAGCGAGTCACCAAGTCAACCATCTGAAGGTTGCCGGCCACGTTGTGCACCGCCACCGCGGCATCCGCGGGTGCCACCACGGCACAGGCGATCCCGAACCGGTCCATTTCATCGAGCATACTGGGAACGGCTCCGTCGGTTTCCATGGAATCCAGTCGCATTGCCGAATCGACGATTTTCATATGCCAATTGTTCACCTTCATTCATCTATTCATGGCCGAGCACCTGCGGGAACCTCCCTCTCGACCAGCCGGCCATCATCTCCAAATCTGACGAGCAGATGCCACAGACTGACGTCCGAAGGCGCGCCTCTCCGTCCTTTGGCACTGGCAAGGGGAGTTCCGCCCACTCCAGTTGGTCTTTCCCGGTGTTGAGAATGGCCCTCATGGCAGAATCACAATTCAAAGTCCTTCAGTACAGCCGCAAGCATGATTTTCTCCTTTCAAAGGATCTTCCTCAATTCGTCAAAATTGGGCCTCGAATGTTCCCGAAAACGCCGCGACAGGTCGGCAACGAGCTGCAGTTGCGATTCCAAATCGGGCTGGAATACGGCGGCCAGACAACGGTTCGCTTCGTCTTCCAGAGCGATCAGACGGATGCGGGCTTGATCCGGGTTTCCCAATTCCCATGTGGCCAGCGCACCCCAGGGTTTCGCCGGCGTTGGTCCCGGATGATCCTCTTCAGCAGCGCGCTGATAGTAGGCGCGCGCTGTGTCCGCTTTCGCCGCCAGCTCCATGATTCGGCCGGCGGTGTAGAGCGTCGGAGCGTCAAAGGTTCGCCGAGGTCTTCCGAGTTGCAGATTCTCGGGATAGGTCAAGGCGATCTCGATTTTCCGTTGCGCTTCTTCAAAATCTCCGTCTCTGGCCAGCGTGATCGCTTTTCTGCGATGAATCCGAACCCACAACGAGCGAAGCTGGTGCGTCAACTCATAGGGATGAAACCAGTGGCCGGCCAGGATTTCGGCGGCCTCGTCGTAAAGCTGCAAATCGGTTGCCAAGCGGGCGTGCATTTCGCAAAAATCATCAGTCGACTGAACCGAAGATGGCGCCATCCTGACCCGCCTCAGCCATTCCGCATTCCTCGCATCCATGAATCCGAGCGCTTGGTCCAACCACACCCAGGCCGCAGCGTTCGTGGGGTTCCCCGCCACTGCGACCTCCAGTTCTCGAAGTGCTTCCGCCGGTTTCTGCCATTCCAGACATACCCGTCCCAAAGTGGTTCGCACTACGGAATCATCCGGACGCCGGCGTGCGGCTTCGCGCAAGTGCGTCACGGCGAGTTCCAGTTGGCCGGACTCCGCCAGGAGACACCCCAGGCTGAAATGCGCCGCCCCATCGTCGGGATGACGCTCCAGCCAGGAAACCAGGCCCTGGCGATCAGTTTCCCCCCACGCCCAATAGAGCGATGGGTCGGGAGACACTTCGGTCGAATGTCCCCAACACCCCTTGCTCGCCTTTACGCCGGGTGATTGAACCTCATGCCACAATGCTTCCTTCTCGCGCGACTGTCCCAGCGCCGTGTACTGGACCGCGGCCGCCAGCCGCAGATAATCCTCCGTCTCCTGATCGGACGGAATGCGGAGCGTTTCTTCAGCGAGTCCAGCCCATCGTCGTTCAAACCGGGCCATCAGACTGACACCCAGGGCGCGATCCAATTTTTTGCTCAATTGGCAAATCGTATCGTTGACGGACGGTTGTCGGCTGGCCGAAGATGCGTCTCTCTTCAAACGAACGGCCACGCACTGCAGGAACAGCCGGTGCGCGTTGTCCGGGGCGCGGCTAATCTGATAAAATCGGAGGGCAAGGTCGGGCCGCAACATGCGCTGCGCCCGAGCCCCCCGCAGATACCATGATTCCGCGCTCGCGCCGACCAGAGGTTCTAAGGAATCCGCAATAGTTTCGAGAGTGATGGCCAAGGGCGCAGAGTTCCGGTCCCATTCGAGAACCGCGCCTCGCGGCGTCCGGACTTGGATCCGCATTAGTTCTTGGCACGGCAGGGGAATGGCAACCTCCTGAACGCGGCCAGGCGCCAGGTCCATCTCGGCCGGCAACCGTTGGCCGTTGACGTTAATGTGGCACCCAGGGACTGCCTGGACCGTCGAACACTTCAGCAGGGTCTGGCCGTCCCGGGGGATCGCATGGACCGCAACAAAACGGGAAGCTGCCTGCAGACCGCCGATACCAGACGCCGGGAACCACCATTCGCGATGGGCAACCGTCTCGTAAGGACGAAGAATTTGCCGATCCATCTGCGTTTCCGGACGTCCGCTCTGAATCTCCGGAACAGGCAACTCCTGATCCGCCGCGATCTGCCCCCAAAGGCACCCCTCCTCGCTGGTCCCCCACGACCACAGTTTCTGTCCGCCAACCTGCCAGGGCGCGGCCCAGCGCGCGACTCCGAAATCCCAGTCGTCATACCAGACGCCGAACCAGCCGGCAGCATTGGTGGGGCTGAAAAGGCCGATCGGTTCGGGGATATCCGCGTAACGGCCGTAATCATGGCCTTGATGGATTGGAAACGAATACCAGCCCAAGGTTTCCAGGAAACTGCCTTCGAAATGCCCAAGCATCCGGTCGGTCGGGAAGATGAACCGCAAAGAAGAATGGGCCACGAGGCCGGCGTTCAGCCAGAAATACCATGGCTGAGGAAGCGGCGTCGCGTTGTAGAGGAATTGATCGAACAGGACCCCCCGCATCCCTGCGGTAAGCGTGACTCCGGCGGCCCAATGCATGCCGGAACGCCGTTCCACGTCCTGGAACAACACCGTGACCCCCTCATCCGTCTTTCGAATATTTAAGCCGATGCGATTCCACGTCATCGCGTTGTGGCCGATCGGGAAATTGAACTCGACTCCGCCGGCCACATAGGCCCCCCGAATGGCGTTGTGAGCCGGTTTCATAACCGCGGGGCGGTGGAACAGATCACGGCCCGTTACGCGGTCCACCGCGCGATACAGGTGAAACCCCCAGTCGGGCAGAAAGGTCAGCTCCATCCATGGAGAACGCAGAACCAGCGCATCGTAGGTTCGATCGACGATCTCCCGCGTGAACGATTTCCGCCACTCGTACGGGTAGATGGCGCGGATGCCCTTGCCGAAAAGTGACGGATTCGGATCGGCCGGCCCGCCGCAATAGGTCGGAATAACGAGTGTCGTCTGGGACACTTCGATCCCGTTGTGTGCAAATTCAATGGCAGGTTTCGTGTTCATCGACTCCTGGTTCGCCGGCAACTTTACTTCGCCGCGGCGTCGCGCGCCGCCGCGAACTCCTGATAGGGACTCGCCACACATTGTTGACGATCCGATCCATGGCTGTGGAGCGCGATCAGGATATGATGCTTTTTCGCCGGATCGAAATTCTCGGGCAGCATCTCGCCGTAACGCTGTTCCGTCCCGTCCACCGTTGCCGTGAAGACGACCTCCTTTGGTTCGCCGAGCTTGCCCGCCTGCAGGTTCGATGATGAGTGTAGCATTAGGATGGCGACCATTATGTTTCTGAACAGCTTCATTTTTCTTTCTCGAGGATGATCATCCGGTAATTCCATTTTGTCATGGGGAACACGACCTCTTGGCCCTCAACTTTTGCAAATTCATCGGGCCTTGGAAAGAAGACGGCCTTGTAAACGTCTTCGCCCTTCTCGTTCTTCGTCGTCTCGACCTTGAAACCGGTGCGGTGGACGGCGTTTTCGGCTTTGACACCTTGCGGCCCGGCAAAACCGAGGGATTGCCAGTTCAACTTCAAGCGCATCGTGCCTTCCCAGTCGCTGTGATTGTAGAAAATGCAGATGGCCTTCCGGTAGTTCTTCTTCTGTTCCTCGGTCATGTCGCCAAAGATCGTCGCGGCGGGCATTTTGATCTTGTCAATGTTCTGGTGACGGAACGTGTAGAACGTCGCGTAGAACTCTTCGAACGGCGGCTTCACGGCTTTTTGCTCCCAGTATGGCACGAAGTCGTAGAACGGGCTGAAGAGGCCGTGCTTCTCGATTGCGTCCCAACAACGTTTGCCCGATTCGTCCAGCACGTGCGAGTTGTTTTTCCCGAAGATCCAGCCGGGCGGGTAATTGTCGTGCAACAGGAAGAGGCCCTGGAGGTGGTCCATGACATTCTCCGCACCGCCCATCATCTTCGCCTCCTCCCATCCCTGGCGGGCCTGGCCCATGAAGATACTGGCGTTGCCACAGATATTGAACCCCATATACTGCGCGCGGAACCGGTCGGGCGTCAGCGCCTTCACGTACGTCGGCTGACTTGGGCCGATGATCGTGTTGAAATTCTCGCCGTCGATCAGCGCCGTGCCGAACGAGATGTAGCCCGTGTTCAGCATGCCCGACGTGTGGTAGCCGACCATGGCGAACGGATACCAGCGGATCAGAAGGTTGTACATCCGGCGGCACAGATTGCGCGCGCCGAGCACCGCCTTGACCGCGACGCGGCGGCCATCGCGGGTTACGTAGCCCGCGCCCGCGCTCTCGTTGCTCGACGGGCTTTCATTCGGCGTGTCGAAATACCAGTGCTGGAACGGATACTGGGTCGTCAACGCGTTCCAGTGTCGCCAGACGAAGTAATCCCGATAACTTTTTGAGGCTTGCGTGGTGACCACGATGCCTTTGACCCGCGTGCCGGCGCTGGCCAGCCATTCATCGCCAAAGTTCTGGCCGTCGGCATCGTTCACGTTTGCTGCGGCGGTGGTGACGTAACAGCGTCTCAGGCCCGAGTAACAGAATTGTTTGTCCGGGCTGATGACGCCGCCGGGCCGCCACCCGCCGCGGTAACCGTAATCGGGCCCGGCTTGAAACGGCTGTCCCTCGGGATACCAAGCGCCGCCAACCTCGCCGTGCATTCCCCAGTAATCGGGGTCTTTCATCGTCCGCTGAATTTTGGGGCGCGTCGGCGTGGCGTTGAACCCGAACTCGATTGTGTGCTCCGTTTCGAAATCAGTCGGCACATTGATCAGCTCGATCCGCATCGTCGCGCCTTCGCCCGCACCCGGCAGGACGTGCGCGACCTCTTTGATGTCCTTCACGAAGAGCTGGCCATCCGTCTCGTTCAACCATTGGATGCCGCCGCCGCCATTGCCAAGCCACAGCGGCACGGTCGTGCCCGTGTACGGATGAACCTTGCCGGCGTTGTTCAGGCCATATTCATACGCGTTCATCACGTCGGTGAACTCCGGCGTCAGCGGAATGTCGAGCGTGAGCGAGTTGAGCGTTACTTTCTTGCCGGCTTTCGGCGCGATCACCAGCTTGCACCAGATGAACCCATCGTACTCGGCCCAGAGTTCGTTGCGCAGCGCGAGCGCGTCATTGCCGATCTCGCGCACACCCTCGATGCGGACTTTCTTCTTCAACGTCCACTCGGCGCGCGTGCATTTTGCCGAATCGCTGCTCAACGTCGTGCCCTCGGCCGTAACCGCTTTCAGCGTCATCGGCGCGCGCAGCAACGGCCTCCCTTGCGTCTCGATGGAATGCGGCAGCAAGCTGTCGCCGAAATGATAGCGGCGGCCCACGCAGTCGAGCGTCGTGCCGTTGATGGCCAGATCGGTGAACGGATACGGCACATCATCCTGCTCGTAATCCCAATTGCCGACGTTGCTGTTCCACCAGGGTGGTAACACCACATGCTCGTACCCGGCGGTCACGCTCCCGATTTTCTTGCCCTTCGCGGTGAAATGATACTGCACCTCGTACTGCCCGATGGCCCAGTCCTTTGTGCTCACCTCATCGCGCGGCGTGTAGGTGTTGTACGCCAGCGACTTCGTGAACACGGGCTGGCCGGTGGCCTTGTTCAGAATGGTGAGATCAGCCTTCAGGTCCTTGAGCGGATACTCACTGAGATACTCGAAGTTGTTCTCGAAGGCGATCAAGTCGCGCGAGCGAAACTTCCGGGTGTAGATTTCGGGCTCATAACGCCGCCGCACGGGCCAGCCTTGCGCGAAATACTCCGTGCCGCTCGCTGCCTCCACGACACGCAGGGTCACGGTGGACGTGACAAAATCGGTGATCGCGCCGGTAAAATGGACGTTCTGCCGCGCGCCCGCAGCGAGAGTGAGTTCCTTCACTTGCTTGACCGTGCCGGAGTTGCTGTCGAGCATCGCTTTCAACTTCGCCTCCTTCGATGTCTTGTTCACGACCGTCGCCGCGATGTCGAGCACGCCGCGATTGAGCGGGCCGACTTCATCCAATCGGACCACAATTCCCTCAGGACCAGCCAACGTCACCGCGCCCGCGGGGTTCGCGCTGGCGCTCCCCCCGCCTGTCAGCGCGTTCGCCTTTCCCGTGGCGGCATCGTATCGGCCGAACGTCCAGATGTGCGTCTCGTCCATCTCCTGCCGCCAGCCCCGGACCAGGTTCAGGAAGACGGTCTTGCCGTCCCGGGGTGGACCGATGTGCAGGTCCTTCCACGCGATCGCCGCTTCGAGCCACCAGCCGGTGTCGGTGAGACGTGACTGGCGCACGATTTGCGGATCCCATTTCAGCGGCAGAAACTCGTACGTCGTGCTGTTGCCGTTGATGTAAATTTTCTTCTCCTCGCCGCCAGGATAGCTGTTGAGGAACGTGAACTTGACATGATCGTCATTCACCAGCGCGTCGTCGTGCTTGTCCATGGTCCGTTTCAGCATGGCGACCACCAGTTGCGTCTGGCCCGCAATGCGCGCCGGCGGCGGACTGTGATGAGCGATGTAAATGAACTCATCATCGTAGGTGACGTAGAACTCGCTCTGATCGGCCGCCAGCATCGCCGGCCCGTACACCTCGTACTGTCCATCGGCCTCGATCTTGGCCAACCCCGTGATCCGCGCGGCGTCGGCCCACTCTTCAGGCTCGATGACGCCGTCAATCCGGATCGGTTTCTGGCGCTTCACGAGGGTGATGTGCGCGGCGGGCTGGATGCCGACATCCAAGTGCCAGTGGCTGACCTCTGCCTGACTGAATACGCGGTCGTAAATCTCAACGTGGATGATGTCTTTATTCTCTCCCGGCCCCGCGCCGACCTGGCCAACGATGACCTTGTCCACCTTCGCGAGTTCCGAGGCCGCGCCCGAGCCGACCGGCAAACCATCCCAATAGAACGTCGCCGTGTTCTTGTCCATCGTGACGATGAACGTGTGAACGCCGTCGAACGATGTAGGCGGATTCACGGTGGTGGTCTTGTCCTTCGTGCGCAGAGTCAGACGTCCTTGTCCATCGGTGAGGAGCGTGACGTTGCCGGCAGCGCCCACCATGGTGACCAGCGTCTCCGCTGAACCGCTGCCGGCTTTCCAGCCGCGTCCGCGCAACTCAACCGCCAAGGTGGACGAGTTCAGGCTGAACGCGCCGTTGACGGGGAACGCGAACGCCGCATCCGCCGCGCCCGTGGGAATGACCTTTAGCCAGTTGCCCGGGTTCCCTTTTTCGTTGCGGAACTGATCGGTTCGCGCGCGTGATACGGCGCGCTCGCTCAACGCCTGGCCCACGACGCGCTGATCGCCATGGACCAACGCGGTGGCCGCCTGGCACTCGTATTCCATATTCCCGCCCGTCGTAGACTCGGTCGCGAACACGGGCGCTTTCGGGGTTGCCGCGTGGACGTTGACCGTGAATGTGAGCAATGCCATGGTCGATATCATTGTCCTTCTTTGGGCTTTCATGGTTCTCCTTTTCATCCGATCACCACCCGGAACATCTCCGCGCTCTTGCGATCGAGATCGAGAGTGGCGCGGCCCGCCTTCACGGGGATCACTTCTCCCGTGGCGAGGTTTTGCAGTTCGCGGACTTTGTCCCGTGGAAAATCGACCTCGAAGCCCGCGGCTTCGGGGTAATGGTTCAGCACGAACAGGATCAATTCGTCCGGGCCGCGCTGCAGGATCGCGCTGCCGAGATTGCGCGGTTGGCGGTACAGTTTCGTGCCGCCGCCTTCCTGCCAGTCGGTCCAGGTGACTTCGCGCGACACGCGCAGGCGGACGTGCGGCTTCGGCACGTGCGCTCGGACCAATGTGGAAACGAACTCGATGCTCTCCAGGTTTTCCGCTTCGGGTTTGTCCTGGGCCAGCCAGGCCCGATGCCAGATCAAGTGGCCTTGGCCGAGTTCGATCTTGAGCACAAGCTCGGCCTTACCGGGGCGGGTCAGTCCGAGGAACGCCAGCCGGTGTCCCTGTTCGTTGCGCGCGGGCCACGGACCGCTGAGCACGAGCACACCCCCATTGCGGACGTACTGGCGCAGGCGCCGGTTGGCCGCGCGCTCGATGACGGGTGAGCCAGCCAGGAACGCCAGCGGATAACCGCCATGGACAAACTCGTTACAGCAGAACGGGCCGGCGCGAAAGTTGAGGTTCAGCCCGTGTTTCTCCACGAGGTCGAGGAACTTCACCAGGTTCAAGCGCGGGTTGGTCCGGCCCTCGAAATCGAGGACGCCGGCGGGATGTTTCTTGTCCGGTGGGCCGACCAGATGCATGGACCACGGCACGTACGTGCTCACGCACCGCAGGCCCGTGCCTTTGAGGTGGACGATGGTTTTCTCCCAGTACGTCGGATCAAATTCGAAGTACTGGATTTCCGCGCCAAAGATTTCTTTCGAGTTCACCATATCCTCTTTCTCCGTCATTCAGTTGACACAACCCGATTTTCATTTTCTTGTGAATCGTCAAAGATGTGTGCAGCGCATTTCATTCTGTCAATTGTCAAGCTTTGACCCCGAAGACGAAGATCTCGCCGTTCCCGCATCTGCTGGCGCACGCGAACCAACCGTTCGACAAACACACGAGCGGGAACTTCCGGGCGCGGTTCACGGGGAAAACCGATGGCGGGAAATGTGACCCGCTTCAATTCAGCTCTGGGTGCGTGCATTGCTGCTTTCAGCATTCCTGGTAGATTGTTTTGCCTCCGTCCACGACCCAGCACGCGCCGGTCACGAACGAAGCTTTGGCGCTGAGGAGGAACACCACCACGTTCGCGACCTCCGACGGATCGGCGATGCGTTGCAGGATCGTGCGGCGGCGAATGTCGGCAAGCTGTCGGCGCGTGAGCTGCCGGTACAATCGCTTGCTGCCCATCGCGCCCGCCACGACGGCGTTGACGCGGATTTGCGGCCCAAGCTCGCGCGCGAGGCTGCGCGTTAACGCTTCCAAACCGCCCTTGCTTGCCACGTACGCCGCGTGCCCGGGAATCGGATGCGAGCTTTGCCCGCTGCTGATGTTCACGATGGCAGGCGATTGCCCGGTGTTGCGCAAGAGTTCGCGACAGTGAATCGTTCCCAGGCCGCACGCGACGAGATTGGTGGACAACGTCTTGTTCCAATACACGACGCTCGATTTCTCCAGCGGAATCGGTTGGCAATAGGCTGCGTTGTGGACGAGCGCATCCAGACGACCCCATCGGGATTTGACCAACGCCACGCACTTGTTCCAGTCGCGTTCCGAAGTCACGTCCATGCGCAGCGCAAGCGTTTCGGCATGGCGCCGGACCGTGCGGTTCTTGTCGGCCAACAAGACGCGATAGCCTTTCGTCAGCAGCGCTGTGACGATGGCGTGGCCCAGTCCGGCAGCCGCGCCGGTCACGATTGCGCAAGGCTTGGTGCTCATTTCTGTGGCAATTCCAGCGCGCGCAGCCGGGCCATTTTCGCCAGACGGTAGAATTGGTTGAGAGAAGTCTGGTCGAGCGGAAACGTCGGGCCGCGAACGTACGCAGAATCAATCAGGCCCGCCTGTTTCAACAGATGCTTGATCGTGTGATACGACATGTCGAGGGACAGACCGCAGTACTTGATCATCGGCATCACCGTGGCAAACTCCTTCCACGCTTTGTCCGCGCCTTGGGACTGGTACAGCCGGTAAACGCGCACGAGCGCATCGGTAAATCCGCAACCCGGGATCACAGCCACTGCACCGCATTCCAGTTCCTCAATCAGATTCACCGCGCCGAGACCGATGACGGGTTTCGCTTCCGTCTTGCACGCTCTCACAAAGCCAGCCGCTTTCAGGAATGTTGGCTGCACCTCGATCTTGATGTATTTGATTCGCGGAATCTCATTCGCCATCTTCGCCAGAAACTCCGCCGTCATGTCGATGCCTGTCAGCATCGTCACGTCCTGCACCATGATCGGGATGTCGATCCGCGCTGCCACGGCCGCGTAGAAGTCGTAAACGGCCTGCATCCCTTGCTTGTAGAAACACGGCGGCATCAACATCACGTAGTCCGCGCCTGCCTCCTGCGCGTGCAGGCAGCTTTGCACCGCCACCTCAGTGCTGCCGTGCGCGACACCGGCGATGACGGGGACGCGCCGCGCGACCTGGTCGATCACGGTTTCAACGACCTTCTCGCGTTCGCGGTCGTTCATCTTGAACGCCTCGCTGAACAAGCCGCATGTCGTGATGCCGTACGCGGCGCATTCGATCTCGAAATCCACGAGCCGACGCATGCTGTGTTCATCGAACGCGCCGTTGTCGGTGAACGGCGTGCAGATAACCGGGATAACACCTTCCAGTGTGGGGTGTGTTTTCATGTTCATGTCAAATCTTTCGCGAACCGTTTGTGCCACGAGGCGTCCCACAAGCTGATGAACATCGGACGGTACGGATGTTCGGCAATCACGTCCTCGTTGAGCGTGACGCCAAGACCGGGACCTTCCGGCAATGGCAGCACGCCGTCTTTCATGCGGGGTACGCCGTTGAAACATTCCGTGAGCCACGGTTCTTGGAAATCGTCGAAGACCTCCTGAATCTTGAAGTTGGGCGTGCAGGCGCAGAAATGCGCCGTGATGGCGGTGCATAGTGGGCTGTTCGAGTTGTGCGGCGCGACAGTCAGGTAGTTCGCATCGGCCATCGCCGCGACATGTTTGGCCTCCAGCAAGCCGCCACAATGCAGCAGATCGGGCTGGATAATGTCCACCGCCTTGCTCGTGAGCAGGTTCCAGAATTCAAAGCGCGTCCCCAGCCGCTCGCCGGTGGCGATCGGTCGTAACACTTGGGCCACGCGCTGGTATTCGCCGAGGTTTTCGGGCGGTACAGGCTCTTCGTACCAACTGGGACGAAACGGTTTGAGTTCGGAGCAAACCTCGATCGCCGTCGCCGCGCTGAAACGACCGTGGCACTCGATAAAGATTTCCGTGTCCGGTCCGACGGCGTCGCGGATCGCTTCGATCAATGAGACCGAGAGCTTGCCTTCTTGCGGCGAAAGTTCGTAATGCCCTGCGCCAAACGGATCGACTTTCAACGCCTTGTAGCCACGCGCCACGACCGCTTTCGCGGCTTGGTGAAATGTCTCGGGCGTGCGCTCGACTGCGTACCAGCCGTTCGCATACGCCTTCAACGAATCGTGGCATTTGCCGCCGAGCAGACGATACACGGGTTGGTCCAGCACTTTGCCGATGATGTCCCAGCAAGCAATCTCCACGGCGGAGAGAACGGTGTTGGCAATGTGACCGCCGCGCCAGGAATCGTTGCGATACATCCGCAGCCAGAGGTCCTCGATGTTGAACGGATCGCTCCCGATGATGTGACGTTTCTTGGCCGCGTCCAGAAACGCCACGACCGCCTCTTCGCGGTTCTGCAGCGTCGCTTCGCCGAGACCGACAACGCCTTCATCAGTGTGGACTTTGACGATGACCAGGTTCCGCCACGCCGTGCCGATGATGCGCGTGGTCACGTCAGTGATACGGATGTGTTTCATGGCGCCACCTTGCAATTGTGGAGTTCTCGGAGTTGGTCGGATCATTGGTTGTCTCCTGAGCCACAGACGGCGATTTGTTCAGCCATCGCCCTGAGGTTTTCGGGGCGACAATAATCCGGAATGCTGTTGCTGCTGGCCGCGATGTAGCGGTGCCCACGATTCAGGCGACGAAAACATTCCCGCACGGCGGCGCGGGTTTGATCAGTCGTGCCGCGGGCGAGGACGTCGACGTCGATCCCACCGACCAGTGTGAGCTGGGGATAATCAGCCCTGATCCTGTCGAGATCGAGGCAGCCCGGCTCGAGCGGGTTCAGCGCATTCATGCCCAAAGCGGCCAACTCGTCCAGGGCCTGCATGTAATTGCCGTCGGAGTGCCAGATCCACGGCCGGCGGATCGCCGCCGCTACCCGTCGCGCGTAAGGCAGGACGATTTCGCGCAGGATCTGCGGTGAATAAACGAGGCCCGTCTTGAAAGCACAATCATCAAAGCACCAGAAATAGTCCACGCCGATCAGATTGGAGTGCTCGACGACTTGCTGGGTCCACTCCGTGTAACGCTCCAAGATGATGCGCAGCAGATCGGGATCCTCAGCAACCGCCGTGGCGAACGCCATCAAGTCCATTGTTTGCCAGATGTGGCCGATGCCGCTGGTGATCGGGGCATACATCGCGTAATCCCGTTTGGCATCCACCAAACGTTTGATGTTGTCCCAATGCTGCGCCGTCAATTCCACAAAGACGAGGTCTTTCAAACTCGCTCGATCGGTGAGCGCGCCGTTGAAGCCACCTTTCTTCCAGATGCGCGGTGCCATCGTGTAGTGATACGGCAGCATCAGACAACCGACGCCGGTCAGTTCGTTCATCCGGATCCGGCGGCGAATTTCCTCAAGATCGTACCCGAGGCTGCCCCTCGGCTCCGCAGGGGGAGCGAACTCGACACCATACGCCGCGGCCACGAGTTGCTCCGACAGCCCGTGCTCGATCCAGGGCACCGGGCGGGCGGGCTGGCCTTCCAACGCATTCAAGACTCTGTCGCGTGGCGTCATTTTAATCAGGAATGGGACGGGGCTTCGGCGGCCGGGCCCGGTAATCGGCGCCGTTCTCCACGTCAGCTCCCGCGCCAGGCCGCGCCGGCTTCAGCCAACGCTCCATCCATTCCCAAGCCGCGGTGGTGTGCTCCTTGCCCACATCGTGTCCGCCGCGATGGATGATGTGGCGGAAACGATCGAGCGCACGGCAAAGCCGATAGGTTTGTTTGATCTCCGCGCTTGTGCGACGCACGCCTTCCACGGGAAAGAAACCGTCCCGCGCTCCATCAATGCACAACAGCGGACGCGGCGCGATCAGACTGAAAATCTCGCCCGCGTCGGTGTAGCGCAACACGTGCGGGATGTAGCAGAAGAGCGCTGCGAGAGTTTCCTCCCGTCCCCAGACCCGGAAGCTGTGCGTGGAACACGCGGTCACCGCGCACTGGATGCGATCATCCATGGCGGCCAGATAGTACGTCTGGATCCCGCCCATGCTCCCTCCAATGCAGCCGATGCGTTTCGGATCGACGAATGGCAGGGTGCGCAACACGTCCACCGCGCACATATTTTCCCAGGTCATCGCGCCGAGCATGCACTTGCCTTCGAGTGCGAGCGGCATTGCCAGCAATCGCTCCGAGTAGAAACTCATGCCCTTCCAGTCGCGAATCTCGGCGGTCTCGAGCGTCCGGTCGCGCCTCTCGCCAAAACGCACCGCGTCCGGCGCAAGCGTGACGAAGCCGCGCGCCGTCAGTGGCAACGCCCACTCCTCGATCGTCTCCTTGCCAAGCTGGCAACCGACGGCATGGCCGTGAACGCAAAGGATGGCAGGCGCAGGCTCTTTGAGATTTCGCGGCACGCGCAACACCGCCCGCTGCGGCGGCTCGCCGGGCCAGCCGGGATAACTGACGATGGATGTATCCCACGTGACCGGGCCTGGAAACCGGTAGTTCAACATGCGCGGGCCGAACGAATCCCTGGGGAATTGTCTGGCGTATTTCTGCAGCATGTCACGAAGACGGCGTTCCGCGGCGACGCCGCGAAACAGCGTGCGTGGCTTGACCACCTTCGGTCGTTTCATCGGTCCTGCGGTCAGCAAGTCCCACAGGATTCGTCGCAACTCGCGTCGTCGCTGCTGCCAGGCCGGAAGTGTTGTTGTATTCATTTGGTGTCTTCCAGCAGCAGCATGCGGAAGTTGCGTTTGGGAATGGTCACGCGGGCCGTGCCGTTGACCAGCGGGAAGGATTCATTCACGCCTTGAATTTTGAAATAGGGCCCTCTCGGTTCGCCGATGTTTGCGCCCAAAAAAGTAAAATCGAAAGCGCGGAAAATATCGCGCAGACGGGCCCGGGCCGGCAGTTCGAGTCCGAGCTTCTGGAGATTGGGCCGCAGGGTGATCGTGACATCCTGATCGGTATTGTTCATTGGCGCCAGAACGAGCCAACCCTTCTCCGAATCCCCGATTGTGCGCAGAAACTCGCGCGTCTCCCCAGGCACGGTGAATGGATCGTACTTATGCCCTTTTTCGACGATCTCCTCGAGTTCCGGCACGTCGGGCTTCGGCAATCCGGCCGGGCGGTAATAGACGGCGCACACCACTTGGTCGGGCACGCCGCCCTCGACCTGCAGCAGGTCGCCCAGGTCCCAGTACCCGACAAAGCGCACGGCATCGTCCCAATGCATCAGGCGCTCCAGTTCCTGCACCCACCACCAAGGCAACTGGAAATCATTGCCGGCGATCTGCCACATGTCGTGCACGATGCCGATGCCGGCCACGTGCTCGTAATCTTTCCAGCGCGGCAGGACCCACTCGCCCAACTGGCCGTCTTGGGGCGGGGTGATCAGTTTGCCCAACCACTCGGCGCGTTTTTCGGGATCGTTGCCCGCCGAGACGGCCATCTCGGTGAGCCAACTGGTCAAGTGGCCCCACTGCTCCTTGGAAAACAGGATGCGGGCCGTGGGTAGATCGACCACCCGGTAATAATTCAATTCCGGCTGCGAACCGAGCGCGCCGACCAACCCTTCACCATACCAGTTGTCGTCCGCAAACGCCGCCGTCACCATGCTGTTCGCCCAATCATGGATGCGCACCCAGCCGTACTGCGGGTCGTGGCGGCGCACGATGTTATAGATGCGCTCGTAGTGGCGGCGGGCCGCCAGCAGCGTCTGGGTGGTCTGGCGATTTCCATTCTCATCCACGTAGCCGCAGCCGTGCGCCTCGTTGTGGCACGGGCCGTAGCTCATACAATCAAAATAGATGCCCTGTTGCGGGTAGTGTTTCACGAATTCGTTGAGCCGCCAGATTTGCAGATCGCTGGCCGAGGAATTGTGGCAGGCCGGTCCCCAGTTCGTGTAGTTGGGATTGGGCTTGATCATATCCGACGGGGTAAACCGCCACTCGCGCCACCACTCGGCGTACTCCGGCGAGCCGATCCATTGGTACGGCCCAAACGCATACCAGGCGGAAATATCCCGTGCTCGCGCCTTGAGGGAATCGCCGAACGCCTGGTAATTCTCCGGCGTATCCATCGGCGTGGGATAATTCGGCCGTTTGAAAGTGTAGTCGCCCGGATTGACGCCCACGCCTTTGTACAGGGCGATGAAGCGCCAGTTGGGCCGGATCGGTTTCGAGGGCGTGATGGCCCAGCCAAAGGCGATGGTGCGCGGCTTCGCCAGATCGGTCGTCTTCTGGATGAACGGAATGTTGATCGTCACTTCCTGTTCGCCGGGCGTGATCATCACCGGTTCGCCGGTGACCACCCATCCGCGGGTATCTTCCCAGAAGTACTGGAATCCGGCCTTCATGTTGCCGAACCATTTTCCGCTATCTTGGCAGGACGCCTTCAACGGCTGATCACCCAGAGAGGTGATGCCGTCCAGCAGGCGGCAGGTGATGCTCTCCTTTTTCAGGGGGATTTCCACCGCCAGGTGCTCGACCGGTCCGCCGGAGAGCGCCATCTCCATCCAGGTGAACCCATCAAACTCGATCCAGCCGCGCACCTCGACCGTCAGCCCCTCGTCGCTGGCAACCGTTTTCCAGTCCACTTTCCGCCGGGTCTTTTTGGTAATCTCGAATTCTCCCGCCGTCAGGATTGTTTCCCGGCCGTTGCGCTTGAGGCGGAGACGGATCGGGCCGTTGAGCAACGGTTGCCCGTTGGAGACGATTCGCGACGGGAAAAGCGTGTGGTGGAAGGCGATGTCCTTGCCCAGGCACTGCACCTCCACGTCCGCCGGTTTTGACCAGGGGAGTTTCGCAACCAGACGCTCCCAACGGCTGTCGCCCTTGACCCGGACATCCGTCCATGGCGAGGGAGGGTCGTCGAGGATGCCAACCTTATTGCGATACCATTCCGGTAATGGTTTTTTGGCATAGGGCTGCCGGTCTTCTCCGATGCGGGCCTTGCCGCGATAAAGCTGGGTGAGCACCTGATAATCGCCTACCGGCAGATCCTTTGTTATGAAAGCCACCGATTTGATCGGATCGTCAAACTTGCTGATCTCCTGCGTCTGCAGCGCCTTGCCGTCCTTCAACAGCGTGATCGTGGCGCGGGCATCCTGGGTATTCACTGGTTTCACGGTTACCTCCAGCTTGCCCCAGCTAGGATAATTGGCCAGTTCCACAATTGACATCGCAGCGTAGACAAACGGCACCGTGCGCGTGAGGATGACCACGCCCTGCGGGTCTTTTACCTCCACCACCGCCGCCAAGTCGCCCGGTTTCTCCAGCTTATGTTTCACCTCGTAGGTTTTCAGCCCCTCGCTGACAGCCACCTCGGCTTGCTCGGTGAACTCCTGTCCGTACCCCTTGCCGTGCACACTTACGGAGTACTCGCCCGGCGGACCGATGATGTCTCCCTGCACGTTCAGCGCACCCTGCCAGGGGTTACCCAAGGTGGTCAAGGAAGCTGATGCCATAGCCTTCAACAGTAGCTTGCCGGTGGACGGCTGGCTGTATTCATTGAGCAACAGGGTGTTTTGCGCTGATTTGAAGAGCTTCCAGGAACGGGTGACGTTGAAATCGCCCGTATCGCCCGGCGCCAACCCCACATCGGCCAGCGGGATCACCAATTCGGCGGTCCAGTCGTTGAAGTCGGACCGGCTTTTCCAGGTCACGTTGGCGTTCCAGGCCGCATCGCCGTCGCGCATGTCCACCAGGGCATCGCGCGCATTAATGGTGAACTGGTAGGCACGCCCATCCTTGCCGCCAAGAGAAAAGGTGATCGTATCGTTATCCCGGATGTCGCCGTCGCGTGAGGGCGGATTGGCGAGGAATACACCGGCGGGGTACATGATGTGCGTGGGGTCGTTGCGCACCGAATCGTCCACCGGGCAGGAGAAGGCCAGGTAGAGATTCTTCGCATCGCACGCGACGTAGATGATTCCCGGGTCATTGTCCAACACGCCCAGCCGCCGGTCAGTGAAACACCCCTGGGCGGGGATGCCTTTCCACTCGGAAAGATCGCCGTCCGGCTGGATGGGCTGGCCGAGCACCGGCGCCGTGAGCCGCGCGGGCGCAAAGGCGCGTTCCGGCTGGATGATCAGGCCGCGCGGATCGGTGCCCTTCCCCTCGTAGGTGCTCATCTGGCCGCGTTCAAACAGGCTGCGCGCCTCTTCATCGGTGAGCGGTCGTCGGAAGATTTGCACTTCGTCAATAATGGCGTCGTCTACGATGTCTTTTGACTGGAACTTTTCCTCGCGACGAATCTCTCCTGCTATGACCAGTGGTTCGCGAAACGCCGTGATCGGATCGATCTCATCAATGGTCATTCCGGGCAAGCCATTAAAATAGCCGTGCGCCTCAGTCTTGTTCCAGGTCAGGACCATATGAACCCATGGCATATGATGATACTCTGAATCGAAGAACAGACCGCCCTTCTCGTAGTTGAATATATGCGCAGCCCACGCATTGCGTACCACCTGGATCGGCCAAGCGCGGAAGAATATGTGAGTTAAGTTATTGGCGCGCAGGGGCTTATACCAGAGCGAGACCGTGCCCGAGTCTGGAAACATATTGGCTCGCGCACCGTACATCTCCTTGCAAGCGGGGTTTGGCCCATCGCCGGTCACGAATTCCAGCGAACTCCCTTTGCCACCGAAAAGGTACCCTTTACCGATCAACCCTTTCACCAGCCGCCGCGGCACATCCTGCGGTGCCTTCACCGGCACAGCCGGCCCGCGGGAGAACTCGGCGTCTACGCCATCCTCGAACGTAAGGTGGAAGAGCAGGTCGGACGAATCGAGGGCACACGCCGTGAGAGACAGGAAGTACACCGCCCAGGCGAAGGACAGACATCGAATAACCGCTTTCATGCCGTTCCTACAACGCCCCGAGAAGGATTGCACCTTCATCTCACGTACTCGATGGCCTCACGCAGTTCCTGCTGACACCACGGTGGCTGATTGATGTTGATGGCTCTGAGCAGGGCAGGATCCTGATTCTCAACATGACCGTCGAAATAGAGCAGGTTGGCTCGCCGATGATAGCTTCCCATCATTCCGAAACCGGGCGCGTCCCACTGGCCGACGGTGGCACTGACATCCAAACCTTGCAGGGGATCTGCCTTGAAGTGATCGGCAATATAGAATGCCTGCGACGGATTTGGCAGTCTTGTCAGACTTACTCCGCCACCCCGTTGACTATCCGCATCGGAGAAGAGCGTAATATGAATACCATAGGAAATGTTGTTAACATTGAGGTAACCGGTTGCCCGATAATAATCATTGTCCGGTTTGTCTGCGGGACACAGAAACACTTTGCTGTTGACCTCGGCGACTGTGGCATCGAACGGCTTACCGGACACATAGACTTCAAGCATGCCGGGCCACGCGTAGTAAGGATGAGAACTGCCATCCGGCAAGAAGCCCCCACTCAGCGGCACTTTTCCGTTGTTCTCCAGCGAATAGGCCACTGCGGCAATCCCGATCTGACGCAGATTGCTCATGCACTGAAGGGAGCGGGCGCTCTGCCGCGCCTCTTTCAGAGCCGGCAATAGAAGTGCCATCAGAAGGCTCATAATGGCGATCACCACAAGCAATTCGATTAAGGTAAAGCCCAGATTGGGACAAAGCGGAGATCCTCCGCGCAAAACGGTGGGTTCGCCACCCCGCTCCCTGAATGCAGCGCGCCGCGCCTTCGCGGCGGATCGCATGATTCCCCCTGAAGTAAATGGGGCAAGCGTGGGAAATAGGGCGTTCATTCTTCTTCTCCAAAAAATAGCGCCAGAATCCAAGTTGCGCAATGGACAGGCTGGCAGAATTGTTGTAGATTCTGGCATCGTTCGCCCGAGAGAAGCCATGTCCAACACCTTTCAGGGATACACTTGGGATTCGCGCACAACAGAAGGTCTCAGCATCTACAATGCAACCTGCTACCGGTGGTCCAGAGATTGCTTTTGCCATCGGAATTGCCTGCCCTTTTGGGTCCTTGACTGCAGCTTCTCTCCCGGTATGCGCTACCGAATCGGTTCCTCCCACAACCGCTGGCAACTACGCATCCCCGGCGCCTTTCACCTCTATCCACCCCGGATCCGCTATTGGAGCGATACTCGCCGTGCCGTGCCATACCATGGATCCTATATCATGTTTCGCGGCGGCGAAGCTGCGGGTCTCGACCGTTTCGCGCAGAACTCGCGTCATTTCGCTCGGTTCCTCGACCCGGAAGGAATCATTGCGGCCCTCGTGCAAGAGGCCGCTCAGATTGGCGAAACCAGTCAAGACCAGGGATTTTGGCAGGCCCAGGCCCGACTCTGTCAGCTCATCCACGCGCTGCTCACGAGCCAACCGATCGAGGATAACCTGTACCGCGTGTGCAAGTCCGGGCAGGGCCCAAGTCGGTCTGATTTTGTTGTTCGAGTGCGCAACTACTTGAATGAGCATCTGGAGGGACCGTTTCGACTGGCAAACGTCGCCAGACATGTTCATGTCAGCCTGTCAACGCTCACTCATCGCTACCGAAGAGAAGCCGGGGAAACCGTTTTGGCCACTCACAACCAATTCCGCCTCCGTCGTGTGAAAAGCATGCTGCTCCTTCACGAGAAACTCGACAATGTGGCCGCCCATCTGGGTTTCAGCGACAAGCATCACCTCTCCAAATGGTTCAAGCGGATGAACGGCATATCCCCCCGGCATTTTCTCCAAGGCGGGGAACCACGCGGGAAGAAAGGGATGGTCTGGGCCTGATGAAGAACGCGATGAGCTTTGCCACGGGCCTCCAAGTCGAGCAAAAGGACCGCCATCAGCATCCTCCTTGACGCCCTCAAAAGATATGAGCTTCGCGAAACGCGGTTTGTCCACCTTGCGCCATGCCGCGCCCCCCCTATGATGATCCGGTCCTGCATGGCAACGTCACCGACAATTTGGATCATGTCCGCGCCGGTGCGCGCATCTTCCGCCTGCTCTCCGATGGCGGATGGCACAAGGTCTAACCATGTAACCCATTGACTTCCAAGATGTTGCAAGGATTTTTATTGCATTATGGACGGCATGGGCATTATGATCTCAACGGCTCAAGCCTCTCATGAAAAACATCCTATTGTCTCGCACGTCAAGAACCTTTTCCACCGGTGCCTCGTCATTTTTTTTTGCGGCGCTTCTTTCCGCATTGCTGTCCGGTTGCTTCCATTTGCCAAAGAAATGGTTCCGAGAGAAATAAAACCGCAACCGACGGTTCTGGCACCGGCGATTGGGTGGAACGACGGGTCCTGCCGGAATCGTCCACTGACGTAAAACCCTATAGGAGAGCCTCTTGCAAAACTCCGTTACGGAATGTAGCTGCGCTTCTGCGAAGGGCAGACCTCTGACCTGCCCGCCGCTTGGCAGGCGGGTAGCCGGCGCTTCACAGAAGCGCCTCTACAGAGTTCTGCAAGCATCTCAGAAAACATGAATAAAACGATTCGTTACGGGATTATCGGGTGCGGTGAAATTGGCGAGATCACGTGCCGCGACATGGTGGATGATTTTTCGCTCAGCCTGCTGAAACGTCTTCCGCCTCCTGTGGACGCCGGGGAAGTGGCGAATGTTCAACAAATCTGCGACTGGCTCTACAACGGAAGAGGATCGCATTTCCCCAGTGCGAGCGAAACAAATGCCGCGACCCCGGCGGCATAGACGCGTGGTTCGGTTGAGCTTTTCAGAAAACGTGATGATTTTTTCAAAAACAGGTTGCCCGTCAACAGAAAAACTGCCAAGAGACAAACAGGCGCATGGCAAAAAGGTTGGTTGCATCGAGACGTTCAACGCCAGGTGGGTTCGGGGAGCCGGATATTTCCGGTTTAATGCCTCTGCACCCGTCATTTTGTCCTGCGCCGGTAAACCATTCGCATTCTCTTATGATCGGTCAAAATTATCCGTCTGAAAAACGAACCTTTCGCGACCCGGAAACGGGCGCTGAAATCACGCAATTCACCGAGGTCGGCGCCACCAACCGCACCCTCTATTTCACCAATCGTCCGTATGTGGACGATGGCGAGCATATTGTCTTCCTCTCCGACCGAACGGGACGCAACGAGATGTTTCTTTTGCATCTCAAGAGCGGAAAAATCGTTCAACTCACGGAGGTCGAGGGTCAATCCAACGTCTCCAATTGCATTCACCCGAAACGGCCTGAACTTTATTTTCACAACCGGAAATCGCTCTATCGGGTTCATCTCGACACCCTGAAGACCGAAGAACTCTTGCGCATGCCGGAGGGGTTCGGCATGGGAATTCTCAACCTGAATCAGCCACCCTGGCTTGCCTTCGAGATGATTGAGAAGATCGAAGGAATCTCGTTGATCAAGGATGAAAAGCCTGTCCTGGCCGGTTTGAATTTCGAGATGCACCATATACGCCCGCGTTCCCTTATTTACCGGTTCAATGTGGACGATGGAAAGCTGGAGTGTCTTTGGGGCGACCTGGCCCTGCTCACGCATGTGCAGATTTCCCCCACCAACCCTCACCTGCTCATCTACAGCGATTGGTGCGGCTACGGACGCGACCGGGTCTGGTATCTCAACCTCAAGAACCGAATCAAGAGTCCGCCGCTGCCGCTCCTTGGCGAAACCCAGACTTCGCGGGGCGGTCACGAGTGTTTCACGCGCAAGGGCAACCTCTACCTCCAATGGATGGAAGGCGACCTGCAGGAGGACGGGGAACATCAACTCATGCATGCGTTCAAGTTCCTGGAGGGCTGCCCCATCGAGAAGGTCCAAAGCGCGCCATTCAAACGCTACGCCGTTCCTGAAAAACTCGGATACATGGGGCACCACTACACGATGAGCTGCGACGAAACGTGGGGCGTGCATGACCGGTGGCTCACCGCGCCGACGTTTGAAGAGAACATGGCCTGGCTTTCCATTTTCCGACATCAGGAACAAGCGCCGCAGACCGTGGTGATGAAACTCTGCTTCCACAACGGCGCGAAAGGCGATCGCATCAATCTGGGCGCCGAACTCACCCTGGATGACAAGGATGAATATGGGACCTACACCTCGTTCCTGGGCGGCAACGCCAATGTCTGCCAGGTAAGGGTGACGCCCTTTGTCGAGAAGCTGATGAAGACGTAGGATATGAAACGCGAACAAAACGGTCTGACGCTCCTTGAATTGCTGTTGGTCATTGCGATGATCGCAGTGATGGCGGCACTGCTGACACCCGCTTTGAAGAACGCGCGCCGGGCCGGCAAGGGCGCCGCTTGTCTTTCCAACCTGCGGCAGATCGCGACGGCGCTGAATATTTATGCGAACGAAAACGAAGGGGCTTTGCCGCCGATTTACGGCATCGCTGTGGAACCGCCCTTGCGCTGGACGGTGCGATTGCAACCGTACGGTTTGAATGATCGGGTGGTGTTTTGTCCGCAGGACCCCATCTTCACGCCTCTTTCCACGCCCAGCGATGAGGATGATACACGCAGCCACAGTTACATCTTTAACGCCCTGGCGGAACTCAATCCGCAGATCGGCCAGTCTCTCCCGCTCTGGAATTTCTCCGACCGCGCCGATCTGGTGTTGCTGTCGGAGAAGAAACCGAGCGAAACCGACTATTATTTGGCGCTGCCCGCCGAGGACCCCGATCACGAACTGGATCAGACGCGACACACCGGCAGGGCGAATTATCTCTTTGCGGACAGTCACATCGCCGCCTTGCCCGCCCGCCAGAGTCTGTTTCCGAACAATCTCTGGACCATCAACCCCGACGATTAACCCGGATATTTCACACTGTCGCATAATCGTGCTCCAGGCTGTAGCCCCGAACGCATTCGGGGCCGTACCCACCCCACCCCGAATGCGTTCGGGGTTGCAATCTTGTGAAATATGCGGGCCAGTTCTGTCTCACCACTGCGCTACACGGTGACCATCACCCCTAAGGAAGACCTCGGCAGCCGGCGGGGGATGGTAGCCGCTTTGACCGATCGCATGCAGCGCCACCGCCGCGATGGTCTTGCGCAATGGATGGGCAATACGCGGAAAACCCGGCAGAAACGCCGCGAACTTCTGGCGCAACTGAACTACAGTCCGCCGCCAGTTCCCTTTCGTCCACAAGTTCTGCGCGAAGAACGATTCCCGCAATTTTCACGAACAACCTATCGCTTGCGGATCAATCCGGACGACGAAACGGAAGCCGTCCTTTACCTGCCGCGTGGCGCCTCGCGCACCCGCCCGGCACCGGTGCTTCTCGGCATTCATGAACACGGCGGCCAGCGTCCGGGTCTGTTGGTCGGGCGACCTCGGCGACATGCTGCGCCGCGACGGGCCGCGCGCGCTTGGCGTGAATTTTTTGCTCCCGGGCGTCAATGCCGAATGTCATGTCCCCGAACTGGTCGCGCTCTCCGAGCCGGGCGCCGTTCTGATCATCAACGGAAAACAGGACGGCCTCTATCCCTGGGCCGCCCAGGAGAAGACGCGGCGCGAAATCCTGCGCGTGGCGGCGAGACAGGGGCGCCGCAATCGCGTGCGATGGATTTACTTCGACGGCCCTCATTGTTTTCATCCGCCGCAACAAATGGAGGCGCTGCGGTTTTTTCAGGAGTTTCTTTGACGGGTAATACAGCGACCGCGGTGACCCGCGCTGGAATTCATGGGCGGCATTTTATCCGCACCCGCCTGCCAATCTGCCGGCAGGGATTGACGCAGATTTTCGGACTTCAAAAG
>JACQHZ010000113.1 GCA_016198745.1 Verrucomicrobiota bacterium
GCGGCAGACTGACTTCGATCTGGTTTTTTTCGAGAAGTTGGCGGGTGTAACGACACTTCGTGCGTGGACTCACTTGCGCATGTAAACGGCGAATCCAAAACGTCAGAAAACCGCCGCTTTGAAAATGCTGTTTATGCAGGGTGAATCTTGTTCAAAAGGTTCAAAAACCCTCTTGTTCGCTTGTTCTGGCCCTTGGCATCCCCTGAAATGAACTGTCTTTCGGATTTCGGTGCTGCATTTTCAAACTGGCGGTTTTCATGCAATTTCACGCCGCCGCTCACATGCGCATGACCGGCAACGAACCAGTCAGGCCGCCAGTTTCAACTCAACGATGGGAAGATGCTGCTCACCGTCCATGTGCGTGACCACGAGTTGAAGAGCCGGCGCGCGGATCGCAGACGGGGCGCCCTTCGCTGAATGGGGGATCGGCCACCTGGGGCGAGGTTCAAGGCGGAGCCGTTGGATCGGAGAGGTGCCGGTCTTCTCCAAAGGCGTTCGCCCGGAAATCCCCTGATGAGGCCGATGCGCATTGAACCACTGGGCATACTGTTCAAGCTGTCGCTGCATATCCTGATCCCTCAGCGACACCTGGATCACGCGCGTGCATTCTGTCTTCAGCGACTGAATGAATCGCTCGGTGACGGCGATGCTTCCGTACCGCCCGATGGCGCCAAATCGCGGCCGGATTCCCCGGCGTTTGCACCAGCCTTTGAAGGCGTCACACCAAAACTGCACCCCCTTGTCGCAAACCAAATGACGAGGCGCTTTGCCACGCTTGCGGATGAGTGATGACAGCAGAGCTTGAATCTTGGCCGAATCCGGTTGTTGACGAAACACCGCGAGTTTCACCACGCCGCGTGAGAAATGGTCCAGAACCACAACCACCCACCAGCAGAACGGCCACACCTGGAGTCTGGTAAAAGGAAACCAGGGAACCCAAAATCCAAGGATCGTCGGCGCCACCGTCAAATCAATCTGCCAGAGGTGATCCGGATGCCGGGCCGTCACCACGCCGTGCGGTTGATCCATTTTCCTCTCGGCGGAGGCTGCCGCGTTGGTCGATCCGTTTGTCGGTCCATCTTGCTTTCGGGGAGAGGGTTCTTCGCGTTTCAACATGCGCCCCGCCGTCGTCACGCTCAGATGCAATCCCTCCCGTGCAAGGAGCTGGGCAATCCGTTTCTTACCGAGAACCGGGCAAAGTGTCTTGAGCCTTCGCGTCAAGCACCCCACCATCTCCGGAAAGCGGTTCACCGGCTCTGGCATCGCCAGCAGGGCTTTCTCCCCTGGTTCGTCCAATCGGCGTGTCCAGGAGGAAATCGTTTCGTCGTCCACCAGGAATCGGCGGGCGGTTTCCGCAAGCGACCATCCGCGGGCCGCCCGCAACTCCAGAATGGCCATGCGTTCGGCTGGAGCGTAATACGGGCGGCGATGAGGGGAAAGCGCCGCCATCCGCTGATCCTTGATTCGCATTTCTTCCCGCAACAGGGCGCTTTCCGAATGGGCACGTTTTGCTTCGGTTTGCAGACGGACACGTGCATTCAGGCTGTTGGCTGCCCATCCCCGGGCGTGAGTCAGGACATGTTGCGCCAAGGACATCGCGTGCAACATCGCGCTTTGGACATGTCGGGGCCATTCTTTGGGGAGCAGAGTTTTGGCTGCAGATTGCGTGATTTTCATAAACCCCTTCCATAGCTCATGCAACCGCTCCTCGTCAACCGGCGGCAAACACAGAACGCCGCCGTTGGCTGCGTCTCTCACGATCAACGGCGGTCGGGTTCATCCGGATGGAATGGCGTGTCTCGGGGGAGTCGTTTTTGCTTTTCATTTGCCGTTCATGGGTTATAAGATGAGATGGAATTCGCATTGCATGGGCGATTCCGTGCCATTATGTTCTTGCCTCCATCATCCGGGCGCGGCTCTGCGTTGCTCATGGTACTGTGGGCGATGATCCTCATGTCTGTGGTGGTGCTGGGCTTGGTGGAACTTGTGACTTTGAACCAGGATGAATTCGTGGCGCGCGCGAGGGATTTTCGCGCCCTGCAACTCGCCGAGTGCGGCTTGGCCGTCGGGCTTCATCCCAACGTTGAGGATGGGGACGAGGTGTTGAAACAACCCGTTGCGCCCGGAGAGAAGTTTGAGGTGCGGCTGACCAGCGAGGGGGCGCGTCTCCAGATCAACCACCTTCTGGCGACCAACCAACGCGCCATTCTGATCGCCTTGTTCGAGAAATGGGGCGTGCCTTCCGCTGACGCAGGAGCGGCGGTGGATTGTCTCTCGGATTGGGTGGACGCCGATGATCTGGAGCACTTGAACGGGGCCGAGCGCGATGATTACACGGCTGTAGGGCGTCCCGGCTACCCGCCCAATCGTCCCTTTCGGTCGGTGGAAGAAATGGCGTTGGTGCGCGGAATGGACATTGTGGCGGCGAAAAAACCGGACTGGGACACTTGCTTCACGATTTGGAGCGATGGCAAGCTGGACGTGAACGAGGCTTCCGCCGAGTTGATTGAGGTGGTTTGCGGAGTGACCCCGCAACAAGCGGAGGCGCTGGTGTCCCGCCGATGGGGATCGGATGGCAAACCGGGCACCGATGACGACTTTCGTTACAAGGATCTGAATCAGGTGCGGCTGGTCCTGGGGATGGCGGACCCGGATTTTCAGCTGGTTGCCGGGCGGTTGACGCTGCAAGATCCCACGCGGAGGATCGAGAGCACCGGAATCGTCGGCGAGTATCGCAAAACACTCATGGTGGTGGTGCGTCGCAACGTCAATCCGCCGCAATACTTAGCCTGGCTTGAACGATGATCTTCATGGCATCCCGAGTTCGGAAAGAGAAATTCCTACTGTGTCCCGGAGACGGCCAGTGGGAGGTCTGGGGCATGGGGCCGGACAGCATTTCAAAGTTGGTGAGGACTTGCCCTACTCCCGCTGATGCCAAGATACCCGCACACGCGATTCTTGCGCTGCCGTTGCGACACGTGTTTGCCCTGCCCTTGTGGTTGGTGGCGGGCGATGACGCGACACTCGCGGACATGATCTACTTGCAGTTGGAGAAGCGCGCGTTATTGGCGCGGTCACGCTCCGAAACCGTCATGCATCACCAGGTTGTCGGCGTTGAAGATGCAAAGAAGCTGGCGCTGGTGGCGGTGTTGCCCGTTGGGTTGCCCGAGAGTCTTTGCTTGGACCGGATCACACATTACGACCTTTCCGCGCGGGTCTTTCCATTGCCGAAAAACCAGTTTACCTTGTGGATCGAAGGGGATCGCTTGGTTCTGGCGGTGACGCGCGACGATCATCTCTGCTATTTTCAGGCGCTTGGCAACCGAGAGATCACGCCGTTGGTCTCCCAGGAGTTGCGTTGCATCCAAATGCGATTGGAAACCGAGAAGATTCTGGCGAGCGGAAGGGGCGTGACGCTCTGGGGCGAGTTTTCCAGCGAAGCACAGGCTTTGGTGGGACATGCGCTGGGGTTGGCCGTCCAATGCCAGCCGCGTCCGTCGCCGTGCATGCCGAGTGCGCCCTGGAACCTGATTCCTCATTCTGTCGCTCAGGCGCAGGTTGCTCATCAACAGCGCGCCAAGAGGCGGAACATTCTGGCCCTGGCGGCAGCCGTCTATGCGCTGCTCATTGGCGGATTGATCTTTCAGGTGGCCAAGCTGTCCTTTCAGACAGCCGCGATCAAGACGGCGCTGGCGAAGGACGCCTCCACGGTGGCGGTCATCCGCGAAACCGCTCGCCGTTGGAGCGCGCTGGAAGCGGCCATCAACCCGGAGGACTACCCGCTCGAACAACTTTTGCGGTGTTCGCGATCTTTGCCGCCGGACGGGGTGCGCTTCACTCTTTTCGAGCGGAAAGGCACGAAGCTCCTGATCATGGGTGAGGCCAAGAGCGCCGCATCCGCGTTCAAGTTTGCTGAGGACCTGAAACAGAGCAAGGATCTGGCGGGCTACAAATGGCAGATGCCTCAGCCACGGCTCCTGCCCAATGACAGCAGCCAGTTTCAAATCGAAGGAGAACAGCCCCATGCGTCCATTGACTGACAAGGAAAAGAGGCTAACGCTGTTTCTCTTGGTGGCGTCCTTTGCGTTGGCCAACCTGTTTGGGTTGAGCCTCCTTTCCCAGAAGCGCAAGGAACTGGAATCCCAGCTTTTTTGTCTCCGGATCGAGCAATTGGACGCGCGCAATTGGCGCATGGAAAAAGACTTGTGGATGGAGCGAAAAAAATGGTTAGATTCCAAACAGCCGAAAATCCACGCGCCGGGAGAAGCCAACGCCAACCTCCTGGAGATGCTGCAAACCAGCGCTCGGCGGCAGAAGATCATCATTGTGGGACAGAGTTTCACCGAGCCGGTCACGCAACCCTTTTATCATGAAATCTCGGTCAAGCTCACCGTCAACGGCACGCTGGAGGCATTGACGCATTGGCTGGTGGAGCTCCAGCAACCGGAACACTTTCAAGCAGTTCGAAGGTTTGCCTTGAAAAGCGACGCGGAACCACCCAAGATCAAATGCGATCTGCAGGTGTCGCGGCTCTACCTGCCGCCGACCTCCCCATGAACGCCCAAAGATTCAGCGGTTGCGATGCTGGCGGGTTGCTCCGTCACTCAATGCGCTCCGTCCTTTTCATCGGTGGATATAGCGCGTGGACGGGCTTGTTGGTCGCGGCGGAACCGACCTTGCCCAAAGGGTACCCGGCCGAGCGATACGACCCGGTGTGGAAACGCTCGCCTTTTACGCTTTCCTCGGTTGAGCAGGAGACCGTCAAAGTTGGCTTTGCTCAGCAGCTTGCCCTGGTTGGGGTGGCAAAAATCGGTTCGGCGGAAACCGTCATGATCGTGAACAAGCAGTCTCAAGAACGGTTTACGGTGAGCGAGGAACCCGGGCAACATGGCATCCGATTGATTTCCATCCAGCAGAATCTTGATCCTCTCAAGGTGGCGGCCACGCTCAAGAAGGGTGATGAAACGGCCGTGGTGCGCTTTGATCCCGTTCTTTTGAAAGCAGCCTCCGCTGTCCAACCAACCGTTCACCCCCCCATGACCACCGCCAACAATCCCGCGGGGGCTGCCCCGGCTCTCGGTCAACCGGTTCAAGTTCAGGCATCCCCCGCGCCGTCTCCACCACAACCTCCGCCAACCACGAACGAGGTTCGTCGGCGGATCATTATTCCCGCCAATCCACCCGTCGCCAAATGATGAGATTCCAGTTTTTCAGGGTGGCATTTTCGAAAAGCGACGGGAAGGTGTCGTCGCGAGGGTGGTGCCTATTGCCACGGCGCTTTTCCCGCGTCTTGACGCTGATGGCGCTGGTGAGTTGGCTGGGCGACGTAATTCAACCAGTGCGCGCCGCCGAGGAAACCACCACGCTCCAGTTTCCGAACAACCCAATTGGCGATATTCTGGTTATTTATGAGAAGCTGACGGGCAAACGCTTGATCAAAGACGCCAACCTGACGGGACCGAGCCTCAGTATCGTCGCCCCCCAACCGATCCCTCAAAGCGAAGCGATTCGCCTCATTGAGGCGGTCTTGATTCTCAACGGCTACAGCCTTGTTCCGAGTGAGGACAACAGCATCAAGGTGCTCAACACCACCAGTGGGAAAAGCCCCCGGAGCGAAGCGGTTCCGCTCTATGCCAGCGCCTCCGCTTTGCCCAAGGGCGACCAGATCGTCAGCTTTTTCATGCCGTTGCGTTACATCGCGCCCAACGAGGCGCTGATGGTTTTTCAGGGACACATCAAACTTCACAGCTTTGGTTCGTTGGTGCCCGTACCCAACGCCCAAGCTTTGGTGGTGACGGAAAACGCATCGGTGGTTCGCAACCTCATCAGCCTTCAGGAATTGATCGACATTCCTCCAGCCAAGGTTGCCAGCGAGTTTGTGGCTCTGGAACGGGCCGATGCCGAGCGGGTGACTGAGATTCTGACCAAGCTGCTTGATACCCGGAAGAACACTCCGACCGCCGCCACTCCCGCTGCCCCCGCGCTCGCAACTCCAGCAACGGGGACACCTGCTCCGAGCGCGCCTGCCGCTCCTGCCGTTGGAGAAGCTGCTCTTTACGAACGAAACCTGGTGGTGGGCGACGTGCAACTGGTACCCGACCCTCGCACCAACCGAATCCTGGTCATCACTCGACCGGTCAACCTGGGGTACATCAAGGATTTGATTCGAGAGTTCGACCAGGCCACCCGCTTGACCGACCCCGTGGAGTTGCCGCTTCGATACGTGAGCGCATCGGAAGTATTGCCCGTCCTGCAAAGCGTGCTTGCGGAAACCAAAGACGGCACCACCAGCACGGGTGCAAATCGTGCGACTCCCACGCCCGCAGCGGCCGCCACAGGGGCTTTGTCCAAGCCCGACCGCCTTTCCGCCACGGCCGAAGACACGACGCCGGAATCGGTCATGGTTGGGAAAACCCGACTGATCGCCGACAAAAAGGCCAACTCCATTTTGGTGATGGGGCTTGCGGACAGCATCGAGAAGGTTCGGACCATCGTGGAACAACTCGACCGTCGCCCCCGCCAAGTCTATCTCTCGACCGTCATCGGCCAGCTTCGATTGGGTGACGGGATCGAGTTTGGCGTGGACCTCCTCCAGAAATTCGCGCGCACGGGGGATACCGGCGTGGACGCGAGCGGCGTGGCCAGCGCGTTGAGGACTCGCAGCAGGGCCGCCGACATCGTGCCGGATCCCAAGAGCTTGCTGACCGGTGGCGCGTTTCCGCTACCCGCCGGTTTGACCATCTACGGTTCCGTCGGCAAGGCCCTGGACGTTTATATCAAGGCTCTGGAGAGCAGCAATCGCTTCAAGGTGATTTCTCGTCCCGCCGTCTATACGGCCAACAACAAGAAGGCGGTCATTTCCTCTGGGCAAAAGGTCGCGGTACCCACTTCCACCCTGACCAGTTTGAACACCGGCACGACCAACAACGCCTCGGTGAGCGCCAGCATTGATTACAAGGATGTCGTTCTCAAGCTGGAAGTGTTGCCCATCATCAACGCGAACAAGGAAGTCACGCTTCAGATCGCCCAGCAGAATGACAGCATCGTGGGATCGCAAACCATCTCAGGGAACACTGTCCCGACTATTGGCACACAGGAAATCAACACCACGGTCACCGTGCCCAACCGCTCGACGGTGGTGCTGGGCGGATTGATCACCGATTTCACGACCAAAGACACCGTGGGCGTTCCGTTCCTCAGCCGGATTCCGCTGATTGGCGAGCTTTTCAAGTCCACGACCAAGACCATGGAGCGGAGCGAATTGATCGTTCTGATTCAACCCACGGTCATCGAAACCGAGGAGGAACTGGCGAGCGCCAGTCAGAGCGAACAAGATCGCGTGGTAATTGGGAACGACGCCAGCCACGGCGCGGAAGCCATTCCTTTCGACGCCAATACCGGCAAATTTCCGAAGCGCCCCAAGCACCCTTCCACTCAACCCCGACGCCAGTTGGGCTCTCAACCGGTGGAGCCTTCTCCATCGGCTGGCGAGACTCCCGCTGAATGAAAACCCTGATACAGACCCATCCGCGTTTTAGGGCCATCCTGGGGGTGGTGGCAGGCTGCTTGGTGCTTCAGGTTGCCGTGTGTGACGGAGAAGGAACCGGGGGATGTACGCTCGATTTGCCCCTTTCACCAGGACAGGCGTTGCCGGTGTGGCTTGAAGAGCCACTGGTCAGCACTTCCGCTACTTTCGGCAGGATTGATTTCCCCATTCGCGCTCCAACGCCGGATGCCGATCTGGCGGTGACCTGTTTCTTCGAGGAAACGGAAGGCGGCTTTCTGCGAGCTTCTTGGACGGGGAGCGAAAAGGCCGAGATGCTTTGCAACAATCTCTACGAAGGGATTGGAATGCTCAACCAACGCACACTGGTCATTGAACATTCGCGCCTTTCAACTCCCGGCATCTTGACCTTCCAGGCAAGCGACCACGCCCTGCCGCTCTCACGAATTCATTGGGAATGGGTACAACCGCGTGTCGTTCTCGCCGCTCAAGGAGCGCCCAAGGTCGCATTGGTGCAAAGCCAGGGTCGCATTCTGGACGAAGCCGACGTTGGCGGCGATCCCCCGTTGGCTCCCTCGGACCTATGGCGCGGCAGGGTGATTACAGCAGTTTTGACCGAGAAACCAGTGCGTATCGAGGACGGAGTCGACTTCGTGGCGACGCTGGAGGCAGCCCCCGAGTGGGCGCGACTTGAAACGAACTTTGCAGGAGTTTCCATTGGGAAAACGGTTGCGCTTTGGGTGAACGGCACCAGGATTGGAGAAGTGTCCATCGAAGTCCCCGACCTGTCGGATCCGGGCTATCGCAAGGGTGAGCATGGAGAACCTCAGTACGTGGGATGGCGAAAAGGCGCAATCTCGATTCCCGCGCAGGTCCTACGTCCGAGCGATAACACCTTCCAATTCGAGTTGGTGGATCCGAAAGGGGAAGCAAAAGCGATGCCGATTGCCGCCAAGAACCTCCTGCTGCAATTGAAATACGGGGATTCATCCCCGTCAACCAATGTCGTCGCCCCTTTGCCCCATGAGGAACCCGTGACTCGTTCCATTGAAGAAAACCATCCTGCGCCTGAAGCGGCTGATCCAGCACCATGAATTTGCCCATGAAGCCTTCCAACCAACAATTACGCCCCGCCGGCCTCCTTTCTCGACGAAGCGGCTACACTCTGATCGAGATCATGCTCGTCTTGGCGATCATCGCCGTGTTGCTGGGATCGGGGATCTACTATCTGGCGGGCAATCTGGACATTGCCAAGGAACGGCGGGTTGAGGCGGACTTGACCACCATCACGACGCAACTCAAGACCTACGAGATGCAGAACCTCTTTCTTCCAACCACGGAACAAGGATTGAACGCGTTGGTGACGCAGCCGACCACCGAGCCCGTGCCCAAGCGCTGGAGACAACTTCTGGAGAAGGTTCCGGTCGATCCATGGGGGACGCCCTACGGCTATCGCAATCCAGGCACTCATAATCCAGGCAAGTTCGATCTCTTCTCTTTGGGGCCGGATCGCGTGGAGAGCGGTGATGACATCGGGAACTGGGAAGCCCAAAAGTGAGGGTCGCGCATCCCCGCCACCGCGTCATGGGTTATGTTCCAGGCGTCTCAACGATGAACCGGCACACCGCGAACCATGCCGCGTGGTTCATGAACCGGCGCGTGCGCCACGGCTTCACCCTGCTGGAGATTTGCCTGGTGCTTTTCATCATCGCGTTGGTGTTGGGCGCGACGATTCCCCTGAGTTCCGGGTATCTGACGGAGGAAAAGTTGCGGCGGCCGGCGCGTCAACTCCAGGCATGCGCAAAAACTGCCCGTCATTTAGCGATCCTCGAAAGGTGTCCCTATGCGATTCGATTCGACGCGGAAGGGTTTTCCCTTCACGCCCGGGCCTCCGCCGACGGCGCGCCATCGACCAACGAAGTGGCGCTCGTCCACTATCCGACGTCCGCCGATATCCAGGTTCGCCTTCAACGCTGGGACGAAGACGAGTGGAAAAAACCTCGGGATCAAATCTGGATGTTTCAGCCGTCGGGTTTGTGTGAGCCCTTACGCGTTCAGTTAAGTCGGGGCCGAGCGTGGCTGGAGATTTCGTTCCATCCGTTGACAGCTTCGGTTCAGGATGAATCGTATTCGTTTCCATAGAGGGCTGCTCAAACCATGAAACGCCGGGTTCTACGCACCTTTCCTCACGTATCTCACCGGGCAAAAGGTTTCATTTTGCTGGAGGTGATGCTGGCGACAATGATCTTCGGCCTGGTAGTGGTGGCCTTGGCTGTCTGTCTGCGACATGCCATTGACGCAGCCATCGAGATGCAGCGCGAGGCGGAAATCCGTCTCAACCTCCAGAACAAGCTGGCGGAGGCGCGTCAGCAACGTTTGAAACCGGGCAAGGAAACCTTCGATCCCGATTCAACCGGCATCGTTTATGAAATCGAAACTCGGGCTCTGAATTTGCGGAACGAAAAAAAACAGGTGTTGCATGGTCTTTACGGTCTGACCGCACAAGCGCGCTGGAAGACGGGCAAACAGGAAGAACGACGTGAGGCGGAGATTTATGTCTATCAACCATGAGTGACAGCGAATCACGAATCACGGGTCGAGTGTTTCGCCCGCACCCAGGAGGCTTCACGCTTCTGGAAGTCATGCTGGCCGTGGCTCTCTTGGCTTTGCTGGCAGGCGGACTCTTTGCAATTGTGAGTGGGACGATGGCCTCCGCTGCCGAGTTGCATCAGCGCCAGAATCGTCAACAACAGGTGGAAGGGTTGGTCGCTCTCTGTCAGCGGACATTTCGAACATTGCCAAGCAGCGCCTCCCTTCAGGGAGGAGTTCGCGAAGAAAGCGGCGTCTATCTGCCCGAGGTGATTTTACGGCAAGCGCCGGCCGCCTTTTCCTGGGGTGATCCATCCGTCGCCCTGCCAACCGCAGTGTTGAGAGCGCGTCCGCAAGTGGGCGGTTTGTTCGGCCTGGGTTTGTTGCGGGAACATGATTCGAGCGGTGTGGAGTCTTCTTCGGAGTCCGAGCGCCCGGTCCGCTGGCTGATGTTGCTCTCCGACATCCGAAAGCTGGAATGGCGTTTTTACGATTCGCGCACGGCGACATGGATGGAGGAATGGAACGATCATGCCCTGCGCCCATCCCTGGTTGAGCTGACCCTGACCCTGGCCGGAGAACTGTCCCCCGTGCGATTCATCTTCTGGCTCCCGCCCTTGGCTCGAACCGCTCCGTGATTCAAAGCGATCCGACGGGGTCACCCACGACATGATAGCCAACCAGTCTGCCCGGACCTGGCATCGGGGCCATGGAAAATTCACGTTTCGCAGGAGGAAATCGGTGGTATGATTCGCTCTTCACAAAGGCACGTATGCCCCTGGTTCCATTCTTGTCCAACCTTGCGAAGCAGACCTATTGCGCTGATTTGACGGGGTGCGAAGCGACCCTTAAACAGGCCGCGGCGCAACAACGTTCCATGGTGGATGCGTTGCTGGACGAGGGCTTGGTGGATGAATCGCGTTTCCTTTCGGCGTTGAGCGCATCCCTGGAGATTCCGTGGCGCAACGAGCCGATCATCACCATGCCCCCGGCCCTTCGCGAGAAATTCCCCGTCCGCTTGGCGCTACGCCATCGCCTCCTCCCCCTGTCAGCGGATGAAACGAGCATCCAAATCCTCACCTACGATCCGTTCGATCTACTGGCCCGTCAAGCCGTGGCGCAAGCCATCCCGGAAAAGGTGACCTGGGCCATGTCCACGCGACGACAAATCCTCCAGGCGTTGCGTCAAGGCTACGGCGTGGGGGCGGAAACCTTCGACCAAATCCTGGCGGGAAGAGACGACGCGGATACGATGGCCGATTTGAAGCAGGAAACCAACGTGCTTGATGCCGAGGATTCGGAAGCGTCGGTGGTGAAATTCGTCAACCAGATCATCCGCGAAGCCCTGGAACAACGTGCCACGGACATCCACTTCGAGCCGGTGCAGGACGATTTGCGCGTGCGTTACCGAATCGACGGCGTGCTGCACGAAATCCCCGTTCCTGCCCAGATGAAAGTGCTTCAAGCCTCGGTGATCTCGCGCCTCAAGATCATGGCGCATCTGGACATCGCCGAGAAACGGCTACCGCAGGACGGGCGCATCAATCTGGAGTTGGAAGGCCACCCCATTGATGTTCGCGTCGCCACGATTCCCTCGGTGATCGGCGAGAGTGTAAGCCTGCGTCTGCTGGGGCAGGAACGCTTTGACCTCGCGCGCTTGGGCCTGGACGAAGTCTCCCAAGGCAAGATCCGATACCTCCTGGACCTGCCCAACGGGATCGTCCTGTTGACTGGCCCAACGGGTTGCGGCAAATCGACCACGCTCTACACCTTTCTGTCCAGTCTCAATGTCAAGGAACGCCGGATTGTCACCATCGAAGAACCCGTGGAGCACCAGGTGCCGGGCGTCATCCAGATGGCGATCAGACCCGAGATCGATTTCACGTTTGCCAAGGCGCTACGTAGCATCTTGCGCGGCGATCCGAACGTGATCATGGTGGGCGAAATGCGCGATTTCGAGACGGCGGAAATCGCCATCCGCGCCGCGCTCACCGGCCACCTAGTCTTTAGCACCCTCCACACCAACGATGCCATTGGGGGAATCACGCGTTTGATTGATATGGGCGTCGAACCGTTCCTGGTCGGCTCCGCCGTGCGCGCGTTCATCGCGCAACGCCTGCTTCGGGTGCTTTGCCCGGAGTGCAAAGGGCCGGCGCGACACTCCGAACCATACCTCAAAACCCTCCGCTTCCCCTTGGAACATGCCCATGCGCTTCTGAAAGCCAACGGCTGCGAGCGCTGCCATCACACCGGCTACAAGGGACGCACCGCCATCTTCGAAATCTGCATGGTCTCGCCGCGCCTTCAGGAACTGATCGCGCAGAAAATGCCGGCTAACTTTCTTTGGCCCGTCGCTAAAGAGGACGGCATGGTCACCCTCCGCGAGTACGGCTGGCGCAAGGTCATCGACGGCGTCACCACCATCGAGGAGGTGGTTCGAGTGACCGCCTCGGACGTGAGGCTGCTAGATGAGTGACGAGGAATTAAGAATGAAGAAGAGATTGAACCACCAAGACACCAAGTCGCCAAGAACGGCAAGCGGCGATGAACTTGGCGTTTCTTTGGCCTCCAGTCCGGACTGGGGGCCAAAGAAACGCCTCAAGGTTCTCAATTTCTTTGTGTCTTGGTGTCTTGGTGGTGAATCCTTCCTCCGAGCTTTCCCCCTTTTTACTTTCGTGGCATGAGTGTTTTCATTTACCAGGCGGTTGGCGCGAACGGAGACAAGGTGGCCGGGGAACTGGAGGCCCAGAACCGCATCGACGCCTATCGCAAGTTGGACAAGGAAAATCTCCAGCCCGTTTCGCTCGAATTAAAGGATCTGGTCGAAAGCCAAAATCCGCCCGACAAATCTGAGCCGCTATCTTCCGGTCTACTCACCCTCTCGCGCGCGCAAATCATTCTCTTCACGGAAGAATTGAGCGACATGCTGGACGCGGGCCTCCAGCTTGAGCCCGCCTTGGGAATCATGGAACAGCGCCAGGAGTTGTCGAGTCTCAAATCGGTCACGGCGGCGCTA
Organism: Verrucomicrobiota bacterium; assembly: GCA_016198745.1. Taxonomy (GTDB): domain Bacteria; phylum Verrucomicrobiota; class Verrucomicrobiia; order JABWAM01; family JABWAM01; genus JACQHZ01. Next base: position 13,110 of record JACQHZ010000113.1, read on the forward strand.
CGTCAGAGGGTGCGCGAGGGCAGGAGTTTTTCCTCGTCGTTGCGGTCGGTTTCCAATCACTTCGGCGAACTCTACTGCAACCTCGTGGCGGCGGGCGAGATGAGCGGCGCTCTGCCCCAAATCCTGCGACGCCAAGTGGGATACCTCACAACGATGGACGAACTCCAAGCCCGCGTCCTGCAAGCGATGATCTATCCCGCCTTCATCACCGGGGCAGGCGTGCTGCTCCTCTTTGTGTTTATGACGGTACTCGTGCCGCAGTTGACGGTGTTGTTCATCAAGACGGGAAAAGAACTGCCGATGGCGACCCGGATGCTCATCGGCGTGAGCGGGTTCATGGCCCATTACTGGTGGGGGCTTCTTGCGGGCGGTATCGCCCTGGGTCTTTCGTTTTGGCAGGCGATCCGCCAACCAGCGGGTCGTCTCTGGTGGGACGAAGCCCGCTTGAAGATCCCTTTCTTCGGCCCGATCCTCACGGCCCGATTCTACGCTCAACTCGCGCAAACGCTGGCCACGCTGGTCGGCAACGGAATCCCGTTGCTCAATGGTTTGCGACTGATGAACCGCGCCACGCCCAACGTTTACTTGAACGGGTTGTTGGCCAAGGTCATCGACCTCGTGGCGGAGGGCGGATCGTTGTCACGCGCCTTCAAACGAGTCGGGCATTTTCCGTTGGTGTTGATCGACATCATAGCGGTGGGCGAGCAAACCGGCCATCTGAGCACGGCGTTTGACAAGGTCGCGCGACGATACGACAAGGAACTCAACCAGCGCATTCAACGCATGACCGCCCTCATTCAGCCTTTGGTGATTGTGGTCATGGCCATCCTGGTGGGACTGGTTGCCTATTCCATCATCACCGGCATCTTCCAGGCCGTCTCAGGGCTGCGCGTCCATCGGTGATCTCAGGCGTCGCAACGATGTCCGCGAAGACATTGGTTCACCGAAGCCTTCAGAGCCTTGAGGTTTTGGAGCCCTCGTTGGGTGTGAAGTGTAACCGGACAACCATAGCATGGCAGATGCCACCTATTATGAAAGGTACCAAAGCAGCTTCTCAGCTATTCACGGCCTGCGCAATGAAGGACAGACGCCGCCACGGCGGGACTTCGCGCTGTTCCCACAGGCTCAGCTTTCGCTTATCGAGGGCAAGACGACCTTGGGAAGGGGCGTCATCCCAACGGCTCAACCCCGAATGCTTTCGGGGCTGTCCTCGCCAACCTCGGAAGTTCTTCGACAAGCCGGGACAAAGTCCCTTCTGTCTGTTCTTTGGGAGCCTCCTACGAAAACGAGTGAGAAACGCGACCACAATGGCTCTAAAGCCATAACAGTGCAATAATTTAAAACTAGAGTCAACCGAAAAAATGTGGCAATCAATTGCAATGACAGTGAACAAACCTGGAGATTGGATGGGAAAATTCTGGAAAAGGATTGACGATACGGATTGATCACGACATATTTGCTTATGGTCACAAAACAAGAACTGAGGAAACGGCGGCACTGGCGGGTGCGCAAGAAGGTGATTGGCACGGCGGAACGGCCGCGGATGAGCGTTTGTTTTTCCGGACGCAACATCCACGTCCAGTTCATTGACGACCTCAAGGGGATGACGCTGGCGGCTGTGTCCACCACGGAAGAGAATTTCCGGAAAGCGGATGCCAAAAAGAACCGCGCCAACGTGCCGTTCGCGAAAGAGGTCGGACGGCTTGCGGCGGAACGCGCGATTTCCAAACAAATCAAGGCCGTGGTTTTTGATCGCGGCGGATCGCGCTATCATGGCAAGATAAAAACGCTGGCTGACGCGGCGCGCGAGGTCGGCTTGGTATTTTAAGAAGGAGCGATTGTGGCAACCCATACAACTTTCTCAGGCGAGTCGAAGGCGACGAGCGCGATTCCCGCCGATGAACCGGCTTTCAAGCGAAGAGAACTGCGCAGCATGCGGCTGGAGCGTCCCGGTGAGGCCAAGAGCGATCTGCTGGAAAAGGTGGTTTATGTCAACCGTTGCGCCAAGGTCGTGAAGGGCGGACGCCGCTTCAGTTTCAGCGCGCTCATTGTGGCCGGTGATCAGAAGGGACAGGTCGGCTACGGTTTCGGCAAGGCCAACGAAGTGGCCGATGCCATCAAGAAGGGAACGGAAATTGCCCGGCGCAGCCTGATCCGGATATGCCTGAATGATCACACGATTCCCCACGATGTGGAGGGCAATTTTGGAGGCGGGCGCGTGATTTTGAAACCGGCGAGTCCCGGCACGGGGTTGATCGCGGGGGGCGGCGTTCGCGCCGTGGTCGAGGCGGCGGGCATTCGTGATGTCCTCTCGAAGTCAATGGGATCAAGCAATATGGCCAACGTGGTGAAAGCCACCTTGAACGGCCTCCGTCAGTTGCGTTTGCGCGCGGACATCATGCAACGCCGCGGCCTGACCCCGCCGCCCACCGGCGTCCAGCCGCCGGTCAACAATCAGGCTAAATGAAAGGCATCGTTCAACGGTTCCCACCCATCCAGAGGGTGGCAGGCAAGGTTCAC
>JACQHZ010000114.1 GCA_016198745.1 Verrucomicrobiota bacterium
CGAGGGAAACCACAGCCGGGGGCGGCTGTGCCACACATCAAATTGGCGAAGTTATTTTTGCGCAAGCGCTGAGGCGGAAACCATGCCGGTTTCTCCAGCCTGGCCCGGCCCACGCATGGTTGACCTTCAAAACCGATTCGAATGGACTGCGCGCTTGGGGCGATGGTAATATCAGCCCGACGTATGAATGCTACCCGCCAGCAACCCACCGATTCAGCAAAGACCGCCGTCGCCAAACGTCCCGTGCCGTTTCTGGCGCTTGGCGGCGTTTGGGAACAGGACGACATTGACGCTGCCACGAAGGTCATGCAGGCCGCCGCGCGTCCCGACGGCAATTTCTTTCCGTTGCCGGAGGAGAAGGACTTTCAGAACGCCCTGGCGCGGCATGAAGGTTGCAAGCATGCCGTGGTGGTGAATTCATGCGGCACGGCGCTTGACCTTTGCATGATGGCGCTCGGAATTCACGCGGGCGACGAGGTGATCGTTCCGGGGCTGACCTTCGTTTGCACCGCCGGCGCCGCCGTGGCGCGCAGCGCGAAGGCGGTTTTCGCGGATATTGATCCGGTCACGCTCTGTCTCTCTCCATCCTCAGTTGAGAAAAAGATCAGTCCCCGGACGAAAGCCATCATTCCCGTTCATTTTTCCGGTCTGGCGGCCGACATCGAGGGATTTGACAACATCACCAAGCGGCACGGGATTCCGGTGATTTACGACGCAGCCCACGCGGTGGGAACCCGACACAAAGGCAAGGGGATTGGAGGCGCAGGTTTGGCGGCGTGTTACAGTTTTCAATCCAATAAAAACATGACGACGCTGGGCGAAGGCGGCGCCATCACCTCCGACAACGCTGAATTCGCCGAGAAGGTGCGCGGGCTGAAGACGTTCGGCTACGTCTATGGCCCCCAGTTGCGCGTCACCCAAATCGGGTTCAATTATCGGATGACCAAGCCTCAGGCCGCCACCGGCATGACGCAACTTGCCAAGATTGATCGCGTGATTGCAGCCCGCCTTGCGCGCTTCCAACAGATGAATCGCGCCCTGGAAGATGTCGCGGAAATCATCCGTCCCGCCGGCATCACGGAAGGACATGGATGCCATCTTTATGTTGCGCGACTCGATACCAGCCGCGTCCGCTTCGCTCGCGCCGATTTTCTCAAGCATCTCAAGGATGTCTGGCAGATCGCGTGCGGCAATCATTATCCAGCAGTATGGAGTTGGGAGGCGTTCCAAAATGTCAACTGCGACAAGAGCGACACGCCGGTGACGCACAAGGCCGTGGAACAGGTGATGAGCCTGCCCCTCTTCCCGTCCACCACGGATGAAGGCGTGGCATACATCGCGCATGCAATCAAGGAGACCATTGCCGCGCTAAAGAAAGAATGAAGGCAGAATCCTTTCTTCGCTGGGGGCTGGTCGGCTGCGGCGATCTCGCCGGCAAACGGGTTGCCGCCGCGCTTCGCGAAGCCGCCGGAAGCCGGTTGAGCGGCGTTTGGGGACGTCGCATCGAACCCACCCGGCAATTTGCGCAGCAGCACCAGATTCCGGAAGCGCATGAGACGCTGGCCGATTTGCTCCGGAGCGAGGTCGCCGCGATTTATGTCTGCACGCCGCCGGATTCTCACGCGCACTACACCCTGGCCGCCATTCGCGCCGGCAAACACGTGCTCGTGGAAAAGCCGATGGCGGCCTCCGTGCATGAGTGCGAACAGATGATCGAGGCAGCTCGATCCCAGGGCGTGACGCTCGGCGTCGCCTATTACCGCCGCGCTTATCCCAAGATGAAGCGCATCAAGCAGTTGATCGCTGAAGGCGTGCTGGGCGTTCCCGTATGGGTCAACATTGTCATGCACAGCTGGTTCAGCCCATCGGCCGACGATCCAAAACGATGGCGTGTTGAAAAGGCCGCAAGCGGCGGCGGCGGCGCGGTGGCGGACATCGGCGTTCATCGCCTCGATTTGCTTGATTACTGGATGGGCGCATCGAAGGTGGCGCATTGCCGACATCAACACCTGCTCCATCATTACGAGGTCGAGGATGGAAGCAGCATCGTGCTGGAACTCGCCAACGGCGCGCCGGTCCATGCTTATTTCTCCTGGAACACAAAGACCTGGATGGATCGGTTCGAGATCGCCGGTTCCGAGGGCAAGCTCATCGCCGATCCGCTTGACGGACCGCCGTTGACGGTGATTCGCGGAAAAGATCGCGAGGAATTGCAGATCGCCCCCCCCGCCAACGCGCATCTGCCATGCGTCCAGGATTTCGTCAACGCCGTCATTGAGAAACGCCCGCCGTTGTGCGACGGCGAAGCCGGCCTGAGAACCAGCCGTCTCCTCGAACAAATTGTCCGTGGATGAATGGGAGGGTGAACCCGCTGCTTCAGAATCTCAAGACAGCCTGGCATAAGGTCGCCTACCAGGCGGCCTCGATCAGCGCACGGCTTTTTCTCCGTTCGTTCACGCGGATTCGCGTGACGGGGCGCGCGCATCTGCCGCAACGCGGTCCCTTCTTGCTGGTCTGCAATCACATCAGCCATTTTGATCCGCCGCTGCTGGCGTCGGTCATCTGGCGAAAAGTGGCGTGGGTGGTGGCGTTGGACATGTACGCGCATCCCGTCGGTTGGGCCTACTTCACCGCAATCGAGTCCATCCCCGTTGATCGGACGCAAACCGACCGCCGCGCGCCGCGCGAAATCCTCAGGCGATTTCGGCGGGGCGAGATCGTGGGACTTTTCCCGGAAGGCGGGATTCGCGCCGGTCCGGCTTCCGTGTTGGGCGGCGCGGCGATGGACGAGACGGTGGGCGGTTTGGCGCATCTGGGACAAGTACCGGTGATTCCGTGCGTCATTCTCGGTTCCGACAAACTTTATGCGTGGCGCGCCTGGCTCTGGCGCACCACCATTGACATCCGCTTCGGTCCCGCCGTCCACTCCCAAGGCGAATCCTCCGCCGATGCCCGCCGAGGCATGACCCATCGGGTTGTGGAAACCATGGTTCGATTGGTGGAGGAACTCAAGGCGGAGTTTGCGTTGCAGGAACGCGACCTGCCAAAAACACCGCAGGAACGCTGGGCGGAGGCGAAACATGGATGAAATACGGAACGTTTTGCGTCGCCTCGTTTGTCGTTTGATGTGCCATCCGGAGGCGAAGCCTGCGCGCGAATCCCCCGGTCGAGGCGCTCACAGAAATTCGCCGCCAACATGGATGATTCGCTGGCAACGGGTTTCAGCAAATCATTTCCAGTTCATCATGGATTGTGGTACAATGCTCTCCAGATGGTGAGCAAACAAATTGGCGCGATATGCAGAGTGATGTGAACATTTCCTTGAATCTTCCGGACGCCCTCCGCGGGCAGTTCGATGCGTTGCAACAGCGATTATGGCGGATGGAAACGCTTGCTGCCGTCTTTGGCGGCGGATGCGGAATTTTTGCTTCCTATCTCCTCCTGTTTTTTTCCGACCGACTTTGGGACACCCCTCCATGGCTGCGGTTCGGCATCACGGCGACAGGCGCCGGTATCTTCGCCTGGGTTGCCGCCCGCTGGATCAGAGAATGCATCTGGAAACGTCCCGATGCACAAACGTTGGCGAAGCTTGTGCAGAAGCATCATCGCGGCCTTGGCGATCGGTTGCTCGGGATCGTGGAGCTTGCGGATGAACGGAAACGACCCTCCAATGTTTCGCCAGCTCTGTGCCGCGCGGCGATCAAACAGGTGGCGACTGAAGCGGCGCAGTTTGATTTCCAAAAGGCGGTCTCAACGCAGCGACCGAAGAACTGCGCAACGGGGATCGCCTGCCTTGGTGTGCTTGTCGCGGCAACATGGCTTCTGGTCCCGCAGGCGGGTTGGAATGCGTTGATGCGCTGGCTGCTGCCCACCTCGTCCATCGCTCGATACACCTTCATCACGCTGGAGGATCTGCCCAAAGAAATGATCGTCCCTCACGGCGAGCCTTTTGAAATCCCCTGTTCCCTGAACTATCGCTCTTTCTGGCGTCCGACCCGCGCTTATGGCCAGTACGATCGTCAGCCTCCGATTCAGGCCTCGGTGCGCGGCAGCCAGGTCCTTTTTCGCATTCCGGGCCAAACTCAGAAGGGCGTTCTCACCTTGCGCATCGGCGATGAGGCGCGCCGGATCGGCGTCATTCCCACTTTGCGGCCGGAACTCAAGCAACTGCTCGCTCGCGTCGAAAAGCCCGCCTACCTTTATCATCCAACTGAGGAAGATGATGTGCGAGGGGGTTCGTTGGATGTGTTGGAGGGCAGCCGCGTGAAGTTCCGCGGCAAGGCCAGTCGATTGCTTGCAACGGCAGGCATGAACGCGGGAAAGCCGGTCCCGTTGACCGTCCGATCGGATGAATTCGAGAGCTCGTCGTTGGAACCGGGCGGCGTCGCGCAATGCGCGTTCACCTGGAAAGACCGCCTGGGATTGACCGCCGCGGCGCCCCGGACGTTGACGGTGCAAACGCACAAAGACCTGCCGCCGCAGACAAGATGCCCCGACCTGGCGGCTGCAACCGCGATTCTCGAAAATGAGGCGCTGGAGATCAGAATGACGGCGCAGGACGACTACGGCGTGCGCCGCCTTGGGGCATCCTGGGAATACAACAGCCAGCAGCATCGCACCAATTCCGTGGTCCGGCAGGAGGTGAAACTGGCCGAGGGAACGCCGCGCGACGTGAAACTGGCGGAGACATTGCGATTTTCTCCAGCCATCCTGCGCATCCCCGCTGATACGGTTGTCAGCTTGCGCGCGCTTGCGCTGGATTATTATCCGGGCCGCAAACCTTCCGAATCGCCGATGCACCGCATCTATGTCTTGGGACGCGAGGAACATGCCAGGCTCATTCAGCAGAACTTCGAGGCGTTGCTCGCAAAACTCGAAGAGTTGATTCAGAAACAGGAGACTCTTTCCGGGGAGACCCGGCAGACGCGCGAGTTGCCCGATGAGAAGCTGAAATCCGAAACCGCAAGCCGCGAGTTGGGCGAACAGGCGGCAGAAGAGTCTGAGCGATCGGAAGACCTGAAGCGGCTCGCCCAGGAGTGGACGAAGGCATTGCGAGAGGCGCTTCGAAACCCGGACCTTTCGGAGGAAACCCTGCTGGAATGGGCGCGAAACCTCCAGGCAATGCGCGATCTTGCTCACGGCGAAATGCAGGATGCAACGCAGGCGCTCCGGAATTCCCAGCAAAATCCCGCCGGACGCGCCGGTCATGTTGATCGCGCTCTTGAACTGGAGCAATCCGTCCTGCGCGCCCTGCAACAGATGCAGGCGCAGATGAACGAACACCTGGAACAAATGCAGGCAAAAAATCTTGGCCAACGATTGCGCAAGATCGCCCGCGACGAAAAACAAATCGTGAACACCCTTCAAAAAATGCTCCCCGAAACCATCGGCCTGCTGCCCTCGGAAATGCCCGCTGAACACAAGGAGGCCGCAGAAACCATGTCCGGCCGTCAGGAACGTTCGCAAAAGGAGGCCGGCCGTCTTCAAGAGGAAATCTTGCAGTTCTTTCATCGCACCAAACAGACCCGCTACGGGGATGTCTCGCGCGAGATGACGGAAACGCGCGCCGTGGAGGAGATGTCGCAGATTTCCGAGAAGATTCGGCAGAACGTCTCGGTCCAGGCCATGCAACAGGCTGACGGTTCCGCGCGGAATTTCGAGCGTTGGGCTGAGAAATTGAATTCGCGCGATCGCAGCCGTTCCACGAGCGACATGCCCATGGCGTCCATGCCGAAGGAGGAACAGGAGCGGATGCTCCGGCGCATGCAGCAGGCGCTCAAACTGATGCGAATTCTCCAGCAGGAACAATCCCTTCGCGAAGAAACGCAAAGTCTCGAAGCAGAAAAGTCGAAGCGCGAAAACTATCCGGAAGAGTCGCGAAAACTGGCTGAGCGCCAACGTCAATTGATGGATGACGCGCGGCGGTTGCAGCAGGAGGATTTGCCTTCTTCGCTCAAGGATCGGCTGGGACAGGCCTGCGACGCCATGTCGCAAGCGGGATCGCTGTTGGACAAACCGCAGACGGATGACGCGACGGTGGCGTCTGAAACCAGAGCGATCGATCTCCTTTCCAGCATGATCCAGATGTGCGCCGCCGAAGCCCAGGGGGCCGGCGCCTGCAACGGCATGGCGTTGCTGCTTCAGATGATGGGTTTCGGGATGGGCAACGGAGAGGGCGACCAGGGTGGCGGCAGCGCCGCCGGCGGCGTCACAGATCGTTCAAACATCCGTCCCGCGGGCAACGCACAGGGAACCGCCCCGGATTCGCGCAGCGTCGAGAGAGCGTCGGGCCGGGCGTCTTCCTCCTTGCCGGCCGAGTTTCGCGATGTTCTGCAAAGCTATTTCGACGCCATGGACCAGGAGAATCCCTGATGCTCGCGCACCCGGACATTTGCAGGAGCCTACGCTGTCGGCGACCGGGCCGTGTCATTTCATCGCGGCGAATTTTCTCAAAAAAAACCGATGCAAGATTCGAATGGAGCAGGCATGTTGCGATTTTGTGCTTCGCTTTCACCCTGTTTGTCCTTTCGCCACCCCCTTTGCGAGCTCAGGGACTCTTTGAAGAGCAAAGCGACGTGATCCCCGATGAAGTAGAAAGGATGTATCTCAAGGGTTTGAAATGTCTCGTTCAAACGCAGGCCGGCGACGGCTCCTGGCCGGGCCAGTATGGAACGGAAACGGCGGTGGTCGGTCTGGCCGTGCTGAGCATGCTGGCGCACGGCGATGATCCCAATGTCGGCCCTTACAGCCAGGCGATCCGTCGCGGGATCGAATTCATTCTGAGCCATCGAAACCAGCAAAACGGCTACATCGGCACTTCCATGTACAACCATGGTTTCGCAACCCTTGCGTTGGCCGAGGCCTATGGCGCCGTGCGCGATCCCCGGTTGGGACCGGCGCTGCAACAGGCAGTTGCTCTCATTCTCACTTCGCAATCCCACAATCCCCAGGGCGCATGGCGTTACTCGCCGGAAAGCACGGACGCCGACACCACGGTGAGCGGCGCTCAACTGGTCGCCCTCTTTGCTGCGCGCAACGCGGGCATTGCGGTGCCAGAGGAGGCCATTCAAAGGGCGTTGAAATTCTTTCTCAGGTGTCAAAGTCCGGATGGCGGATTCGGCTACACCAATGCATCGGGACCAAACGCTCCCCGCAGCGCAATCGGCGCCCTCATGCTTTGTCTGGCGCGCGAGCAGAAATCAAGCGTGTTCAAGTCCGCCCTTCGTTACTTGAACGGCATCGGCATCGCCGAGAACAATTACCATTTCTATTATCTGTATTACGCCTCACAAGCGTTCTTCCAGGCGTCGTTGGATGCGTGGCACGAATGGAACTCCGTGAACATCAAATCCCTGGCCGCCACTCAAGAAGCAGATGGAGGCTGGAACGGGCAACTGGGGCCGACCTTCTCCACTTCCGCAGCGCTCCTCTCTCTGGCCCTGAACTATCGCTTCCTGCCCATCTACGAACGCTGATCCGGGTTTCTCACTGGTTGAAGTGGGGGCTATGATCACCTTGCTGAATTCGTCGCAAACGGGGTGACTGTTCAGGTCATCCCTTGTCTCGTCGTCATTCCCGCGAAAGCGGAAATCCAGTTCGCTTGGTACGGTTTCACACAATCGCTGGATTCCTCCCGCCATGGCGGGACGGGAATGACCTGAATAGTTACCAAACGGCAAGGGTGTCTGCGCCAGTGGTTGGGAAGATTAAGATTACGAGCAAGATTATGAAACGGCCAGAGATGCGCTTATCTTCGCGCCGTCATTCCCCCAGGTATGCCTTTCGGACTTCGGAGCTTTCGAGCAAACGGGCGCTGGTGTCCGTGAGAACGATCTCGCCCGTTTGCAGGACGTAGCCGCGATGCGCAGCGGTCAGCGCCATCCGCGCGTTTTGTTCGACCAGAAAAATCGTCGTCCCCGCGCGGTTGATGTCCCGGATGATCTCAAAAATCCGCAACACCACCATCGGCGCCAACCCCAACGACGGCTCGTCCAGGAGAAGCAGTTTGGGACGCGACATCAGGGCGCGGGCAATGGCCAGCATCTGTTGCTCGCCGCCGCTGAGCGTGCCGCCGAGTTGTTTCTGGCGATCCTTCAGGACGGGAAACAACACGAAAACGCGATCCCAGTCGGCAGCATCGTGGCCGCGAACATAAGCGCCCATCTCCAGGTTTTCGCGAACGGTCAGGCGCGGGAAAATGCGCCGCCCTTCCGGCGCCTGAACAACGCCGCGTTCAACAATTTCGTGCGGAGAAAGATTGGCGATGTCTTCGCCCTCAAAGATGATTTGACCCGAGCGAGCGGGATTGACGCCGCAGACGGTCATCAACGTCGTGGACTTGCCGGCCCCGTTGGCGCCAAGGAGGGCGACGATTTCACCGCGCTCGACGCGAAGTGAAACGCCCTTGAGCACCTGCAACGGCCCGTAACCGGCGCGCAGGCCGGAAACCTGCAAAAAGGCAGAAGGATGAGTTATGAAGGATGAATCGTTATCGGGCATGGCTACTTGTCCTTTGTCCGCTTTACGATGGTGACAAAGATCGAGATCAACTCATCTGTCTCGTCGAGAAGTGACTGCAGATGCTTGAGCGGGATGGAGTTCGAGTCGGCAAGCAATTCAAGCCAGTACTGAGCTTCATCAAGCTCTTGCAGCGCACCCTCCATCTTACTGATAAAATCGGCGCGCGACTTCGCGCGATAGGCCTCGCGGTAGTGCGCTCCTACCGAGGTTCCAGATCTGAGCAGTTGTCTGCCCAAAACTTGTGCGACCACTTGTCCCGGTAACGCTGAATACAAGCGGACCGTTTGCAAGGCGAACCTTTTTGTCCGCGTTTTCAGGTCTTCCGGTCTTTCATCATTCATCCTTCATCCTTCATCA
>JACQHZ010000120.1 GCA_016198745.1 Verrucomicrobiota bacterium
AGACGGTTGCTTGCATCCAGCGTCCTGACCAATGGACGGCAGGCGCGGGCTTCCGATTTCTGGACTTCCCACCGGACTTTCCATTGATTGAATGCTGATTTCATGAAGACTTTCGGTTGTGGTTTCCGACACAGTGCTTCAAAGTCAGAATGTTCATGCCTTGTTTATTGTTTCGCCAGACGGATTTCGCAATGGCTGCCGACGAAGGCAATGAATTCGCGTCCATACGCAAGCTCTGCGTCGGTGCGCAGCCGGTCGATGTCGCGAAAAAACTCTCGAAGAAATCGTCTGAATTTTCCACAGCCATCCCACATTTTTTCAAAAAATGCTTGGGTTGATCTCGTAGACTTGCCACCGGGACAGGATGAAAAAAACAAAACCCAACCCAAGCGATCTCATCTTACCACCTTAAACCAGATCTGCAATCTGATTCCGCCGCATCTGGCGCCGAAATTGGCGCGGGAAACCGGCGTGGAAAAGCATTGGCGCGGTTTTAGTCCGTGGAGTCATAGCGTAACGATGCTGTACGGGCAAGTGGCCCATAGCGTCAGTCTGAATGACCTTTGCGACAGCCTGCAACTGCATTGCGGGCCGTTGTCGGCGATCCGTGGGGCCACGCCGCCGAGCCGCAACAATCTTTCCCATGCCAATCGGGTGCGCGACGCCAAATTTGCCGAACAGCTTTTCTGGCAAACCTACGCGCATTGGGAACAAAGTTGTCCGGGCTTTAGCGGTGGACGGCAGGCGGGGCGGTTCATTCGTCGGTTCCGCACGGCGATTCATCTGGTGGACAGCAGCGTGATTGAACTGGTGGCTTCCTGTTTGCCATGGGCCAAGCATCGGCGGCGCAAAGCGGCAGCCAAATTGCATTTGAAGTTGGAACTGCAAAGTTTTCTGCCGAATTTTGCGATCATCGATACGGCTGGTGAAAGCGATGCGAAACGCGCCCGGGAACTCTGTGCGGGCATTCTCAGAGGGGAAATCGCCATTTTTGACAAGGCCTACGTGGATTTCGACCATTTGGGGGATCTGCATCAGCGCGGGGTCTGGTGGGTGACGCGTGCGAAGGAGAACATGGCCTTCGATGTCATCCGGAAATTGCCGCGGAGTCATCCGAAGGTGCTCAAGGATGAAATCATCATGCTGTGCCATCGATCGACCAAAGCGCCTGAGTTGATGCGCCGCGTCGTAGCCCTGGTGGAAATCGACGGCGAAGAACGGCCAATGACCTTCCTGACCAATAACCTGGAGTGGAGTCCCTGGACGGTGGCCGAGCTTTATCCGTGCCGTGCCGGAACAAGCGTATCTGCCCGGATTCGCGTGGAAAATATGGGACAGCATCCGAAACTTTGGAGGCCAATTTTCCCCGAAATTCATAAACTCACATTTTCAGATCAACCGAGTCTTCCCTCTGGAGAGAGGCCGAAAACCGCTCTTTTCGCGAATTATGGGATCATTGTGAATATATTTGGCTGGATTCAGTTTAGTGGAGTGATATGGATGGTTAGGTAGGTATCTTTCATTAATACGAGGTCAGTGCTTTATGGCAAGTATTTTACAAATGAAATATTAACTTTTTAGTTGCAAAACTCTTGATCATGAATATAGTATGGATGGTAGTGGATGGATTGGTATGAATACTACAATATCACAATATTTTCCGGTTCTTGATCGCGCGTCTCCATCCTCGTTGCATGAGCAGATCTATGCGGGGTTGCGGAAGTGGGTGCCCCTTTTGCAGCCGGGGCAGCGGCTTCCCTCTGAACGAGAACTGGCGGCGTTGGCCAAGGTGGACCGGAGCACCGTCAAGAATGCCATCGCGCGCTTGGTGAGGGAAAACGTTGTCGTCCGAAATGTGAGGGGGACGTTCAAGACCAAGGCGGCGGAGGATTTCGACCAACGCCCCCATCCTTTTGCGCTCGGTGCCAATGCGAGCCGGTCCCTGGACGGGGTTCCCCTCCGGATCGTCCTCTTTGAGAATTGGCCGACGCAGCAGATGGTTTGGACGCGCATGGTGGACTTGTTCAACCAGACGCATCCCGATCTGCGCGTGGAGATTGAGTGGTTGCCAAGAGATGTGAATAGCCTGGACCGGTACAAGGAATTCATCCGCAGCGAGCGACCCGATGTGGCGCTCTTATCCCGTGAGTTTGCAGGCGGGCTGCAACGCGACCGGATGCTGACGCCCCTTCCGGATGATCTCTCCCGAGCGCTTCGCGGGCCGGCTTACCACTCCGAAATTCTGTGCCCGGCTGAATCGGCCCTGCTTCCCTGGGTGGCCCCCATGCATTTTGGTCCCTGGGGCGTGCTATGGAATGAGGACCTCGTCGGCGATTTTGACGAAGCCATCGTGTCCGACCTCACCTTGTCCAGACTGGTCCAATGGTTTGGAGCGGTTGGCCAACGGTTGCCACGGAAAGGTTGCCTTCTTGCGGAAACCTGGTGTCTGCCGTTGGTGAGGGGGTTTCCGGTCAAGTCCATGACCGAAGCGGCGCTGGAACGGTTTTTCCACGACTCCTTCGCGGCCATGGAGGCGCTGCAAGGTCTGAGCGCTCGGTTTCTTTGGGTGGCAACGCACCCTCGTCAAAGTGGCAAGCTGTTTATGGAAGGACAAGCCGCTTTCTATCTGGGCGCCTTGGGTTACATTTTCAATACCATCCCTGTCTCGCGGGTCCCTTGGAAAGGGGCGTGGGTCGTTCCGGAAAACGGATGCTTCCTGCCGACGGGATGGAGTGGAGTGGGGATTCCGCGCGCCAGCGCCCATCCCGATTTTGCGGCAAAACTCGTTCGTTTTCTGGCTTCTTCACCGGCTCAGGACGAAATCGCCACGGGCCACATCAACGCCGCCTTTCTCAGCGCGAGCAACCGTCGGCTGCCATCCTTCCCCGGCAACCGTGAACCGAATCGACGGGTTGCCTTCCGGGGACTTTACTCCAACGGGAACCAAACTCATGAAGGCCAGGACCTGGTCTGCAACGACCTGCAGTTCCTGTTTCGCGAAGTCATGGAAGGCCAGCGCACGGCACGCGACGCAATGAACCTGGCGATGGAAATGGCCCGTCGCAAGTTTGCCGGGCGCTTATGAACACGATCAAGACGGACCAGGCCAATGCGCGGCGCCAACGGAAACCGGGCAAGCGATTGGCGCTGCGGCGGGATATGACGATGGGGGAGATTTTCCAACGGTTTCCCAAGGCGCAGATGTTACGGATGCGCGGGTTGCAGGATGTGGACCCGGTGCGCGACGCCGATCTCACGCTGGAGGAATATGCCCGGCGATTTCCGTACGGATCGGCGTTCGAGCAATCCTTGTGTACGGTGAACAACGGTCTCGTTCTGCTGGAAAACGCCGACCAGGAGGTCGAAGGCGACCCAACCCTGGTGGATTACGCGTTGTTCCATGGGCTGACCGACAAGCCCTCCCCGGAAAGCACGCGGCCCAAAGTGCCTGTCCAGATGGACGACCAACGTCTGGGATTGTTGTGCGACGGCGGTTTGCCCTACCTGCGCTGGGTGCTTAGCGACGGTTTGAACGCCGTGCAACTCCACCAGGCCGGGCCGCCCCTCGAGATGCTGACTTGTTTTCAGCGTGTGGCGGGCATGAGCTGCGAAAGAATCTTTGACGGAGGATTCCTGGATCTGGTGGTGGACGGTCGGCGCCATTGTTTTGACCAGGTGCATCTGCATTCCTTCGGATACGAAAATTACAACAAGGCGAATCCCGGCGAGAAATCCAGCCTGTTGCTGTGCGGGGACCGGATGTGGCTGAACCTCGCCTGCCCCGACAAGACCGTGCAGTGGATCCTCGACGCCTCGAAAATGAGCCTGCAGAGCTGGGGGACGCGCCAGGTTGTCCGGCACGGCTGGGATGCGGCGGCGCGCGGTCTCTTTTTCACGACCATTGATGACCGCCCCAATCGCGTGGGAGTGCGGCCCAAGGCCTTTGAGGGTTTTACCGATGAGCAAGTGTTGGACTTCAACGGAACGGAGTGGCCGGAAACGATTCAGGGCGCGAAACCGATGCACACCGAATGTTGGGTGGCAATCGGTCCAGCGGATGGGACGGAATACGCCGGCCCGACCGGCGCGCGCCACACATTTTCGGCAACGGGCCACGCCGGCCTGATGATCGGGATCGGCAGCACGCGCGCTGGGGCGTTGGCGGAGTTGAACGCGGCGCGGGAAGGTCAGGATGTTCCCCGGCAACGTCAGGCCCGGCGCTACGATCAGATTCAGCGTCGCGCGCCTCGGCTCGAAGTCGAGGGACATCCGATCCTCGAAGAAATCGCCGCCCTGATTCCGCCTTTCCTGGAGAGCCTCAAGACCGGATTTGTGCTGATGCGTTCGCGACCGCATACCGGCGCGGTCTGTGGCGGTTGGGATCAGTTGATGATCGCGTCACCGATGGTGCGGGCCGGCGATCTGGAAATGACGCCCCGGTACCTGGAGCACTGGCTGCATCAAGTCGCGCTCGACGGACAGATCTTCCATGTCTCGGACGTGGACCTCGGCCCGGCGGTGTTGTTCAAGCGTTGGGATCTGGACGACTTCATGTATCTGATCGTGGCGGCCCAGTGGATTGCCGGCCAGAATGACCGGGCCATGTTGGGGCGGCTGGCTGCGAAGTGCACCCACATGTTGCGGGTGATGTTGGATGAAGCGGACCCGTCCACCGGGCTGATTGCCTGTCGCGGCATTTTTCCTGATTGGCCGTCGATGGAATCCGCGCGCACGGGGATCACCTACCCGGCGCTGGAGAACGGCCTGTGGTACGAAGCGTTGCGGTGGTGGGAAGGGCTGGCGGCGGAGTTGGGCGAAACGGCCTTGCCTGCCCGCCTCACCGCCACTGCTGAAAAGATCCGGAGCCGGTTTGCCGAACTGTTCCTGGATCGTCAGACGGGCATGATCTGGGACGCGGTGCGCACCCAAACCTACGAACCCGTGCGGACGTATGGTGTGTGGTCGCTCAGTCCGTTCCAAGGTTCGTTTGGCCCAGAGCTATTCACCGACGCGCAACTTGGCCGGATCGCGCAGCACCTCGCGACCGCCCATCTCGACCTGAAATTCCCTTACGTCAAAAACATGGTGGGCGTCGAGGTCCCGTACGCGCTGGAGCATATCCATTGGATGCTGTTCGATCATCTGGTGGCCAAAGCCCTGCGGCGCGGCAACTGTCCCGCCGGCCTGAACGGCCTGCTGCAAATCATCGAGCGGCAATACCAGTGGCGGCACACCGCTACCGAGGCGCTCAACGCGTACAACGATCTGAGCCACGACCTGCATTCCCAGTGCGCCTATTGGTTCGGCTGGGGCGCGACGGGTTGGTACGAAGCGCTGTTGTCCGGCGTAGCCGGTATCGAGGAAGAACCCGGCGGGCTGGTGTACGTCTGCAGCGAGCAGAGTGGCGACGTGCACCTCAGCAATCTGCCGTATCGCGGCGGGGTGTGGGATATCGCCATTTCGGGGAACGGCGCATGGGTGCGTCGCTTCCTCGTGGACGGAGCGGAGGTGGCGGGCATAAGCAAGATTCCGGAACCCTGCCTGCAACCGGGACGTCACACGCTCGTCATCGAGCGGAATTCCACGCCTCCCGCGGCGCCCTTCATCCTCGATTCCGTCGGTCTCCGGTTGCTGGAAACCCGCATGGATAAGGACGGACTGCGCGTCCGCTTCGCCGGCCCCGGACGGGCGCTGGTCCGATTCTATTGCAAACATCGGCCGACGGTGAAGGATGCCGGAGCGGCGGTTGCCGTTGATTGGGAGCCCGCCACCGGCCTCGGCCGCGCGGAAATCAGCAGGGGGGCTTCCGATGCCGAATTCGTTATCCGATGTTTGGCGGAGAGCAATGGGCAGCGAGTCCTGTACCAATGTCATGCGCTCCGGTGCAAACGGCCCGCGCGGGAAGCGTACGCGCGGATGGTGTCGTTCAGCAAAACGATGGACAAGCACGGGAGCGCCGGAGTGCCGCCGGAAACCCCGACCGCCTTCGCCTCACGGCCCTCGCCGCGCTTCCCGCGCGCTTTTACGCTCGTGGAACTCCTGGTTGTCATCGCCATCATCGCGATCCTGATGGCGCTGTTGTCGCCGGCGCTGAAATCGGCGCGCGAGACCGGTCGGAAGGCGGTTTGCATCAACAACCTCCGGC
>JACQHZ010000115.1 GCA_016198745.1 Verrucomicrobiota bacterium
GCAGACGAGCGGCGTATGACCTGCGCAAGCTTCGTGGCAAGCAGGTGGTCGAGCGGGTGGAGCGGACACGACGCTATCGAGTCAAACCGGCGGGGGTGCGAGTGCTGGCGGGTCTGCTGATCCTGCGGGAATACGTGCTCACGCCTGGGTTGTCCAGTGTGCATCACCCTCGGCGCGGCCGCCCGCCCAAGATGGTGGCGCCACTGGATGTCTATGCCATCGTCATGGTTCAGATGCAGTAGTCTCCAACGGATGATGTGAGCGGAACAAACGGTTGCGCAGTGGAATTCTCCGTTATCCGACGGAATCTTCCAACAGCAGCAAAATCTTTTCGTCATTGAATTGTCCGCTTTCTTCGATAAACTGCGGTTCATGAAATCATTTTGCCTTTTGATCGCAACGGTGTTGGCTGTATCCATGGTTTTGACAGGTTGCTCAACCACGGAAACTCCGTCCAAATCCGCCGGCATGCCTCCTCCACGGGGAGAGATGTCTTCCACATCCGAAATCCCGCCTCCGCCCGAGGAGGCGACGGATGCCGCGGTGGTTCCGCCAACCGATGACGGTTCGGGGCAGATCATTCCGCTCAAGAACCTGCCTGCCAAAAAACTCCGCGGCGTCGCTTATCCCTACGCCATCAAGACCAAATGGACAAAATCCGATGGTTTGGTCAAAAGCCCTTATGCCCAGGACAAGCAGCTCATTGATGTCAGCAAGTACGCGCCCGGCGATCCCGTTCGGTGCCCGCACACCGGAAAGATATTCATCGTGCCGTGATTGTCCTTGAAGAGAAAATTCTGAATCGATTGCTATAGTGTTGCCTCAAACTTTTCATGCCGCTTCTTGAAGTCCAGAACCTGCGCGTCACGTTCGCCACCGAGGAAGGCGAGGTGAAGGCGGTGGACGACATCTCCTTTTCCATCGAAAACGGCGAAACGGTGGCGTTGGTCGGAGAAAGCGGCAGCGGCAAGAGTGTGACCGCCCTCTCATTGGCTCGTCTTGTGCCCGCGCCGCCTGCGCGCCACGACGGCGGACGGATATTGTTCGAGGGACGCAACCTCCTTGACATGACGCGACGGGAGTTGCAGGAATTGCGCGGCGGAAAGGTCGCCTATGTGTTCCAGGAGCCGTCCACGTCGCTGAATCCGGTCTTTCGCGTGCGCAACCAGATCGCGGAGGCAATCCATCTTCATCGTCCCGATGTGACGGATGTGAAAGCGGAGATTCGCAAGCTGCTGGAACTGGTGGGCATTCGTGACGCGCTGCGCGTGATGGAGGCTTATCCGCACCAGCTTTCCGGCGGCATGCAGCAACGCGTGATGATCGCCATGGCGATCGCCTGTCGGCCGCTTCTGCTCGTGGCGGATGAACCGACGACCGCGCTTGATGTCACAATTCAGGCTCAGATTCTCGATTTGTTGCGAGAGTTGCGCCGGAAGCTGGGAATGGCGCTGCTGTTGATCACGCACAACTTCGCCATTGTCTCCAACCTGGCCGACCGCGTGCTCGTGATGTACCGAGGCAAGATCGTCGAGCAGGGGGCGTCGAAGGAGGTGCTGCGAAATCCGCGACACCCCTACACCCGCGCGCTTCTGGCCTGCATTCCCAGACTCGGCTCGCGGCAGAAACGTCTCGCAGTCATTGATCACGAATTACTTGTGAAATGAAGAATTCAGAATTAAAACAGGCGCAAGACGCAGCAGGAGACGGTGCAATGACCGCGCTTCTCGAAGTGCGCGATTTGAAGGTGCATTACGCCCCGCAACGAGGTCTGTTGCCGGGAAACCGGGATGTTGTCCGCGCGGTGGATGGCGTGAGTTTTTCGGTCGGGGGCGGCGAGACGGTCGGTCTGGTGGGCGAGAGCGGCAGCGGCAAAACGACCGTCGGCCGGGCGATCATCAAACTGACGCCGATCACCGATGGAACGGTGCTTTGGGAAGGGCGGGATGTCACTCATTTGAGCGAACGTGAGTTTCGTCCGATTCGCAAACACATCCAGATGATCTTCCAGGACCCCTACGGTTCCCTGAATCCGCGATTGACGGTCGAATCCATCGTGGGCGAAGCGATCGAAATTCACTTTCCGGACATGACGCGCGCGGAGCGCCGGGAGCGGGTTGCGGAGTTGATGAGTCAGGTCGGATTGCAGCCGGAACATATTCGCCGCTATCCGCACGAATTCAGCGGCGGCCAACGGCAGCGTATCGGAATCGCGCGCGCCTTGGCGGTGCGTCCGCGCCTCATCATCTGCGACGAACCGGTCAGCGCGCTGGATGTATCGGTGCAAGCCCAGATCATCAATCTGCTTCAGGACCTTCAGGAGCAACTTGGCCTGGCGTATCTTTTCATCGGACACGATCTCGGCGTGGTGGAGCACGTCAGCAACCGGGTGCTGGTGATGAACGGCGGGAGAATTGTGGAATCGGGATCGCGTGAGGAGATTTATCAACGGCCGCAGGATCCCTACACGCGCAATCTTCTTGCCGCCGTGCCGACAATCTGATCAAACGTTCATCAACGGGCAACCATGACAGCAACAGGACCACGCGACCCCCGAAAACGATCCGCCGTGACGCACGACGCTCCGGCCAGTCTTATGGAGCGCGTGACGCGCGTTTTGGAGCGGGACGCCAGCGTGCCCGTCTTTTCCGCCATCGCCCTGCAGTTGTTGGAGATCGCCACCCAGGATGACCTGGAGATGAGGGCGGTCACCGAAATGGTCCAATTGGACCCAGGATTGACCTCCAAGTACCTGCGGTTGGCCGGCTCCGTCGCTTTTGGCGGCCAGTTGATCGACAATGTTCATGATGCGCTCATGCGAATCGGTTTGCGCGAGGTGCGAAAGCTGGCGTCCACCATCAGCATGATGGATGTGCTTTCCCTGTTCCGCCGTGAAAAGGGTTCGACATCTTCAAACCTGCATTTGGAAGTGGACTGGGAAATGTTCTGGTTGCACAGCCTGTTGTCCGCCCGGTTGGCGGAGTCGCTTGCCCACGAGTATCGTCCCGTCAGCGGACGCGAGTATCTGGCCGGGTTGCTGCACGACGCCGGCAAGATCTTCCTGCAACGGCATTTCCCGCTCGAATTCACGAATGCCATGAATCATGCGCTGAAGCACGGATGCGGAATGTTCGAGGCCGAAAAAGCGCTCTTTGACATCACCCACGCAGAGATTGGCGGCAGGCTCTGTGAAAAATGGAAACTCCACAAGGAGGTCTGCCGCGCCGTTCGATTTCATCATGAACCGGACTCGCCATCGCCCCTGAACGAGGATGCGGACGATCCCCGCAATCAACATTTCCTGGCTGCCTGCGTCTGTGTGGCGAATTCGCTGGCCAGTCTTGCCAGGGCCAACATTCAGGGCGTCAGAAGCTTCGACGCCGCAGACATCGAGTCTCTTCCGGAATGGACGTTGTTGCAGGAATTCATCGACGTGGAAAACGTGGACCTCGATGTGTTTGAGGAGTTACAGAAGGCGCAGGAGGCGATCCAGATTCTGGCTCTTGAAGAACCGCTGTGATATCATGCTTCAGCGCTTGCAAACCGGAGACTCGCCTTCCATTTTTAAACGCACCTTGCGGATTGCTGTTTTCTATTCTTCCACGTGAATCGTGGTAAACATTCTTCATTCCGCCCATCTCTTCCACCATGAACCCTGTTTCCCTTGCGCTCATTGGCTGCGGCAACCTTGGCCGCGTTCACGCGGAATGCGTTTCAAAAATGTCGGAAGCCAGGTTTGTCGCGTTTGTTGATGTGAACGAAGCGGCGGCTCAGGCGTGTCTCAAGGATTTCGGGGGAGAATACGCAACCAACAACACCGAGCGCGTGTTTTCGGACAAGAACATCCGTGCTGTCTATATCTGCACCCGGCACGATTCCCATGCGCCCCTCGCCATCGCCGCCGCGCGCGCGGGCAAGCATGTCTTGATCGAAAAACCGCTTGCGCTGAAGATGGAGGATTGCGAGATCGTCGCAGCGGAGGTGCGAAAAGCGGGGGTTCATCTCATGCCCGCCTTTAAGATGCGTTACTACCCGCTGATTCAGAGGGCGCATGAATTCATTCCGCAACCGCAGGTCCTGGTTGGTCAGATGATGGACAGCCGGTGGGGGGACAACGCCTGGGCGCAGGACCCCGTGCAAGGCGGCGCCAACGTTCACAGCCAGGGATGCCACACCACCGATATCCTCCGCCACCTGGCGGGGAGCGAACCGAAACGCATCTGGGCTGCCGGCGGCGCGCTGACGCATCCCGGCCATCCCTGTATCGATCAGTGCGTCGCTGCCATCCAGTTTGCCAACGGCCATGTCGCGAGCTGGATTCAGGGCGACGCCGGCATGGGACAATTCACCAGCAAATTTTTTCTGGAGCTTTTCGGAAACGGCGGGCGAACCGTGCAGTTATATGATCGCTTCAAGAAGGCCGTGTTCTTCGACGGCAAAGACACATGGACCGAAGAACGGACGGATGAAGAAGGGTTCTTGTTTGAAAACCGCGAGTTCATCCTGGCGTTGCGGGAAGATCGCGAGCCGGCCCTTACGACGCACGACGGCATCCAGGCCACGCGGATGGTCCTTGCCGCCGACAAGGCGATCCGCACGGGACAGATTCAGGAACTTTAATTCTTAATTCTCCATGCGCCTCGGCCTTGTTGATCTGGACACTTCGCATCCGCCTTCCTGGATTTCAATCGAACGGGAACTGGGCCACGAGGTGATCGGCGTGTGGGACGGCGGTTCCGTGCATCCTTCCGGTTACGCGCAAAAATTCGCCGCAGAACACAAGATCCCACGCGTTTATGATTCGTTGGCCGAGATGTCGGCGGATGTGGATTGCGCGATCATTCACGGATGCGATTGGGATACGCATGTCGTCAAGGCCCGGCCCTTTGTCGAGGCCGGCAAGGCGGTGTTGATTGATAAACCTTTGGCTGGCAAGCTCCGCGATTTGAGGCAGTTTCAGCAATGGACGCGCGACGGCGCGCGGATCACCGGCGGATCATCCCTCCGGTTTTGCGTCGAGACGCGCGCATGGCTGGCAAAGCCCGTCGAGGAACGCGGCGCGCCGCATACCGCCGTTTGCGGATGCGCGGTGGATGATTTCAATTACGGCATTCATGCGTATTCGATGTTGTGCGGCATCATGGGACCCGGCATCCGCTGCGTGCGGCACCTCGGCAAGGGGACCCAGCGCCGCGTGCAGATCAATTGGGCCGATCACCGCCAGGGCGGGACAGGCGGACGGATGGGGTTTGTGGTGGTGGGCAAACAGGCGGCATGGCTCGCCTCGTACGCCACCATCGTCACGGAGAAAAACGTGTGCCAGTTCACCGTGGATACCGGCAAACTCTATCGCGCCCTTTTGGAATCGGTCCTGCCCTACCTTGCCGGACAAACCGCAACTCCACCGGTGACCATGGATGACCTGATTGAGCCGGAACTGGCCGCCCTCGCTGCTCGCCGATCATGGTTGAATGGAGATCGGGAGATCTCGCTCGCCGAGTTGGATGAATCCGATCCAGGCTACGACGGCGCCGCGTTCGCGGTGGAATATCGCAAGGCGAAATACGGTTAGCCCGCATATTTCACACCCCCATGTGAAGTATGCGCCGAAGGCAGCCCATCCGCTGGATGGGCTGGGCTACCCAGCACTTGGCCGCTCCCGCTTCGATTCCGGCAGTCTGCCGGAAACCCTTGAATCAGACAAACACTCGCAAGTTCTTGTGGCACAAAGTGCTGCCTGGCCTCTTGGC
>JACQHZ010000118.1 GCA_016198745.1 Verrucomicrobiota bacterium
CACTCCCACGCCCGCCTTGCCCAATCGCCAAAATCCTCTCAGCCACGGTTGCATAATTAAATTGTCACGATACTAGCAAGCATGAGACTTGCGGAAAATCCTGTAGCCTCCGTCTCCAGATGCCCCGGTTTTCAGATTGAAAAATGCTTCGTAATCATGCAAGCTGCCCATGGTTCCAAACTCTTAGCGAAATTAATTGTGTCATGAAAACCACAACCGCCCTCATGCTCATGTTCGCCGCGTGTTGCGCCTCCCTGGCGGACCAACCCGCGGAAAAAACCGACGCCGCCGCGCCGCCCAAAACCAGGATGGTCCGACATTCTGACAACGAAGCGGCTTATGCGCCGGATGATGCGATTTTGGAGCGATTGCGACTCATCGAGCGCACCTACTTGGACGCCCTGAAACCCGCCGTGGAGGACGGGGTGGCCGACGATCCGTATTCGCGCGGCTGGCCCGAAATTTTCGGCGCGGAAGCCAAACGATTCCAACGGCTCGAAAAGGCGCGCAAACTGGCGGACAAACTCCGCGAGGAGGTCGCCCGGGACCTTGAAGCCGCCCGCGCTTCAAAGCGGACGCAACGGCTGGAAGATCTGGAGTTCGAGAAGTTGAAAACCGAAATGCAACTCGACACGGAGCGCGCCCGCGCCCGCCTGGAGAAAGAAATGCTGACGGAACGGGCCAAGGTGGTTTCGCAAATCGTTGAGACGCTCAAGAAAGATCCGGACGCCGAGATCAACCTCGCGCCGGACGGAACCATCACCATCCGCAAAGGCAAGCAGCCTCAGCCGCAACCCCCTGTTTTGATCCGCTGAATGGCGGGAGATTCCCCTGAGGCGAAAGCGTCCCGAACAACAGCGGCACATCACCTGCAACCAACGGAGTCCGCTTATGTCGAAACCCCATCCATATCGTTTTTCATTTGGCCCTTGGAACATCAGCGAGGGCGCCGATCCGTACGGCCCCGCGGTGCGGCTGCCCAAGCCCTTTGACTGGAAGCTGGCGCAGCTTCGGAAACTCGGATTCGAGGCGATGATGTTTCATGATGACGACATTGTCCCTGATATCGACAACAAGTCCGCCCCGCAGGTTCTGCGCGAAGCCGGTGAACTGCGGAAGAAATTGGATGATGCCGGCGTCATTGCCGAAATCGTTGCGCCGCGGTTGTGGTTCAGTCCGCAGACGATTGACGGCGCCTACACCAGCAATGATCCCAAGGCGCGGAAGTACGCGATCAACAGATCGCTTCAAACCATCGATATCGCCGGCGCGGTCGGGTGCGATCTGATCGTGTTGTGGTTCGCACGCGAAGGGACATACCTTCGCGAGGCGAAGGACGGACGCCGCAGCGTGGAACTGCTGGTGGAGGCGATCAATACGATGCTGATGCATGACCGGAAAATCCGGATTGCGATCGAGCCAAAACCGAATGAGCCGATGGATCATGCCTATATCCCCACCATCGGACACGCCCTGGCGCTGTCCAATCTGACGTGCGACCCGAAGAGGGTGGGGGGATTGATCGAAACCGCCCACTGCATCCTTGCCGGGTTGGACCCTTCCGACGAGATGGATTTTGCGCTGTCGGCCGGCAAGCTCTGGTCTGTTCACCTCAACGATCAGAACGGACTCAAATTCGATCAGGACAAGCCGTTTGGCAGCGCGAACCTGCGCAGCGCCTTCAACCAGGTGCGCGTATTGGAACGCAACCAGTTCGGCAGCCGGGGCGAATGCGTGGCGTTCGACGTCCATTCCTTTCGCTCGACAAAAATCGAGCATGCGGTGGATCATCTCGCCAACAGCCGTAAGACATTCCTTCGATTGGTGGAAAAAGCGCGAACCTTTGATGAGGGAAAAGCCGGGGAATTGATCGCCGACCGCAACTATCAGGCGCTTGATCAGATGGTGATCGAGCATCTCCTTGGCAGTTAATTCGTCCAGTTCGCGCACATTGGCCCGGAAAGCATGCGCGACGGTTGCGCCTGTGCTGCATCGGATCGCAGAAAATGCCCATGAAAGCCCGATTGCTTCGCCGATTCGCACAAAGCCGGAAATACCGGATCCTGTGCGCTCTCAAAAGGCACGGCGCGCGTTCGGTGCCGGACCTGCTGCGCAGCATCCGCCTCTCGTACATGGGGATCAAACAGCATTGCGTCGAACTGGAACGCGACGGGTTCCTCGTCAAAAAACGAAAACCAAAGGCCGCCGGCCGGGGCCGTCCGGAACAAATGTACGAACTCACCGCCGCCGCCGCCGATTTCTTTCCGCGCCATGACACGTCGCTCGTTCGCCAGGTGATGTCCGTGCTGAAACGGATTTACGGCACAAACGCGCCCGAAAAAGTCTTGTTCACCATCTATCAGGATGTCATTCAGGAATATCGAAAGAAGATGGAATCCCTCCTCATCGAGGACCGGCTGCGCGATTTCCTGCGGCTGCGCGAACAAGACGGATATCTGCTTGAGGCAAAACCCGAAGGCAACTCGAGAAGATGGGATGTGATCGAGTGCCACTCCCCCATCGTGGGGCTGGTGGAGGAATTTCCGATTCTCAGAAATTTTGAGTTGCAGCTCTACCAGAAGGTTCTGCATCCTCATGTGCGCCAGAGCAAGTTCTCGCTTGCCCCTTACCGGGCCGTTTATGAAATTCCAAACACCTGACCCGCATTTCTCACAATCGCGATGTGGAGGCAGCCCGACGGGACGCCTCTGCGAAACGCGGCGGAAGATGCGGGTTGATGCCAATCCCCATGTTTAAGTGGATCCGACGATTGTTTTTTCTTGTCATCGCGCTGGCAGCGGCCGGTTTCTCGGCAATTGTCCTTGGCCGGAACAGCGTCGGCGTATGGATGACAAGAAACGCCATCGAACACGCCACCGGTTTCTCGGTGACCATCGGCTCTCTCGACATCCAGTTGACTCGTCCGCGCCTGATTGCAAAGGACATCATCATCCACAATCCCAAAGGCGCTTACAAGGAGCCGCTGGCCATGAAGATTCAACGCCTGGACGCTGTGTATGATCCCCTGTCCTTCCTGCGCGGGGAACCGCACTTGCGAAAATTGGCCATCGACATCAGCGAGGTGAAAGCGGTCAAAAACGCTCAGGGCGAGTTGAATTTGAAACGATTGCAGGGATCGTCTCCGTCCAATCCGAACCCCGACGCGGACGACAGGTTCCGCATTGATGAGCTGGCGATTTCTCTCGGAACCGTGGTTTGCCTGGATGAAGGCCGCGGCATGACCCGGCCGAAGACATACAAGGTCAACGCAAAAAATCGCGTCTATCGAAACATCCAGCGTCGCGCTGAAATCAAGAAATTGGTGCTGAACCTGCTCGTTGAATCGTTGCCGCGTAATTTGCTTGGCTTGACCGTTGAAACTCTTGACAGAGGCATCAAAAATGTGGCTGATACCTTGGAGAAAGGCGCCAAGAGCCTCTTGAACATCTTTGGCGCCGAAAAAAGCGACTCTTCTGAAGAACCACGCAATCCTCCATAAAGAAAAAGGGTAATTACTCAGGTCATTCCCGTCCCGCCACGGCGGGAGGAATCCAG
>JACQHZ010000117.1 GCA_016198745.1 Verrucomicrobiota bacterium
GCGGGGTTTTCCAGTCATCATCGCCATAATTGTAACCCCAACTGCTGTTGGTGGTCAGGCAGCTTTCCCAAAGTTTGCCGGGATCGCTGATTGTGTGACCCTCGGCGGATATCACGTCTTCGTCAAGTCCGCACCGGCTGCTGATGAGAATGTGCGGTTGAAGACGACGAATCTCGGCGTTGATCGTCGCGCAACCCCAGGTCTTCGGCGGCGGACAGCCGTCGTAGAAGAGGTAATCCACCCGGCCGTAGCGGGTCATCAGCTCCCGGAGCTGTTCATGAACGATCCGAACAAATCGTTTCCAAGCCTTTGGATCGCGCCTGGGTCCGGCGAGAAAACCGGGATCGCCCCAGTCCGCCACCGAGTAGTACAGTCCCACTCCCAGACCGGTATTCCGGCAGGCTTCCACGTATTCGCGGACCAGGTCGCGACGAGCGGGAGAATTGACCGAATTGAAATCGGATGCCTGGGTGTCAAACAGCGCAAACCCCTCATGATGCCGGGTGGTCAGGCAGGCGTAGCGCATGCCGGACTTGCGGGCGAGGTCCGCCCACGCGCGCACATCGAGGTGCTTGGGGTTGAAGCGCCGGGCCAGCTTCCGATATTCCTCAAATGGAATCCGCTCGTAACACAGCGCCCATTCGTGCCGGCCGAGGATCGAGTACAGGCCGAAGTGAATGAACATTCCGTACCGCGCCTCGCGAAACCAGCGAATGAATTTCTCGGGCGCCTTGCCTTGCTTTTCAGGAGGGATATTTTTCATAAGTTGATAGAGATGGTGTTGTCAAGGAGGGTTCTCCAACCGTGAACCTCTGAACTGTGAACTTTGAACCATGCCATAATTCACGGGTCCCACATGTTGTCCTTGTTGGCGATCCAGTCCCGGATGGATAACCGTCTGACCGAACCGTCGGCGAGAAGGAAGTTGGCGCCGCGCGTGTGGCGCGGATCAACCCCGCCGTAGAGCACGCCACCCTGAAACACATAGGAATCCATGACCCCGTCGCTGTCGCTATCGCTGTTCCAAACCCATTTGCCGCTCCATAAAGCGGGCGTATAAGGACTGTCCGTAAAGGCATCCGCGACCAGGAAACAGGTTGGCCGGACATCGGAAATCCTCCTGGAACCGGCCCATGTCAACCAATCGAACACTCCGTTGACAAGCGGCGCCCCGCTGCCGTCATTGTAGTTCACGCCATACGAATAGGCATTCGCCGCGGTGCTCGTCGCCTTCGCGCTTGGACAGGCCATGTACCCGGTGTAAGTGCCGGTAAAATAAACGCCGCCGAACATTCCGGACGGATAACCATTCGACTCCTTGGCGGTCTTGCCCAGGTAGGGGCTGACGTATTGACACCACATCGGGGATGGTCCCCATCCGTTTTCCTTATAGGGCGGCAGGTAGTCGTTGTTGTCCTGCGCGTACAGATAAAAGGCCGCGCCGAGTTGCTTGAGGTTGTTCATGCAGGAAATGGCGCGCGCTTTCTCACGGGCATTCTTCAAAGCGGGAGCGAGCAAAGCGGCCAGGAGGCTGATGATCGCGATGACCACAAGAAGTTCGATGAGAGTGAAACCGAGTGACGAGTGACGAGTGACGAGTGACGAGTGACGACCTGTCCGCCGCAGCCCCGCTGAGGGGGATGGATTGGTTGAAGGAGAGTGATTAGGCTTCATGGTTCCCCCTTACAAGTTAATTGGTTTCCGCTCCGCCCAGTTCCCGGATTTCGACCGCATCAATCCATGCCTTGCCCGCGCTCTTGTTGGCAATCTGGAGGTCGGGCGTTCCTTCGAGGTCCTTGTTTGTTTCAAACTCATAACTGAACGGCGTCCAGCGGCGGTTTTCTTTTGCCGCAGGAATCTTTTGCGGCGGGAACGCGGGTGGCGGTCGGTATGGCCATTCGCACACCTCGGCCGTCATTTCCAACATGCCATCCTCCGCCTCCTGTTTGTGTTGAAAGCCAAGCCGATAACGAGTGGCCGGTTTGAGAATGAGTTGTTGGCCGGTCTTGAAAAAGAAGGGTTGATTTGGAATCGGACTCGGATCGCTGGGTTTTCGACACCAGGTGTACGGCAGCATCAAGCGACCCGGCAACAAGAGGCCGTATTTTCCTTCGGCGGCGTTCGTCGGGTCCATGAATCCGTCCGCATGATGAATGACGCCTTTGTCATTTTGAACGATCGGCGGAAACTCTTTGAGCTGCAGCAATTGCGTGAGAATTTCGACGCCCCATGCCGCCCATAGATCGGGCGTTCCATTGCCCGCCGAGTCCGTTTCAAAACTGCCATTGACCAGCGGAGGCGCCAGCGAACAGGCAATTTGTTTCGTTGTCTTGCGAAACCATCCCCCCTCCTGGATGCGCACTTCCAGGTTTCCGCGCGACAACATTCGGGCGATGCCGCTCATTGGGATTTCCTGCCGAACAACCTCGCGCGCAGGCACTTTGAGCGCGCGCGGCGGATCACGCAGCGTCACACTGTCAGGCGATTGGTAGGAGAGTGTTGCTGTCCGGCTTCGGCCGGAGATGTTCGCAAGGACGAGGATCAGCTTGTCGGGGCCGGACGCCAGGGGCCAATAGCCATGCGCGCGAATGGACTCATTCCGCGGCGCCTCGGCGATCACCAGCAACGTCGAGGCCTGCGCGGTTGGGACCGCGATCACCGCCGCATCGTCTTCCCATTGAACGGGCGTCGTCTTCAGTTCGCCGCCCCACAGATAGGCGAACGCAACAGGCGTTCCTTTGAGTTTGGACCATCTCAACCGCAACATCGCGCCCGAAATCGATTCTTCATTGTGGATATTGACACAAGCGCCGAGATGCTCTTTTTCATTGCGTTTGAACCATTTGGCTTCGATGCCGGGTTTGCTGACGCTCAGTCCGACATCATCCTGAAAGACGCCGTTGTGCATCCAATCGCCGATTCTCTTTCGATGCGCGTAAAATTCCTTCAACTCGTGGAAATTGCCCGCCAGATCGCCCGTGAGAAACAGGTTCAGATAACGCGCATACTCGCCAATCGTCACGCTAAGGCCGCCACCGTTATGATGGCCGCGCAACAACTTGGCGTCGGGAAACACATACTGAAAAACGTTTCCATCCCAGTAGGGGGACGACAGCCAGAGGCCGAAGCTGGCGGATTGCATGTAGCGATCACAATTGCCCTCGATCGCGAGCGCGAAATCCGGGTTTTTCAGGCGCCCCTGCTCCACACTTCGTTTGAAAACCTCGCTCATGCCGACTCCGGCAACGGCCTGCTGACTGCCATGTCCATGCCCGGTGCTTGCGCAGAATTGCGCGGCAAGCCCCGATTGATCCAAATAGACGCCGTCGGCGCCGAGCGCCGCGCCGTAGTTGTGCGCCATGCCATCGACCAGCATGTCCTTCCATCCCGTGGAACCGGAACACATAACATAATCGCCCGCGAACTCGAACGCCGACATGCCGAGGCCGATGCAAGGCTCCAGTTTGCCCGATGAATCGCGCGTGCCATATTCCTCGACAAACCCGCGCGGGCGCAAGCGAATGTCCGGCGGCAACAACGCGCGCGGCGTGGGGCCGATGTGCGACGCATCCGCAAAGGCGTCGTTCCACGCCATCCAGTTCCAGTAATAAACACTGTGCCATCCCTTTTCTCTCGCGGCAGCATGCGCCTTGCGAAACTCCGCCGCCGTTCCGAGGCGGGGATTGACGAATGGGAAATCGGTGCATGAGATGGTGCCGTCCATCGCGCGCCCGAAATTTCCGCTGAAACTCGCGCCGAACCATTCCATTTTCGGCCAGCCGTGCGTCATGTACCGGGCGGCAATTCCCTGGCCGGCGTCAAACCATCCGTCCGCGTGTCGGACCCAGTTTGGCGTCGGAAGCTTTTGCATCCAGGAATTCATCCAGGTCCGATAAAGCTCGGCGGACTGATGCCAATCGCCGTCGTGCCATCCGATTTCATATTCTGCTTCTCCTGCGGCGTCCGGTTCCACCACCAGCATCCGCGAGAACTTGTATTCCATGGCTACGGCAGAGGGGTCTTTTTTCTGAGTCATCCAAATATGGCAGGCATCCTTGTTTCTGGTTTGAAGCGTGAACGCGCCGCCGCCACGCGGAGAAAAAAGAGTGTACCATCCCATGCTCGTCCATCCCGGATAAATGCCGCTGCTCGGGTTATGTTGAGCAAGGAAATCGAATAACGCGCCCGACCCTTCCCCCGTGA
>JACQHZ010000116.1 GCA_016198745.1 Verrucomicrobiota bacterium
AACCGCACCGTTGACGCCAGACGCGTGGAGACCGGCATCTCGTCATGCCAGACGGATGCTTCCGCGGTGTTCGGATTCTTCAACGCCAAAAGGGGGATTCCGGACGGAGTATCGGAACCAAAGACGCGCACGAGATCCTCGCGCCGGCATTTCCGCGCAACCAGATTGTCAAGCCAGACTTCGCCCGCGGCGTTACTCAGAATCAGGTCAATCGGCACGACGCCGGTTGCTCCGGTCGCCAATCCAAAGCGAAAAGTCTGCCAACCTTCGCCAAGGTCCGACTCGGAAAAGCGGCCCCACGGTTGGGACCACAACCCCATACCCGAGCGGAGGTACGGTCCAACCCGAACATCAATGGAGCACAAGTAATAGGTCCATGGCTCCAGACTAGCCTGCAACCCCGCGCTCGACGAGCGCGTGCGCTGGTGCGAGATATGCAGGACCTCGGTCCCCTCCGGCGCGGTAAGGTCATTTTCGACGGCAATTTCGGCAAAGTCGGTGTCGGCTTTAAGAGTCCACCCAGTCGCGCCCTCCTCGAAGCCACCGTTGCGGATGCCGGACTGTGCCGGCGCGCTCGCCGCCAGGGCCAATCCGATAAGGGGAGACAGAAGGAGAATCGTGCGCGACAGGTTCGAGGCGTCTGCAAAATTCCCCGGAAAAGGGGTGGCGCGACGTTTGTCAACCGCTCTTGTTTTCATGAGGTTCATTGGTCAGGCAACCACGATCCTAGCTTCGGGAACCTACCACTCGCCGCTCAGGTCTTCCCATACGCCGCTGCGGGACCATTGGTTGAAGTCGTAGGCCGCGGCCGAGTTCAACCAACGGACGCTGCCATCGGCAAAGGCATAGTTGGCGGACGGATTGCCAGTGCCGGGCGGCGGATTGGACGCATGGGGTGAAATGGCGTAACCCCAGTATTGACAATTATTAGCCGCCACACCTAGAATGTTGGAGGCATCGCTCCGTTCGAGCAGCAGGACGAATTCAGACGGTTTAACGATACGACTGAATCGGCAAGTCTTGTAGTTTGGCCCGCCCCAACCGCATAGGTATGACCAATGGCCGGCATTACCGGAGTAGGAACGGCGCTGCGGGCCCCAAGTTTGCGGGATTTTGTCGCTGGGACACAAGAAAACGGGGCACTTGAGGTATTCATTCGGAGCTGCATAGGTGCCTTTCAGGTAACCGGTGATGATCAACGTCGCATCCCAACTAAGGTCCACCCAGTTGTCGCCATTAACGTAACGTGGACCCGGCAGATAATCATTGTTCTCACCGGCGTACATGGTCATGGCCAAGGCGATCTGGCGCATATTGTTCAGACACTGAATCTTGTTGGCGCTTTCCCGCGCCTTTTTCAAAGCGGGCAGCATCAGCGCGGCCAGGATCGAGATGATGGCCGTCACCACCAACAGTTCTATTAAAGTGAAACCTTGCTCGCTCCTCGACTTCGCGTGGGGCAAGCTCCCCGGTCCTTCTGGGAGCAGGCGCTGCTCCGCGCCAGACACCGCCACGACGGGCTGCGTCGAACGGGCTGCTGAGCTAAAATCGGTCGCGGGGTTTTCAGCATCAAGAATTCGCAGGAGCGGCTTGACCCAAACCTGAGCCGGCTCGGGCGGTTTCCCCATCACGAGGCCATGAGCAAGTTCCGCGCCTGCCACACCCAACGGTTCCATATCCATTTCCAACGCGGTGATGGGGATCGGAAAATAAAGACCGGACCAGCGGTTGATCGCCACAACGACCTTCAGGTCGTCGGGGACTTTGACTCCAAGCTCAATCATCGCCCTGACTGCGCCCTGGGCCATGATGTCATCCGTAATGAGAATGGCTTCCGGCCGCGCATCCATTTCCCAGATGCGGCGGAATCCCAGGAAACCTGAATTTGGATCATCGGGTTCATCGGCGCAGATCCAGCCGGGGCGGATGGCGAGGCGTTGTTCCTCCATCAGACGGAGATAGGTTTGAATCTTCGGTTTTGTGTCCACGTAGGTGGGCCGCCCATCCATGATCGCGATCTTGCGAACTTCTTGCTTCAACAGGTGCCGCAAACCAGTCTCGACCACCGCGTTCATATCCAAACCGAAATTGAAGCGGGTCATCGCCTTTTCCGAGTTGGCCCCCACCGCCGCCACTCCGAAAGGCGCCAAGGCCGCTTCCACCTCCGCTGTGTTGTAGCTGCTCTCAACGATCAGACAGCGGATCCGTCCGCATGCGCACTGATCGAGAACTTCCCGCCCGTGCTGGCGGATGTCGCCGATCACGGATGTCCCAAAGGTGGTGAAGATTTGCGGATGCTCGCCGAGCTGATGAAGTCGGTTCACCAGCGAACGCAGGAGGTTCTGGGGATAAACCGAAACACAAGGACAGGTTTTATCCAAATACGTCAGAATCCCAATCTGACTGCGCAACAAGGTCGTATTGTTGACGAAGCTGCCCTTGCCCGCTTGGCGGCGAATCACTCCCTCCGCGCGCAATTCGTTGAGTGCCCGCACTGCTGTCAATTGACTGACCTTGAAGGTTTGCGCCAAATCCTTTTGCGAGGGCAGCAGGCGTCCAGCGAGAAAATCCCCCCGGGTGATTCCCTCTTGAATCGCTCGCTTGATACAAAGGTACTTCGGGACCTCTCCCTTGCGGGATCTCAGTTTTGAAGACATTTAGGTATCTATTATAATACAGATATTTATATTGCAATAAAAAAATGAAAGAATGTGGTGACTGCTCAGTTCAGGATTCAGGGTTGACGATGCATGTTGAGGGCGGGAACGGGGCAATCCCGATGGCGTTCGGGGTTGTCATTTTCATAAGCGGCAGGCAGGGCCGCCTGCCCTACAGAACCTGTGGATGGCAACCGGGCCGACAGATTTACCGCCGCGACTGTTCCTCCATCGCGAATCACGTTTCACGCTGGAAATTTGCAGGGCAACCTTTTCGTCCTTCATGTCGAATGATTTACCTTTTCACCAGAGAGAGATGATCGGTTTTACCGCGATGGCGGAAGCGAATCGAAAATCCGCCGGTTCGCAAGGGCTGCTGGTCAGCGTGAAGCGCTTTTACGGCGTCCATTGCAATCTGAACCACACGAAGAACGTTCTGCCGTTTGGGCTTGTACCCTTCCGGGGGGTAAAAGGGCAGAAGGCGATCACGATGCCGCCCTCTTACGGCGAGTGCGCCAAAAGTTTCTGCAGCGGCTGCTTTTTCCAAATCAATCGGTTTTTCATCGGAGATGATCCCCCTTTCATGGAGCGTTTTTAACAGCGCCAGCGCGTCCTGGGAATCCAAAAAGAACATAGCATATCCATCGGGTGACGCGCCATTCAATCTGTCGAAGCCGAGCGCTTCATAGAATCCTTCCTGTTCCGTCTCACGCTGGGGCGTGGACTTTTTCTCAAGATGCGGCCTGGGTTTTCCCGGGTAGGAGCGTGAGATTCTCAGGTTGAGCGTGGGAGATCC